>DATJGV010000031.1:0-18281 GCA_035494575.1 Pyrinomonadaceae bacterium | reverse complement strand
GCCGAGCAGAACGCGGACGCGTTCCCGGGCCGCCTGGACATGCTGACGCGGCGCTTCGGTCATGGCGACCTGGCCGTTAGGCAAGCGGCGGATGGTGCACGCAGTGTCCTCAAGCGAAGTTTCGAAAAGCTGGTGGTTATCAGTTCCGACGGCGACATTGCGTTCGGCCTCTACGAGCCATTCCGCAAGTGAAACATCGTCGAGCGCAAGCTTTTCGCCATCCAGTGCAAGTATCCGCGTGCGTTCCGAAAAATCGGGAAGCGTCGTCAAAAACAGCGATTCCTGAGATAGTGGTGGAACGTTTGAGTGGCTCGCACGCCGCATATTCAAAGCCGCGCCAAGATTAAACTCTGTCGGAAAACGCGCAACGTCTATCTCATAAATGCCGGCACCGCTCGCCAGCGGAGATGCAGCGACGACCTCGCCCGAATGACTCCAAACCACTGCGGTCTGGTCTAGCGACGAGGCTCGCTCGGCAAAAACCGGGTCATTGTCGGCGGCAAAACCGCTCCCGCGCTGTGGGCTTGTTCCAAATGCATTTCTCATAAAACTTCGCTCTGATTTGAAATTTACTTACGCAGTTATAATTAATAGTCTCGACCGATCAACCTTCCCTGGACACACCTCGCGGCGCAACGGTCATACGACGACCCGACGTGATCGCCGGAGTTTCGGGCGTCCGCTGGCGTGCCGCATCGGCCGCCTGCATGCCCGCCAACACTTCACGGTGACCGATCAGGTCTTTCAGCTCTTCGATGTTCTGCGAGATCGTCATCGCCGTCTCGAGCGTGATCTGCCGACGTCGGTAAAGCTCCGCGAGCGATTGGTTAAGCGTCATCATTCCGTATTTATCGCTGCCGGTCTGCATCATGGAATAAATCTGGTGAATCTTGTCTTCACGAATGAGGTTGCGGATCGCCGAATTTGGAATAAGGATCTCAAGCGCCATCACACGGCCGGTGCCCGAGGCGTTCGGCAAAAGCGCCTGGCACATGATCCCTTGCAAAACGTTCGAAAGCTGAGTTCGGATCTGCGCCTGCTGTGAACCGGGAAACACGTCTATGATACGCGTGATGGTCGACGGCGCCGTGTTGGTATGCAGCGTCGCAAGCGTTAAATGTCCCGTTTCCGCAACGCGCAAAGCCATCTCGATCGTCTCGAGGTCGCGCATCTCGCCTACCAGAACGACGTCCGGGTCCTGACGCAAGCCCGAACGCAACGCATCAGCAAACGAAAACGTGTCGGAGCCAAGTTCCCGCTGCGTAACGACGCAGTTTTTATGCGTATGAAAAAACTCGATCGGGTCTTCGATGGTGATGATATGCTCGTGCCGCGACGTATTAATGCGGTCGATCATCGTGGCAAGCGTCGTCGATTTGCCCGAACCGGTCGGCCCGGTAACGAGAATGAGCCCGCGGGGTTTACGGCAAAGATCAGCGACGACGTGCGGCAGGCCCAGTTCCTCAAAAGTACGGAGCTCATAAGGAATCACGCGATAAACGCCGCCGACCGTCTCTTTTTGATTAAAGATATTGACGCGAAAACGCGACAGGCCTTCGAGGCCGATCGAATGATCGAGTTCGCGTTTTTCTTCAAAAATTCTCCGCTGATCGTCGGTCAGGAAGGCATATGCAAGTTCTTTGGTCTCGTCCGCAGTCAGCGGTTCCATTCCTTCTAACGGGCTTAACCGGCCGTGGACCCGAACCTGCGGCGGCGAATCGACTCGTAAATGGAGATCGGAACCGCCCAGCTCGATAGTCTTCTGAAGAAGCTCAGTGAGTTTACTTCTTGGGTCGCCATTTAACGTCATCGGCGTTTACTTCCTTAATGTGAAAGTTGTTGTCGTCCTAGTGCGTGAGAATGTTGTTAGGAAACTCATCGCAGACGCTTCTGCCCCTGCTCGGTCATGTGAAAATTTCGCGAACTCTTATCGCCGCTTTTGACCGGAACCACCGCTTGCTCGTTTTAATGCTGTGCCTATCTTGTAACCCACTTTCGAGGTTGATGTCAATACTTTTTTTCCACAGGCTCGCAGATATGATTATCACTGTAAATGATTGTTTAACAATGTTTTGTCAATATGACAGCGGAAAAATTTTTCTTGCCTTTTTCGACAAAACCGATATAAAGTTACCGGAACCTTATTATCCTTATCGTCAGAAATTGAATTTGCCTGTTATGTCCGGAATCTCAGCGCCGCACGTCTCACCCGACCCGACCCTTGTACGAAAAGTGCACGGACTGATCGCCGGGCGCCTTGCCCTGATGTTCCTGCTGCTGCTTGCAAGCTGGTGGTGGACGAACAGCTTTCCGGCGGGTTCCGCGTCGTTTGAGAATTTCCCGAGCGGCCTGGCTATTTTCTTTTTGGTTTCGATCGCGTTGTCAGGCGTTTATTATTTGGTTCTGCGGCTGAATGACGATCTGCTTTTGCAGATGCGCGTTCAATTTTTGGTGGACATTTTGTTCGTTACGGGACTCGTATGGCAAACGGGCGATCTGTTGTCACCTTATATTACGCTGTACGTCATTCTGATCTGCGTCTCCGGTTTTTTCCTTTCGAAAAACGACACACTGATCATCGCGGGTGGATGTGTCGCGTGTTTTACGGCGCTTTCCGTATTGATCGGGCAGGAACTCCTCTTTTCGTATTCGGGCGAAGCGAGGGCATCGCGAATCGTACAGATCATCGGGTTCAATAATGTCGCGATATTGCTTGTCGGATTGCTCGCCGCCCGGATGTCCGAACGCCGCCGCGTCGCCGAAGAATTAAAGGAAACCGCAGCAAGTTTTGCCGATCTGAACGTATTGCACGAACGGATCATACAGTCGATCGGTTCCGGCCTGATCACGACCGATCTCGAAGGCAAGATCTACGCATTCAACCGCGCCGCCGAGGAAATTTCGGGTCTGCGTGCGAACGAAACGATCGGAGAAAGCGTTTTTACACTCCTTGGTGACGAGATACGGCCAGCTATTGGGATATGTCTCGGCTCGCCAGATCGGAACAGTTTTGAAAGCGGCCCTTTTGAGGCAAAAATGCGGACCGCTCTTCGTAAGGACGGTTCGCGGCGTCGCGTTACGGTGTTGTGTTCGGTATCGCCGTTGTTCGGACGGCACGGGCGTTTTTCCGGATTGATAATCACCTTTCAGGATGTTACGCAAATTCGCCAGCTTGAGGAAACACTGCGGCGCTCGGACCGGCTCGCAGCTGTCGGGCGAATGGCTGCGGGGCTTGCGCACGAGATACGTAATCCGCTCGGGTCAATGAGTTCCGCCTTGCAGTTTATGCAGGAAAAATCGACATCGACACCGGACGAAGCTTCCCTTATGAATGTCGTGCTGCGTGAATCAGACCGGCTGAATGGCATTATCACCAATTTCCTCGCGTACGCCCGGCCATCCGCGAACGGTTTCTCGCACCAGACGGCTGAAATGGATTTGGGCCAGGCGCTGCGCGATTGTTTTTCGCTTTTGCGGCACAGCCCTGAGGTCCGCGATTTTCACCTGCTTGACTGCGAATTGCCGACCTCGACCGTGACGATAAATGCCAACGAAACCGAGATAAAACAGGTATTTTGGAACCTGTTGCAAAATGCGATACAGGCGATGCCTGCCGGCGGTAGGCTCAGCGTAAGGCTGACGGAAAAAGGACAGAATTTTGTGCGGACCGAGTTTCAAGACACCGGCTGCGGGATAAGCGCGGAAACAAAAAGACATCTTTTTGAACCCTTTTCGCATGGCGCCCGCGGCATGGGCCTCGGGCTTTCGATCGTGCATAAGATCGTAACCGACCACGGCGGCCGGATCGACGTCCAAAGCGCGGTTGGAAAGGGGACGAGGATAACGGTGGATTTACCCAAGTAAGTCCCCGAAATTTCAGGCAGCATCGCACCCGGTGACAAATTCGTTGGTGTTGCCGAACCTGAACCAGGCTAGGCATAAATAATTTGGGACCTCCGGGACCAAGGGCTTAATTCCGAACTATGCGTTTATTGATCGTTGATGACGAGGCCGGTTACCGCGAGGTGCTCCAGGCGATTTTCGCGGCGGAGGGTTATGAGGTTGCCGTGGCGAATAATGGCCGCGCAGCGCTCGCACACCTTAAGAAAAACGGGGTCGATCTGATCGTTTCGGATGTCCGGATGCCCGATATGAACGGCATCGAACTGCTGCGGTCGGCGAAGGAGGTCGATGCGGACATTAATGTGGTTTTGATGACCGCATTCGGAACTATTGCGACGGCGCGAGAGGCGTTCAAGCTTGGTGCGGACGATTTTATTCAAAAACCGTTCAATAATGAGGAACTGAAACTCATCGTTAAGCGGACGCTTGAAACACGCGCCATCATCAGCGAAAACCGTGCATTCAAAACCGCTCAGCGGCGTCAGGGCAGCATTGAAAACATCATTGGCCGGTCCGAGAAAATACTCGAATTAAAACGGATGATCTCGACCGTTGCTAACGAAGAATCCACCATCCTCATCACAGGCGAATCGGGCACCGGCAAGGAACTTGTCGCACGCGCCGTCCACGATATGTCGAAGCGCGCCGAAAAGCCGTTTATCCCGATAAACTGCGGCGCGATGCCGGAAACTTTGCTCGAATCCGAGCTTTTTGGTTTCTTAAAAGGCACGTTCACGGGAGCTTCGTCGAACCGAGCCGGAATGTTCGAATCGGCGAACAAAGGCAGCATATTCCTGGATGAGATAGGCGATATGCCGCTTTCGATGCAGGTCAAAATGCTTCGGGTTTTGCAGGAGCGAACGATCCGCCGCATCGGAGCGTCGAGCGAAGTACCAGTCGACACGCGTGTCATCGCGGCGACCAACCGCGATATTCGTCCGATGGTTGATGACGGCAGGTTCCGCCAGGATCTTTATTTTCGCATTTCCGTGATACCGCTTAATGTCCCGCCTCTTCGCGAGCGCCGCGAGGACATTCCCGATCTTGCCGAGCATTTTATAAACAAATTTTGCGCGCGTTCTGGAAAAAAGCTGCGCCTTTCGGAAGAAGCGGCAAACGCTCTTCAGAACCGAACATGGCCGGGCAACGTCCGCGAGCTCGAACATACGATCGAACGTGCTGTTGCGTTGTCGAACGGCGACGGAATTATCTCAGCGGCGAATTGTACCGAAAATGCTGCCGATCTACGGACCCGGACCATCGAACTTCCCGCCGACGGGATCGAGCTAAAAACGTATATCGATAAGATCGAAAAGGAATTTGTGGCCGAGGCTCTCCACCGCACCGGAGGGAATCAAACCAGAGCGGCCGAGTTACTGAAAATGAAGGACCATCAACTCCGTCATTTGCTTGAGAAACACGATTTGAGGTAGCGGTTCCGACCGGTGCTATTTTCATCAGCTTACTTCGTACTCCGACAATTCATCTCGTACTTGGCGCCTTTCAACTCTACCGGGCACGTTCTTACATCTTTTCCATTATTGTCACTAAACACGATGTCCGGGACAGAGGTCGTCCAGGTGAGTCTGGCGTTCGTCAGATCGACGTCCTTTGCCAGCCATTGATAGCTGTTTGAATCAAGATCTTTTATTACGATCAACCCAGAGTTATTTGGTGCCGCCTTGGTCGTGTCTTCGACCTTCAGCACGCAGATACCCGGGCAGACGCAATCGCCCGACGGCCGCAGAACATAGTTTTCATCTTTTTCTTTCGACATCCATACATCGCGAAGTTTTCGCAGTTTATCGCGGTCTTGGGGTTTATAGGTTTGCAGGTCGCATGGAAATGTAAATGATCCTTCCGGCGCGTTCGCGGTGCGGTTCATCAGCTCGCCGACCGTTATCTTTTTTATCGGCGGAATCGTTTCTGTCGGTACGGGTGTCGGCGCCGTGTTATCGACATTGCTTTGCAGGATCGATTGATTCGGCGCGCAGGCCGAAAGAAAGAGAATGACGCACCCGACGAGGAGCAGGACTGATTTCATTCTCTTATAGTACGGTATGTTGACGTCTTTTTTGAAGAATACTGATCGATCTCGTTCCGTTTTCGGTTTTCTTTTTAACTTTTTGGTTTTTTCGGAGAAAATCTTTTGCAATTGATTGTTTTGACAATTATCACCAGTCGAGTAATAAAGCGTGAACAAAAAAAGTTCCGCGTCCTAGAACGCGGAACTTTTCTCTTTGAGAAGACCGGATGTCTGCTTGATTTGTTGAGAAAGCAGAGCGCGAAGCACACACAAAATCGCGCCTTGATGGGCATTAACTCTTGCAGTAACTTCTTTGCCACACCTACGAGGTTAGCTGACGGGCTAGGAACGAAAGATTATCCCCGCGGCCTTTCAACACACCGCTTCGCCCCTGTTTCATAAACTGCATGAAACGTTTGGGTCCCCCGCGCCGCCTCTAATTGAGACGACTTCGGTGATCAACTTTTCAACATTGATAATTTAGCACAGAAAATCGGCCTTTTCAAGAAGAAATGTGAAAAAGTGACAAAGTGAGAGAGTTAAAAACCGGAGTCTTCGCAACAAGCGGCCATTTTCCCTTTCCCCTTTTCATTTCAATCCTTACCTGGCGGGATACATCTGGTAGAGCATCCAGTAAACCACGACCCCTGTGATCGAAACATAAAGCCACACGGGATAAACCAGACGGGCGATCTTTTTATGCTTTTCAAAATTTCCTTTGAGCGCCCGCCACAGGGTGACGATCACGAACGGCGCTACGCCGGCCGCAAGGATCGTGTGCGATGTAAGGATCGTAAAATAGATCGGCCGCGCGATGCCTTCGCCGGTAAATCGTGTCGGCCCAAGACCGAAGTACGACGTTCTTATCGCGTGGTATGAGACGTAACAGACCAAAAACAAGGCGGAGATCGTGCTCGCGGTCAGCATGCACAGGCGATGCTTTTTGACCTGCGTCGTCATTATGAAATAAAACCCAAACAACAAAAAAACGCTGCTTAGAGCGTTCAAACTGGCGTTCAAATGAGGGAAGATGCGGAGCAGCTCCATACTATTTCCAAAATCCGAGCAGAACGAACAACACGAGCCAGAGTGCGCCCATAAAGTGCCAGTACCATCCCACGACCTGCGCAAGCTGCTGACGGCGTTTGATCTCAGGCTCGTAGATCGTCTCGTTCCATGACCGAAGCACGATCGAGCCTAGTGCGATGACGCCGCCCAGCACATGCACCGCGTGCACCGCCGTCAGAACATAGAAAAATCCTGCGTACGGGTTGCCATGCAGATAGACCCCAAGCTGGACCAACTCAAGCCAGACAATTATCTGCGACGAGATGAACGCCGCTCCGAGGCCCGTTGTTGCAAGCAGATATTTCTTTGCCTTTTCCTGATGGTTTTCGTCAAAGGCTTTTTTAGCAACGTGATAAACGGCGCTGCTTGCAAGAATGATCGCCGTGCTTATCCAGACCTGGATCGGAAGCGAAAACGGCCGCCACTCCGACACACCGTTTGTTGCGATCACTATATAGGCGCTGATGAGCCCGCCAAAGGTCATCATCACGATCAGCAGCAAAAACGCCGTCAAGATGCGCGGGATATTGGTTCCCGGCCTGGTTTGTCCCTCGGGAAGCTCGGGCGGGCCGCCGTTGTTGTCGTCACCGCCTCCGCCGTTTCCGCCGTTATTTTTATTGCCTCCGCCGGGGCCGCTTGTGAAGCCGGACCGACGCTTGCGGCGTTTCTTCGGTGGTTCAATTGTCTCGATCGTCCCGATTTCCATAAAACTAATGCGTTAGAACGAGCAGAATAAACAACAGCGGCAGATAAACTATCGTCACCATCAACAACCGTCGCGCGGCCTGGTTGGTCTTTGCACGCGCTGCCGCGATGCTTGCGAACAACAGCCAAACGCCAAGCACGGTCGCCCCCGCCAGATAGATCGCGTTTCCGATGCCCAGGAAATACGGTGCCATACTGACAGGCACAAGCATTATCGTAAACAAAACGATCTGCCGCATGGTCAACTTCCCTTCCGGTTCGACCACGGGCAGCATCAGTATCTTTGCCTTGGCATATTGCTCGCGGTACATCCACGCGATCGCGAGAAAATGCGGAAACTGCCACAAAAACTGCGTAACGAAGAGCACCCACGCGCCAAGCGTTATTTCGTTCGCCGCAGCGGTCCAGCCCATCAGCGGAGGCATCGCTCCGGGAATTGCCCCTATCGCGGTCGAAGCCGACGTTCTCGTTTTCAGCGGCGTGTATAAAAGCACGTAACCGACGATCACCGTCAACCCGAGAAACGCCGTCAAACCGTTTACCAAAAAGTACAAATAGATCTCGGCTGCAACGCATTGTGCGATGCCGAAAACAAGCGCCTCGGTCGGTGTGACTTTTTGCGACGGCAGCGGCCGCCGCGCGGTCCGGTCCATTAGCGGATCGATCTCACGCTCAATGTACTGGTTGAGCGTCGCAACGCCGAACGCAAGCAGCGTAATGCCGATCAGCGTGTGCGCGAACAACACAATGTCGAACGGCCCTTTTGTTCCGAGATAAAAACCGGCGGCCGATGTGAGAACAAGAAGAAACGCGATGCGCGGTTTGGTCAATTCGAAATAGGCGAGAAGCTTTTCACGCAGACCTATGACGTGTGGTTCTTGTATCTCTGCCGTTGCGACTTCCATCATTGCTTAATATAAAGGCGTAATTAGAAAAACGATTTAACCTAAAGAATACCGCTTGAAATACGTTTTTCAAAACCCGAAATCGGTAAGCAAACTTCTTTTCGTCAAAAGGCTAACTAATTTATCGCCGGATGACAAAAAAGCGCGGCTACGATATCATTTTTATTTAATCTTTGACGATGTCTGCAGCCGAAGAAACATTAAAGGCAAGTGAAGTTGCGAAACCGAACTCTGTTCCGATCCTGAACCGCGTGCTGGACTTTCTGAGTTCGGTAAGGGTCGGGGTCGTTTTGCTGTGCGTGATGGTCGTTCTGGCAATGATCGGAATGCTCATAATGCAGCAAAATGTTGTCGGGTTCGAATCATACTACGCAGGACTGACGCCCGCGGAAAAGGTCGTTTTCGGCTACCTCGGTTTTTTTGACATTTATCATAGCTGGTATTTCAATGCGCTGCTGCTGATCCTCTCGCTGAACATCGTTCTTGCGTCGATCGATCACTTCCCTTCCGCCTGGGAGTATATAGCCAGACCGAAAATTTCGGCCACAAGAGATTGGCTGCTTGGCAGAAATCAACACACGGTGATCAGCGTTTATGCCGAAAGCGAACGGGAAGCCGCCGAACAGATCAAATCTGCATTTGTTGCAAACGGCCTGAAGTCGCAGGTCAACGAACACAGCTACACTTATTACGAAGAGGACCCGGACGGCAGAAAGGATTTCAGCAAGATCCTGAGCCGCTCCAATCTGTACGTTTTTGGCGAGAGCGGCAAATGGAACCGAATGGGCGCGTATATCGTGCACGTTGCGCTTCTGACATTGTTTCTCGGCCATTTTGTCGCACTGCAGACAGGGTTTGATGCTACCGTGAGGATGATCCCAGGTGAGACGACGAGCACGATCGAAAAACTCGATTTTGACCTCGATAAAAAGCTGGAGTTCAACGTACAGCTTCCATTCACGATCGACTGCACCGATATTCAGCAGAAATTGATCGACGAAAAAGGCGGCATCGATGTGACGAACACGCTCGACTGGCGAACGCATATAAAGATAAACGATCCGCAATACGGCGTGACCGAAGCCGATGTCAGCCTTAACAATCCGTTCACCTATCGCGGCTACCGATTCTTTCAGGCTCAGACGATACCGATGGGCAGCGCCCGAACGATCACGCTCGATCTGACGCCGGAGAACGGCGGGGCTCCGGCCAAGATCGAGATACCGCGAAACGGCTCGACGACGCTGGCTGACGGAACGACGGTCAAGTTTGACCAATTCCTTCCGGACTTTACGTTGAACGCTCAGGGCAAACCGGACACAAGATCGGGCGATTACAACAACCCTGCGGCGGTGCTGAGCGTCATATCACCGGGCGGCGAGGCAACACGGGTTTTTGCCTTCGCGGCCAATATCTCCGACAAGATCCCGGTCGGAGCGCCAAAGGCCGGTTACAAATGGCGGCTTTCTTCGTTTGAAAAAGCCCCGCTTGCACACGTGTTGTCGATCAAATACGACCCGTTCAACGCGGCGTTCATCGCATGGTATTTTGGCGGATTCGGTCTGATCGGCGCATTGATCTTTGTATTCTTTATCTCACACAAACGGGCTTGGGCAATGATCGAAAAAACATCGGAGAACACGTTCGAAGTGACCCTGGCCGGCGAAGCGAACCGGAACCATATGGGTTTTGAGGACAAGTTCAAAGCGATCGTCACGGCGGTAACAAGTTATGAAAGAGGTTGATAGAATTCAGCGGCGGGCGACGTTTCGCTCGTATTTGCCGGCAATTCTGGTTTTCGCCGGCGCGTTCCTGATGCTCGGGTTGCGGCTGCAGATCGGAGCTGGGTTTATTTCCGACGGAGCGTTCATGATGCTGGCGCTCGCGTGTTACATACTCGGAGCGCTGTTTCAACTTACGAATCTCTACGCACCGTCCGAGATGGCGCAAAAGATCGGCCTGTGGAGCGCCGCTCTCGGCGTTTTCTTCAACCTTTCGAGCTGGCTGGTCCGCTGGGTAGGTGCATACGACCTCGAGATATCGAAAATGCGCGAGAGCGGCAATATGGCATCGCCATGGATATTTCGCTATGTTCCATTCGCCAATCTTTACGATCTTAGCCTCGCGTTCGCGTTCGGCGCCGGTATCGCGACGCTGCTGTTCGCTCACCGCAAGAACTTTCAGGTGCTTGCCGCGTTTACGCTTCCGCTTGCTGCGTTGATATTGACGCTGGCTCGGTTTATCGGCAACGAGTTTATCGATCTGCCGCCTGTGCTGGATTCATATTGGCGGCCGATACACGTGGGCGTTGCATCGCTGAGCTACGGCATCGCTCTTGTCTGTTTTGCGGTCGCGGTCATTTATCTGCTTAAAGATAAGGTAAAGGTCGAGGCAATGGCGATCTGGTCGAGCATTTTCAGCGTTGCGGTCATTGCAACGATAAGTAAATTTTCGGTGTTTACCGAGTTCGTTTACCGTGCCGGGCTTTTTGTTCCCGGCGGCGAAGGCAAAAAGCCGTTTAACGCTCCATTCCGGCTTGATATTCCGTACGCGGGTGTCGCGCTGGCGATAACGGGCATTCTCTTGGTCGGCGTTGTTGTCGCATTTTGCATTTATATTTACAAGAACAATGAGGCAGCCGGAAAGGTCGGCCGCGGCTTGCTGAAAGTCGCATTTGCCGCACAGATCATTTCCCTTGCTGTCGTGATCGGCGGGATAAAAACAACGCAGAATATTTACCCGACACTGCAGCAGCAGCTTGCGGCTAATCCCGGTCAATACTTGACCGCCGGTATGGCGATCGCCGACAAACAGCAATTGAGTGCGAAGGAGTACGCGGCGATAACGCCAATGCAGTTTGAGCAGATAGCGAAACAGTATCTGCAGTCGGCCGGCGACAAAATGTTCCTGAGCCTCAACGCAAATCCGGTTGAGATCGCTGCGTTGATTACCGCGTTGGTCGGAACGCTTTTTGTATTGATATTCGGGTTTAAGACCGAGCAGCTTCGCGAAAGGCTGCCTTCGCTCGAATCGCTCGACAGCCTCATGTACAAGACAGCGTGTCTCGCGTTTGCGGGCCTCGCGATGTTGTTGATCACCGGCGCGATATGGGCGAATGAGTCGTGGGGCAGGCCCTGGGGATTTGATTCGAAAGAAACAGGAGCGTTGATCGCATGGCTGACCTACGCGGCGTTCCTGCACACACGTATCTCTCGCGGCTGGAAGGGCCGCAGTTCGGCGTACTTTGCCGTGATCGGGTTCTTGCTGGTGATATTTACCTATTTGGGCGTCAGCTATCTGCTTCCTGGTTTGCACAGCTACGCGTAAAGGTTGACCTAAACCCGCTTATTTTTCTGCTGTTCAATTATTTAATTAGTAATTAATAATTATTTGATTAATTGGCAGCAATGCTTTGTTTAGATGCAAAAAGCTATTGTTTTCGGAGTTGTCGGTTTGATCGTCGGTCTGGCGGTCGGCTTTTTTGGCGCGAACAGTATCAATCGGAACGCGGCAAAATCAACAACAGTCGCAAGTGATATTTCACTGCCCGGCGGCGGTGTAATACCGAACGCTCCTGCGACGCAGGGCGGCATGCAGCCTGTCGTCGCCGAGGCTTTGGACAAAGCAAAGAATGAACCGAACAACTTTGACGCGCAGATGAGCGCCGGCGATATGTATGCAAAGATCGGCAGCCTGGAAAAAGCGAAAGAATACTACGACAAAGGCGCGGCGCTCGCGCCAAACGATTTCAACGGAAACGTCAGGATCGCGGCCGCGTATTTTGACACCAAACAGTACGAAACCGCCGGCAAGTATTACCAAAAAGCTCTGGAATTAGACCCCAGGGACGTCAACGCAAGAACGGATCTTGGCTCGACGTATATCGAAGGCCCGAATCATGATATCGACAAAGGCATTGTCGAATACGAACAGTCACTACAGATCGACCCCAAACACGAACCGACGCTTTATATGCTCGGTATCGCATACATCAGAAAAGGCGATATCGACAGCGCTAAAAAGACTCTCGCACAACTTGAATCCGCGAACTCGGCCAGCCCGCTTGTTGCAAAATTGAAAGAGGGGATCGAGAAGAAGTAACACTTGGCACGACTATTCAATCGTCGTTCGCACAATATCCAAAATATTATAACGCCCGATAGTGCCGTCCTTCGAAACAACGGTCAGAATTCCCTTGTCGACCGTGAATCGAAACACATCGCTCATTTTTCGTTCGATCCTCTTTCCGTCTTTGAATTCAATTATCAAATGCACGTTCTCGAGCGGATCAGGAGCTTTCTCTTTTGGCGGAGTCTTTTCCGGTGGAGCAGCTTTTGTCGCGGTCACCGTTCGCTTTGGAGGAGTTCGCCTCGGGCGGACCGTCCGTACCGGAGGAACCTTTTTTGCGACGGCTTCCGGCTTGGTGTTGTCCGTAACAACGACCTCCACCCTTTTCCTTTTAGTTTCGGCCCTCTCTTCACTGATTTCCGCAGGTTTTTCTTCTTCGACCTTCTTTTCCTCAGGGGCTGCGGGCGGCTCCTCGTTTGCTTTTGCGACCTCGGTCTTCTTTGGCACTTCTACTATCGTGCCTACCGAGTTTACCTTGATCCCGGTTTCGTTTTCGGCAGTAACTTTCGGTAAAGCGGGCTCTTCGCGGCCGGTGTCCGCAGCGGCCAAAAAACTGCCGGCAAATTTAATGCGGAACGTCGCGGGATCGTCGCCCGGTGTGCGTCCCTGAACGCGGAGTATCAGTTTTTCGGGCTTTCGCAAGTATACGACACGGCCGGTTTCGTTAACGGACGAATCAGCGTACATAACGATCTTGGTTACCGGATCAAGGCCGTCCGCAGTGAACACGTCAATATCGCCGTTAAAGTTCTGCGAGTTTACGTTAATAAAGAGGTCGCCCTGCGTGCCGTTAAACGTGTAAAAGTATGTCGTAAGCCGGGCGTCGCCGACATCGCGGGCGTTGATCGTGCCGTCGATCTCGTTCGTGGTAACCGGCGTCGGAAAATCCTGGGTGGTCGATTGCGCCAATACTAGCGTTGGGAGCACAAGACCCAAAAGCAGGAAAAGCGATATCCGCATCAACATCAACCTTATATTTTGTGTCCTTACACTGGGCATTTCTCGTAAACGCTGCGACTCGTTGCCAAAGCCCACACGACGTAAAGGGCAAAATGTGGACGCCGGATGTACCGCCCTTACGCGCGGACTTCTGCAAATATGTTTGCAACTGAATTTTAACAGCGAATGCGCGCGGCGGGCAACAACATACACAAAAAACCGGAGGCCTGCTCCGGTTTTTTGTTTCGAACGAAAATGTTAATGGACGTTACTGGGCGGCCGCTGCGGCTTTGTCCTGCAGGATCTCGATCGCCTTTTTAAGCTGAATATCCTCAGGTGCGGCTCGCTTCGGCTCGACCTTAGGTGCCGGCGTCGCGTTCGGCTGCGGTTCGGCGTTTTGATCGTTGTTTTGATCGATCAACTCGTCAACCTCGATCGGCTCGGGCGTGTCGGGACGTTTGACCTCG
Organism: Pyrinomonadaceae bacterium; assembly: GCA_035494575.1. Lineage (GTDB taxonomy): Bacteria > Acidobacteriota > Blastocatellia > Pyrinomonadales > Pyrinomonadaceae > OLB17. The sequence goes on along the minus strand of DATJGV010000031.1, from coordinate 4,140 downwards.
ATCGAAGGTTTAACCCCCGTGTTCGCCCGGTCGTCGCCCAAAAACGGCTGGCCGCTTGCCGATGCCCATTTTGCGGTGGTCAAAAGCAGACCGTCTCCGCCGCGAAGCGTGAACAGTTGCTGCTCGGTTCCCGCACCGAAGCTGCGTTCGCCGACGACCTCGCCGCGTTTTCTATCCAGGAACGCCGACGCGACTACTTCGCCCGCTCCAGCAGTGCCAAGATCGATCAGAACCGCCGCCTTGCCGTCAAAAATGGCCTTTGACGGATCGGCCGTGTAGGTCTTGATAACTTTATTGTCGCGGCCGATGACCTTTGCGAGATCGCCGTCCTTGATGAAAAGATTTGCAACAGTCACGGCCTCCGGCATGCTGCCGCCGGCAACTCCGCGAAGGTCGAGCACGATCTTTTGCACGCCTTGTTTCGTAAGATTCTGAATCTGCGCGCGTATATCGTTTGCCTCGCCGTCTTCGAGACTGTTGATCTTTATAACGCCCGTCTTGTTCGCTTCGACCGTGCTTTCGGCAACCGGGACCTTATACGTTCCGCGTGTGACCGTCAGAACCTGCGGCTTTTCGCCTGAACGCAGAACACGCAATTTGACAGTGGTTCCGGCATCGCCCTGTATCAGCTGCCGTGCGTCATAAAGCGAAATATCGCGGCTGGCTTTGTTGTCGATGTATTCGATAACATCGCCTGCCTTTAATCCTGCCTTTGCCGCCGGGCCGTCTTTAATGACGGAAATTACGTAAAGATATGCGGAAACCTGGGAAAACTCGGCGCCGATGCCGACCTTCGAATTTGATTTGCCTGCCTGGTATTCCTTGACCTGATCGGCCGTAAGGAACGACGAATATGGATCGAGGCCGCCGGCAAGGCCGCGTAACGCGCCCAACCGCACCTTTTCAAGGTTCGGCTCGTCGACATAATCGTTCTGAATGTGCTGAAGGACAGATTCGAATATCCGGATCTGCGCTCCGGCGTCGTTGATCGGCTGCTGGGCCTGTGCGTTCAGGGCATCGCCGACAAACGGCAAACCACCGACCAGCGTATATAACGCTATCGAACCCGAAATCAGCATGATCCAAAGTTTTCCGCGAAATGACATATAATTCCTCGTATGGTAAATCTGACTAACTAAGCTTTTACGCGCGGGACGCCGTAAATGTTTAATGTCGCGTTAATTATCTATTATCAAGGTCTGACGTGCAAGAAAAAGAAACTACTAATACCCGCGATCTTACAGATACTTTTCCGGTTCCGCGGACCGGCCGCATCGTCGCCCTCGATATCGGCACAAAACGCGTCGGCGTCGCCGTTTGCGATGAGCTGCGCGTTACCGCACGTCCCGTCACCACGGTAGAGCGGAAAAGCTGGAAAAAGCTCCTTTCTCAAGTCAAACAAATCGTCGCGAAATATGATGCCGCCGCGCTTGTATTAGGTTTGCCATATAACTTTGACGGTTCGGAAAGTGAAATGTCGGCCGATGCGAGGCGTTTGGCAAGGAACTTTGCCCTGTCGCTTGATACCCCGGTTTTTTTGCAGGACGAGCGGGTTACCTCGTATGAAGCAAAATCGAGGTTGTGGCAGCGGGGGCTTTCCGAAAAAGAAGCCGAACGGGAAAAAGACGCCGAAGCGGCAGCCATAATTCTCGAGGATTTTCTTGACCGAATAAACCGCAAATAAACAAAAATATCCTGTCCGATCCTGGCAAATTTGTCCCATTTTGTCCCACGCTGGGACAACCTGGGACAAGGTTTTTGTTGAAAACAAAGGGTTTAGCTCTTGTCCCACTTGTCCCACTGTCCCACTTTTTTTTCGCGGACGGCCGAAAACGATGCGGCGAATGTGCATTTTCAAATATCACTGCCAACAAACTCCGGTTCATTGGTCGTCGACCATTTTACCATGATTTTCAGGTATAGGATGTGATTTTATTTATGAGACGCAAGGATCTAACCGCAGATAAACGCGGAAAACAGAGATCAGAAATAGACCCAAATCCAAAACCCGGAGGTTCTGATGGCTACGGCTTCATCACGGTTACACTCTTGGCCGCCTTTTCCACGGCCTCCTGCGAAAACGGGAAGATCTGTGGCGTTCCGGTGCGCCACGCCTCAAATTCGTCCTTATAGTAAGGCGATCTCGGATCGCCGCTTTCTCCGAGCGGGATAACGTGCCGTGTCAGGTCCCAGTTTCCCGGTGATGCAATGTGCCGCATCGATACATACGAAGCAACGTCCGGCGTCTGGCCACTGCCGTCGAGCGGCGTTTTCGGAGTGGCAAATTGCACTCCTATCAGCGGTGCAACAGCGAGCGGATGAGGAAAATTTGCGGCCGTGACGGCTCCCCATTTCCATTTCGATTCGTCAGGGCCAAAGCGTTTCGGGTCGGCAAGACTTTGCCGTGACGACGCGTCGCACGATCTTAGAAACTCGGTATAATTTGCAAAACCTTTTGGCAGCCATCGAGCCGATCCTTCGGGAACTGCCCAGTAAAGGATTCGCTCGCGGATCAGAGCCGCAGGAACCGGCCGGTTCTCATCCGCGATCCGGTTTGCGAGACAGCCGCGGATCTCGTTCGTCAGCAGCGCGGCCTCCGAGTCAACAGTCATTCGGCCATCCCAATTTTTAAGAACACCCAGGGTTTCCGGTGATGCAGCGTTGAGCTTGACTATCTCCTGCGCGAGCGACAGGAGCGGAATGTTCGTAACGTCGTACTGAACATCGCGAACATCGTCCATCGTTACTTTGGTTTTGTCCTTCAACCGGTCGTAAATTCGCCGCGCACGCCACGGCATCGCGGCGTCGCGCACATAGGCGGTGTATTTATAAGTATTGCTAACGGTCCGCTGGTTGGCCGTAACGATCAAGCCGTCCTTCGGGTTGTATAAATGCGGCAGATCGTCGAACGGAATGTAACCCGTCCACTCGCCGTCGTTGGTCGAGCCGTCGTAAGGCAACGCCCCGTCGCCGGTTCTTCTGAGCGGAATTCGTCCCATCGCGTACCAGCCGATGTTCCCCTTTGTATCGGCGTAAACAAAATTCTGCATCGCCCCGCCGTACCTTCTACCGGCATTCATAAAATCGTTCCAGTTTGCCGCCTTGTCGAGGAGCATAAAAGTGTCGATCTCAGAATTTTTAGGATCGAGTGCCGTCCATTTCAACGAATATTTCCGCCCGTTTTCCTCCGTTATCACGGGACCGTTTCGGGTCTCGACAACATCGATAGTAACGGCTTCAGTGTCCGGCTTTAACGGATTTGATCGAACGCGAATTTCCTCCTTCCTGGTAACCGGTGTTTCCCAACCGCCGGGCGTCTTGTATTTTCCGTCGCCGTTAAACGTTTCGAGATAAATGTCCTGAACATCCGGACCGACGTTCGTCGCTCCCCAGGCGATCGACTGATTGTGCCCGAGAATTATCCCCGGAAGTCCGGGCACGGTCACGCCCGAAACGCGCAGGCCCGGAGCAGATAGGCTTGTCAGATACCAAATGCCGGGCGCGGTCGGCCGCAAATGCGGATCGTTCGCCAGCAGCGGCTTGCCGTCCGCCGTCCGTGAGCCTGAGATGACCCAGTTGTTGCTCGCGGCAAGTTCTTCGGCATAAAGCCCGATACGTTCAAGTGAAGTTTTTCGAATGTCGTCGTTTCTTGCAGTTGCCAGCCAATCTTCTACGGCGGACGAATGTCGGAGCTTCGGTACCTTCGTCACCGCGTTTCGCTTTCCCGAAACATCCTTCCCGAACAAAACCACGTCGTAAGGCGTGACCTGATTTGTCAGATCATCGAATTTTTCCTGTGGCAGATCCTGAAGTGCCGCCCGGAGCAGGTCTTGCCGCCAGGTCGAGCTGAGCGCGTCGGACAGTATCTTGCCAATGACCAACGGATCGCTAGGCTTCCATTCAGTTGGCCTGTACTGCAGAATTCGAAATTCGATAGGTAAGGTTTTGTCGTCAAGCGTGGCGATATACGCATTGACGCCGCGGGCATAATTTTCGAGCGCCGCGCGCGATTCGGGCAGGATATACTGCAGGCTTTCTTCAGCGATCTTTGAAAAACCGAGTGTCCGCCAGCGTTTGTCTTCCTCAAGTGTTGCCTTTCCGAAGATCTCGGCGGTTTGTCCGCGAGCGACGCGACGCATT
>DATJGV010000030.1:0-16162 GCA_035494575.1 Pyrinomonadaceae bacterium | reverse complement strand
GGTAGCCAAAAACGGCAGCGGCGCCGCCGATCAGAAATCCTCGCCGGGACAGGCGGCGCATACGGCGTTTGGCCTCATCGTCGCTCAGCGGTTCGCTTAGGCGGCGTTTTTCGCCAAGCTGTTCTGCGGTGTTTCCTTCACCGGAATTATCTTTTTTCAGCTCGCGCACTTGTTCGAGCAGTATATCGTCGGGCTTTTCCTTTTTACCATTCGCGCTCATATCTTCGCCTCGCCGGTTTCCTGCACGTCAACGATCTCGCGGCCGGTTATCATCGAACGAAAATTGCTCCAGCCAGCCAGTATGACTTGTATGATATGCACCATAAAAAACACGACAAAACCGATCATCAGCCAAAAGTGTTCCCACCGCGCCCATTCGTAACCGCCCAAAATTGCGGTCAGCCAATAAAGCTGCGTCGGCTTGTAAATGGCAAATCCGGTTATGATGGAACCCGCACCCATCAGGATAACAACCGTGTATGCAATGCGCTGCGCGTCGTTATATTTCCCTTGCGGCGGAAGCTGCTTTCTGAGATGCAGATCATGAAGCGTGACCTGCAACGCCCGTTTGAACGACCCGGGAACGGGCAGCAACGCACGCCATTCGCCCGAAAATATCGTGTAAGCGACATACAGCAGGCCGTTAATCGCGAAGAACCACATGAAAAAGAAGTGCATCGAAATGCCTTCGGCAAGACGATAGGGAATGCCCAGTTCTTCGTAAAACCAGGTTGGGAAAAAGTGAAAGTATTCGTAGTCGAAAAGCCTAATTCCGTAAACGGCGTTTGCCCAGTAGATAAGGATCCCGCTCCAGATCATCAATCCGAGAACCGGAAAATTGATCCAGTGAAGCCATCGGATCGCGAGGAGGTGTTTTTTTTCCAGCTGTTTTGGCATTGCCTTAACTTGGATGCAGAGTGATCCGTGTTATTTAATTCCAAATCAGACAAATTTTATTTCACCAACACGGAATTTCTGCAAATTAATTATCTAATTATTAACTACTAATTAAGTAATTAAACAGCAGAAAGAGGTTATTCATCTCCGGCCGCAGCACTTACGACGCCCTCGGTCAATCGTTCGATATCGGCTCCTGCGTCGCGAAGTTTCCGAACGATCGTTTCGTATCCGCGGTCTATGTGATAAACACGGTCGATCAAGGTTTCGCCGCTTGCGCACAATCCGGCCAAAACCAGAGAAGCAGAAGCGCGAAGGTCGGATGCGATCACGCGAGCGCCGGTGAGCGATGTTTTACCGCGAACGACAGCAGTATTACCCGAAATATGAATATCCGCGCCCATACGTACAAGTTCCGACGCATGCATGAAGCGGTTCTCGAAAATCGTCTCGATTATGGTAGAAACCCCGTCGGCCTGCGTCATCAACGCCATGTACTGCGCCTGCATGTCGGTCGGAAAATGGGGGTGCGGTTCCGTCGTAACATCCTTTGCCGACAAACCAGCCTTACTGCGGCGAACAAGCAGCGTGCTTGGGTTGAGCTCATCGATCTCAACACCGGTTTCGCGGAGTTTTTCGATCACCGCGCCGATGTGGTCAGGCCGGCAGCCTTTGATTTCAAGCTCGCCGCCGGTTATTGCGGCAGCAACGATAAACGTCCCGGTCTCGATACGGTCGGGAATAATTGTGTGCTCGGCACCAGAGAGAGCTTCGACGCCCTCTATCTCTATCGTCGGAGTTCCGGCCGCTTTTATGCGCGCGCCCATTTTATTGAGAAGGTCGGCGAGGTCTTCTATCTCGGGTTCCATCGCGGCATTTCTGATCGTCGTTTTGCCATCGGCGAGCGCGGCGGCCATCATTACGTTTTCGGTGCCGGTGACGGTTACCTTTTCAAACTCGATCGAGGCTCCCTTCAGCCGCCCTTTAGGCGCGCGGGCGACGACATCGCCCGATTCCAGCGAGACGGTAGCGCCAAGCTGCTCAAAGGCCTTCAGATGCAGATCGATCGGGCGCGTGCCGATCGCACATCCGCCCGGCAGGCTGACCTTCGCCTGACCGAACCGCGCAAGCAGCGGCCCGAGCGCGAGAACGCTCGCCCGCATCGTCTTGACCAGTTCGTACGGAGCTTCGTAAATCTCAACGTTGTTGGCCGTTACCTTATGTGTCCGAAGTTCGGGCGTGAGGACCGTTGCTCCGAGGTCCTCCAAAAGACGTCGCTGAGTGATCAGGTCTTTTACATAGGGAACGTTGTGCAGAATAACGGTTTCGGGCGTGAGCAGCGTCGCCGCGAGACATGGCAGAGCGGAATTTTTCGCACCGCTGATCTCTATTTTCCCTTTAAGGGCCTTGCCGCCGCGAATTAAGAATTTGTCCATAAAAGCAGTTAAAATTTATTTATAGGTGTCAAAAATAAATTTTATCAAACTTTTCGCCGCCGGGCTTTACGGGTTTCTCGATTTTCGCTTTTCTTTGGTTCTACATATAGGCAATGATCCGATCGATCTGCTCGATATGCCGCTCTTCATGACCGCCGCGCAAAACGAGCCATTCGGCTGCGGATAAATCACCGAAATAAGGATGGGGAAATTTTTCTTTGGTCGAATCAAGCGTTTCAAAAAGATGTCGTATTCCACTTAGGCGTTCGCGGTTCGCCGACAGCCGCTCAAGTGACTGTGCAACGGTTTGCTCGCCGGTCGGATGCACTCTTTCAGGTGCTTCCAGTTTAGTGTTCGTAAGATCATCGATCCTCTTTATAAACTCGGGCGAAAGGCGCACTGAGCCGTCACCCGACAAGCCTTTATCCCTAGCCGATGCCAAGAGCTTTGAGCAGATCTTGCAAATTCCCTCATCGACGGTGGAAATATGCTCCACGATCTGGCCGACTGACCAACCGCCATCGTCAAGGCGTTTTTCGGCGGCCTTGTCGTTGTCGTCCAGTGCTCGCGCTGTGGCGATCAAACGCTCACGTATGCGGTCGTTGTCGGCATAAACTTCGGCAAATGATCGGTATTCCATAATTCTTCGTCTGTTTATTGTGCCGCCTGCGTTCCCGGCTGCACTGATAGAACCAGGCGATGCCAGCGGGCAAAGCTAGTCACGCTGTCGGCGTCGTTTTTCATCTTTTTTACAAAGGCTGTTTGAAAATAGATCAGGTCATCCGCATTCCAAACGAGATCGACGATCGGGTTGAACGATACAAGCGTACTAGGGTCAGGCAGCGTTCCCTGGGGCTGATTTGCAGCAGGAGCATTTGCGGCATTTGCCGTATTTGCCGGAGCATTTGCAACGGCGTTTGAATTTGCAGCCTGTAGTTTTTGCTGCTCTTCGCGGTCGTATGCTTGCGACGACAGCAGCAGCTGGTTTTGCAACGGAATGGCTGCCTGTGTCGGATTGTTACCGGTTGCGTCGTAAATTCTTACCTGGGTGCCGAACGCCTCGGCCACCTTTGCCGAATCGGGCGACCAGACCGGATGGACCTGCGTCAGCCCATCGTCGAGACGCCGTTCACGGCCGTTCTTTTCGATCACGCGCGGTCGTCCCGTGGGTATAAATACTTCACCTTTAGTGTCGGCCTGTGCGTTCAGGAATTGCCATTCGCGGGCCGTAACGGCAAGCGCGGCAAGCATCGAGCCGTCCGGTGACCACGTGTAATAAAAATAGATCAATCCTTCGTTTTGCGTCAGCGGTTTAGTGCCGTCGCCGTCGGCGTTGCAGATGTAAAGCTGCTCGGTCCGGAACAGCAAAACTCCCACAGGCGCTGCCGGCGTTGGGGCAGCAGGTGTGGCCGTCTCAGTGTTCTCGGGAACGGAAGCAACGTTTGCATCCGGCGATGATTCAGGTTCGGGCGGTGTCGGCGCGGTCGCGACGGGAGTTTGATTCTCGCCTCCAATTTGCGGCACGCGCACCATGGCGACAAAAGCTACCGCGGATGAATCAGGCGCCCAGACGATCGTATCCGTAAAATGAACGGCCATCGCGTCGGGTGTGACCTTTCGCATAAGTTTGCCGTCCGGTGAATACATATCCAGCCGAAACTCCGACAGCACATCGCTTGTCCTGTGATAGACCGCCAAAACGCGTCGCTTGTCAGGCGACGTGATGGTTCTATCAAGCAGTTCCTGCGGGCGGTGCTGATCGAAATCGTTCTGAACCGCTGCGTTGCGCTCCTCTGCAGATCTGGCATTTTCCGAAGGCGCCGGAACGTCCGCTTCATAGCGGTAATTCAAGCGAACCGCCGGAACTTCCTTCATCGAGGTCGGAGCGCCGCCCTGCGGCTGCAAGATATTCTTCTGACAGGCGGCTGAGAAAAAGATCGACGCGGAAAAAAGATATAAGAATGTTTTAGACAAACGCATCTCAGAAATATAACCGGGCAATCATTAACTAAGTTTACCCGCCGAAAGTGCTGATAGCATAAAGAGGATGTCTAAAAAGCTGTTTTCTGTGTCTTAGTTGTTCTGTGGTTGAAAAAGGCTTTACCACACAGAACAAGATCGGAACACACAGACCAGATTTTACTTTTCGGACATCCACTATTTGTTCTGACGCCCGCATACGCGGGTCAAGAATCAGACTTTTCACTAACGGATCAACCGTTCAAAGATCATCCCAACTCCAACTCAGCCTTTAGATAATCGCGATAGAGTTTTTTCTGCCCATCGGTTGGATTGGCGACCGGAGTGAACGAATACTCCTTTCGGGTGTTGCTGCCAAGCGCTATATCCATATCCCGCAGTTTATCAAATCGGAAGACCGTGAGCTTGACCTTATCGTTCGGCTTTCGCTCGCTGAGATAGCTTTGCAAAAACGATTGCGTAGCCCGGTATCCGTCGATCGCAACGATCTGATCGCCGGTGTTCAGGCCTTGATCATAAGCAGGAGTTCCGGCGGCGATAGACCGGACGGTCAAACGGCCATTATCCTCGGCGAGGTTTGCGCCGAGATACGACTGTCCGGCGGCGACATCGGATGCTGTCATGTCCAGCCCGATGCCTTTAACGATCGCGTCATAATCGATCTCGGCAGTTCCGCGAACGTATTTCGAAAAGAAATCGTCGAGACTTCGGCCTGCGGCCATTTCCGCACCTTTTTGATAATCGGCCGGAGTGTAATTTTTGCCGTTTTTATAGAAATCGTTATACAGATAGCGAAGCACATCGTCGAGCGACCTCTTGCCGCCGGACGCTTCACGGATCGTGATATCGAGCATCATGTTGACGATGTCGCCTTTGTCGTAATACGAGATCTGGTTATTGACCGCGTTTTCGTCCTGGCGGTAGTATTTGATCCACGCGTCAAAGCTCGCATCCTCAAGGCTTGTTTCAAAACGGCCCGGCTGCTGCTGGAGCTGCGTGATGGTCGAGGCTTTTTCGGCAAGAAATTCCTTGTCCGAGATCAGCCCGGCGCGTCTCAGCAAAACGCCTTCGTAATAAGCGGTTCCACCCTCGGCAACCCACAACAGCCGCGTGTAGTTTTCGTTTTCGTAGTCGAACGGTCCGAGAGCGTCGGGCCGGATTCGCTTTACGTTCCAAAGATGAAAATACTCGTGCGCGGCAAGATGTAGAAAGTTCTTGTATCGCGATTCGGGTTTGAAGCCGAAACGGTTGTACTGCAAAGCGGTCGAATTGAGATGCTCCAAACCGCCTCCGCCGCGAAGGTTCACGATGAACGTGTAATCGTGATACGGCAATTCGCCAAAGATCTGATACGCCTGTTCGACGATCTTTGGAAGGTCGGTGGCGATCTTTTTCATGTCGTAATTGCCTTCGCCGGAAAACACGACACGATGCGGCTTGCCCTCAACGGTGAACGAAACTTCCTTGAAATTGCTGACCTCGAAAGGCGAATCGTAAAGAATATCGAAATTTTCTGCGCGGAACGTATTCGCTTCACCTGCTGGTGGCAAACCGGTCGCAATCTTCCAACTGGCGTAAGGTTTGATCGTCACCGTTGACGGCGCTTTAAGCTGATCTTTTGGAAACATCAGCGTAGCAGCGTTGTTCCAAAATGCATGTTCGTCGTTAAGTTCGTTCGTGCGTACGGTCAGTTCATTCGAGTAAACGCGGTACGTCGCAACGATCTCTTTTGCACCGGCGGCATCGACCTGCCATGTATTTTTATTGATCTTTCGCCATGCGAGATCTTTGCCCGATGTGTCCTTGACGTCGAAATCCTGGACGTGGCGCTCATATTCGCGGATAAGATAGCTGCCCGGCGTCCAAACCGGCATTTTTAGCTCGGTCTGAGCAGGCAGTTGGGTCGAGCTCACGTGCATTTCGACTTCGAGCAGGTGCGTCCAGGGCTTTGACATCGAAATCGTATATCGGATGTCAGGCGCGGATCGAGCGGACTGTGCGGCCGGCGATTTAGCTGATTTCGGCCGCGTTTTTTGAGCTGGTGTTTCCTGAAACATAAAAAAGATGGCTGCTAACAGCAGTGATACAGTTAGTGCGGACGTTAATTTTTTCGACATTGGTTTTACAGATCCGGTTGGGATGGTATTGTTTAGTTTTGTTGATATTTTACTATAAATAAAGTTTTTGAGCAGTAACCGGCTCAAGATTTAGATAACGATGGACGACTCCGCAGCAGTAGAAACGCCCGAGAAAAAGGCGGACGATAAATTTCTAACAACACCACTCATCATCATTTTTGTTACCGTTTTTATCGACCTGGTCGGATTCGGCATTGTCATACCTATCCTGCCGATCTATGCCGAAACCTCGCCGTTCAATGCAACACCTTTCGAGATCGGACTGCTGTTTTCGATCTATTCCTGGATGCAGTTTTTCTTTGCGCCCGTGCTTGGCCGCTTGTCTGATAAATACGGACGCCGTCCGATTTTGTTCATAAGCATACTCGGTTCTGCGCTCGGGTATTTCGTCGTCGGATACGCAAGCACGTTGTTTCTGGTCTTTGCCGGACGCATAATCAGCGGGGTAACCGGCGGCAACATTTCGACCGCTCAGGCTTACATCGCGGACGTTACCTCAAAGGAAAATCGCGCTAAAGGAATGGGATTGTTCGGAGCGGCGTTTGGCCTCGGGTTTATTTTAGGACCGGCAATCGCGGGTATTCTGAGCAAATACGGCATCCACGTGCCGTTTTATTTTGCGGCGGCGCTGTCACTTATAAATGCGACCGCGCTCTATTTTATTTTGCCCGAAACCATAAAAACCGGAGCTGCCGCGGACAAGACAAGTCAAAACTCGGAACGGGCGGATGGAAAGTTCGGCACACTTGATCTGATCTATATCGGTATTAACCGGCTTGCGGAGCTTTTCAGATCTCTAAAGGAAAAGGAATTCGGCCTGATAAACCTGATCTACTTTTTGCTGATCACGGCGTTTTCGATCATGACGTATGCGTTCGTGCTTTACACGTCTTATGTCTTTGGGTACTCCGCCGAGCAGAACGGTTACCTCTTTGCGTACGTCGGTTTTATCTCGATCATTGGCCAGGGTGTCATATTTCACAGGCTTGTTGACAGGATCGGTGAGGGCGTAATGACGTCGGCCGGTTGTCTGATGATGGCAGGCGGGCTGTTTGCAATTCCGTTTGTCGGTCCTGCACAGGGCGGACTAATTGGGTTATTGATAGGTTCGGCCGTTCTATCGTTCGGCAACGCCTTTGCGTCGCCTGCGCTCACAAGTCTCGTCTCAAAACTCTCGCACGAGCATGAACAGGGCAAATCGCTCGGCGTTCTGCAATCCGGTGCGAGCCTCGCACGCGCGATCGGGCCGACCATCGGCGGACTTCTTCTTAACAACCAATTTAATCAATTGGACGGGCACACGGTATTTCGGACATTCACCGCGGCATCGGCGATAATGTTCGTGGCATTTATTGCGGCTGTTTATTTTACAAAGACGGTGAAGCTGGTGGCAGTTTCCTAAAGCTGTGAGACCTAACCGACGGCACGCTGACGGCGGTTGGCGTTTGCGGCCGGAAACACGAGACGAAACGTTGAACCGTCACCGTTCTCGCTTTTCGCCTCGATCGAACCGGCATGCTCCTGCACGATCCCGTACGAAACCGCCAAGCCCAAACCGGTGCCGTTGCCGACGCCTTTCGTGGTAAAGAAGGGGTCAAAAATTTTGGTCAGGTTTTCCGGGGCGATTCCTTCGCCGGTGTCCGAAACCTCGACTACAACCTCATCGCCGCCGTCGTTCAGCGTTTTCAACGTGATCGTTCCGCCGCCGAACATTGCATCCCGTGCGTTCAATATAAGGTTGGTAAATACCTGTTGGAGCTTGCCGCCGTTCCCGTAAATATTCGGCAATTCTTCGGCGTAATCTTTAAACACCTCGATGTTCGACTTTCTGAGCTGCGGTTCGAGCAGCTGGAGTGTGTCGTTCAGAAGCTTATTTATGCTGATCTCGCCAAAGTCGGTCGAGCTGCCGGTGCGGGAAAAATTCAAAAGATTGCCGACGATGTTCGAGGCCCGGTCGGTCTGCCGCTGCATCTTTTGCAGGAGCGCGTGTTTCGGGTCGGTTTCGGGGATCATCCCGAGAAGCATTTGAGTGTAGCTCGAAACTCCAGTCAGCGGGGTATTGACCTCGTGCGCGACGCCAGCCGCGAGTAAGCCGATGCTCGAAAGCTTTTCGCTTTGCTGTAAGGTTTCTTCGAGTTTCACACGCGACGACACGTTTTCAAGTACGATGATCGCACCTGTTTGCTGATTTGACACCGACCGGAGCGGAGCTACCGCAACATTCAGTATCAGCGATCTACCGTGAACGTCGTATGTGTGGAGCTTATACGCGTTCCGCGTCTCAGTCAGATGCCAACGCGATTTGCCAAGAATATTTTCAAGATTCAACGCAAAGCTCGTATCGAAAATATCCTCAACCTGTTTACCGACCGCCTCATCGCGCGAAAGGCCCATCAGCTCCTCGAACGTCGAATTGCACCGGGTGATCCTGCCGTCTTCGTCAACGGCGAGCAAACCGACGTTTACCGATTCGACGATCGATTCGTTAAATTCTTTGAGCAGCGCGAGTTCCTGCGTGTATTGATGCTGCTCCTGGTAAAGCCGGCCGTTTTCGACAGCAACCGCGATGTAGCCCGAGATAGTTTTCAATATTTCGAGGTCTTCGGACGAAAGCAGCGAGCCGTCGCTTGCGCGGCCAAGACCGATCACCGCGACCATCTGGCTGCGCACGACACAGGGGACGTAATAATGCAGTTCCTGCCGCACGATCCCTTTTGCGCCGTTGTGGCCGTTCGTTTTTGGCGCTTCCGTTTCGAAAATATCGAACTCATCCGCGCGGACGACGCCGCGTTCAGCCGATTTTTGCCGGATCAGCTGCCGAAAATCCGGGGGCATTCTGTAGGTTTCGGTAAGACCGACGGATTTTGCTATCTTGTATGTGCCGGCGGTACGGTCGTCCTCGATGAAAACCGCGAGTTTTTGAACGTCAAGTACCTGATGAAGCCGATCCGTCAGCGCGTCGAGCAACGGTTCGAGCGAAGTTGTTGCCGATAGCGTGCGGCCGAAATCAAGCAGACCCTGTCTAAGATCGTACCGCTCACCGTAGAAAAAGCGATCGGCCCTCTCCTGCAGATATTTCTTTAGAGGCTCGCTTAGCAAAATGATCGCGCCCATGGCGACTATCGCGATCAGCGCCCGCAGCGTTATCTCGGTCGTGGACAGATTGTTACCAACCGCGAGAAATACAAGGCCCAGCGCGACCCCGCCGATCATCATCGCTATCGTGACGGTCGTTAACGCGTAAACCACCGCTCTGCGGACGACAACGTCAACATCCATCAGACGGTAACGCACAACCGAGTGGCCAAAACTTAGCGGGATCAGCCCGAGCGGCAGCGTCGTCAGCGCGGCAGAAAAATTATCATCGGGCAGACCAAACCCAAGCCGGCCTATAAGCTGGAACGCCAGGATCGGAACGACTGCGGCGACGGTTCCCCACATTGCCCATTTCAGTCGCTGACGAACCATCGGCTGCCGGTTCTTGAAAAACCGCCAAACAAGGAAACACGCCCCAGCCGAAACACCGACCACAAAATGGTAAAAAAGCACGCGGTAGATAAGCCCGAAAACGTTTACCGAATCGTCCAGACGCGCAATGCCGTCAGCCACGCTTGACCGAACAAAAAACTGCGGTATCAAGGATAAGAAAACCAGCGAAACCGAGATCGCGGCGGCCGGTATATACAAGGCATAAGTTTTCCAGGGCGCTGAATCGAAAACCTCGCTGCGAACCGGATAACGAATACAAAAATGCAGAAACAGCGGGACAAAGAACGCAAATGCGATATCGTCAAGCAAGCTGACCGCAAGATCGAAATCTTCGCCCGTGCCGATCGGTTTATAAACGTGAAAAACGAATGCAGCAAGGCAAACCATCGCAAAATGAAGCACGAATGGCGAGCGGCTGCCTTGCTTGAAAATCACGAAGATGCCAACCCCGAGCCAGATCATGCCGACGATCGACAAAAATATCATCGACGGCGTCCAACGCGGGCTCGCGTCGATATGCTTCAGGTCGGCGTAGTAATAATTGTCGGAAAATGAATAGGATGGCCGTTGGTAGAAGTAGGTGAGATTGCCGTCAACTCCCGCGGATTCGAGATACATCTGCACGTCGGCGGCCGATGTGACCTCTTCGACCTTTTCGCCTTCAAACCCGATGCCGAGGAGCCTGTCGCCAACCGCGATACCGGCCCGCGAACCCGCAAGCCCCGGAGTAACGCGCACGGCGTAGACACCCGTCGATGTTTTCCCCCATAAAATGCCGTCCGTCGGCGGCATTTTTTGAAAGGCTCGCTGGGACAAGTTCAGCGCTCCGCCGGCAACGAATAAAACCGTGACCAGCAGCCATATCAAACTCCAACTTGTGAGGACCTTTCCTTTCACCTGACCTGAGCAGACCTTTCCGGGCAATTTTCAACGCAAGATGCGTTCCAACATCCCGAAATCATTAGATGCGCGTCCAAGCATCGATAAATCCGCAATATGCGGAACCCCAGTAAATATAAAGCGCGAATCGATGCGTAATTTATTCAGTTTTTTGCTCGACAATCCGAGAATTTGGACAAAAATATCGCCACATGAAAACGCCGAGAACACAGCTTTTTACTGTATTTCTACGATTGGCGTGTTCTCTGTGGCCTACACTAAAATCGTACTAAAATTCCGCCTCTCAGCGCTCTGCCCTGTGAGTTTAGCTTAAGCGACCCTTCCTCGCCCGTTACGCCTGTTTGAAAACCGAATAGATTGCGTGCATCGACGATCGCCTCGGCATGGAAAGGAAATCCTAAATTCGGCAGGTTCTGCGTCACCAGAACGCTCAGTGTCGGATCGTATATCGCAAGTCTTCCTTGAAACGGGTCGATCGCAAAAACCGTAGCCTGAGGTGACAATCTGAAGATCGTCTTGACGTTCGTTCCGGTCTTTAGATCGGCTTCGAACTGGCCGAAAACCGTTTGGAAAAATCCGTTGTCAAACACGTTTGCCGGATTTGAAATAGCCTTTTCCGACAGCTTTTGCCCGCTGCCGAACGCATATCCGGCCGACGTGCTGTAATGGCCGTTAAGCCGCCGCGTATATACCACGCGTACGCCTGTGGAGCGTCCCTGCTGATTTGACACAAAGTCGCTAAAATTTCCGTCCAAAGCGTCGAACGGAATATTGATCAGGCCGACTCCGCGTCCGAGCGTCGTATCGACAAATGCGTTTGCTTCGACGCTGGAGTTGTTGTCCAGAACGCGTTCTATGCCGAACTCGACGCGGCTGCTCTTATTCATCTGCGGCTTGTTATTTGTAACAACCAGGTCTTCAACGGCAACAGGGTCCGTGAACGAAATCGAGCTGTCCTCGAGATCGACGGCTTGAGACCAGGTCTTTTCCTGGGTCTGGGTCGTGTAAGCCGCCCGCAGACGCGTTTTCGGATCGATGTCGTATTGGAAACCAAGACGCGGACTGATCGAATAATCATTACCCGCCCCGACAAACCGCGAATAATCGATGCCGTAAACGACGATCACACCCTCGCGAACGTTCCATTCGTCAAGAGCCTGGAACGACACCTGTCCGAGCGATCTTTCCTGGTTTTGCACGGCGACCGTGCCAAGTTTGCCGAAAGAGGTATTGACCCGAACCTGATGTTTGGTGGACGGACGGAACTTCAGATCTGCCTCGAACCGCTGAGGAGCGGCTTTACCGCGTCCGGTTTGTCCCGCGATAACAAGCGATGAACTGTCTGAAACAGGCAGCAACGCGGCAAAATTCAGCCCTGAAAACTGGCCGTTGCGCGACGTCCCGAAATAAGTTTCGACAACACCGGTCACGCGGCCTGTGGATTCAGGCTCTGTCGCGTCAGCTGTTTCTGTTTCGTCGTCGGGTGTGGCGTCTGCAACTGCCGGTGCGTTTCCGTCGCCGTGCTGATAGATCGAACGTTGCATCTGCGCGGCGCGTATCGACCATTTCGAACTGTTACGGTCAAGCCGTTTCTCGGGCAAAGTATTGCCGCTGCCTGCGCGTTCGAGATTGAATCCGTAAACGAGCTCGGATGAACGCTCGACTTCGACAGCTTTCAGCGTGACGGGGTTAAATCCCTGAGCGACGGCGAGAATTGTATAGGTGCCGGGAATTATCTTTGTTAAAAAGCTGCCGTCTGAGGCCGATTTGACCTGTTTTAGAAGCTTGGCGGTTCCGGCCTTGAATATAGCGACCGTTGCGTCGGCGATCGGGTTGCCGCCTCCGTCACGGACGATTCCCTTGATTATCCCGAGGTCGCCGCGCTTTTCGACAATAATTCGTGCATGCGCCGCCGGCGCAACAACAAACGCCGCCGAAAAAATCAGCAGCAAAGCCATTAACGGCTTTTGAAAAATGCCTGTTCTGTTGTCCGAAATCATTTGTTGACCGCGCTTTAGCAAATAGTGATCGATACTATCTTATTTGCCGAAGAGCCTATCGTAACCTCTTGTTGTGTCGAAAAAAATGCTTTTTCGAGTAACTTTGGTATTTTGTTCGTAAAAATCAAATGTGTCAAGCAACAAAGATACACCAAGCCCTTTGTCTATAAGATGCCCGCTACGCCTTTTGGTTGCCGGACGCGGTCGATTTTCAGCGATTCTGGAGCTTTGGTCGTGGACTTTCGCGAGGTTAACGGATAATTGAGGTTCGGCTTGACAACTCCGACCTGTAAGCTAGAATTAAAACTTGCTTTTCAGCTAGAACACGCGGAGACGTGGCTGAGCGGCTGAAAGCGGCGGTTTGCTAAACCGTTGTACCTCAAAAGGGTACCACAGGTTCGAATCCTGTCGTCTCCGCCACCTTCGATTTTGGATTTGCGATTGAGGATTTTGGATTGGCTATCAGGCTTTGGCTTCGATGGCTTTTCTTGTCTTTTGAGGTAGATCACGCCATGAAAATTGCACTGACAAGCGTCACCGTGGACGACCCGATCGAGGCCTTCGAATTTTATACGGAAAAGCTTGGCTTTATTGAAAAGATGTACATGCCCGATATGAAGCTTGCGATAGTCGTCTCGCCCGAAGATCCGGACGGCACAGCTCTGCTGCTTGAGCCGAACGATAATTTCGATACGAAATCGTATTTCAAAAGCGTTTACGATGCTGGAATCCCCGTGATCGTTTTCGGCGTTGACGATGTTCAGGCCGAATTTGAGAAGCTAAACGCGAAAGGCGTTAAATTTACGCAGGAACCAACAAAAACCGACTGGGGAACACAGGCGATATTCGACGATACATTCGGAAACCTTATTCAGATATATCAACCTTGAACGGCTATCTTTTGGAACATGCGGAAACGTCATGTTGCCCCCCTTCCAAATGTTCCACTTTCCACCTTCCGGAACAGGTTGAACTTTCTGTTTGAGGTTCTTCCCAATGTTTCCGGTTTCCAGTCATCGATATACAACACTTGAATTTACGTTAAATAAGATGAATGACTTTAGCTTCAGTGAAAGATGAAATGACTTGGTTACTTTAACTAAGCCATTACCACTAATATATTTATATTCATATTCATAGAGATATAGATATATAGATATATACATATATAGACCATAGAATCAGGAAGAACCGAGATGCTGGTTACGTGTGTTCCAATCCGTGGAAAGTGGAACATTTGTAAACTGACAGTCAAGCGTTTCCAGATGTTCCACTATGAATGGTTCGCCATCCCCTTGCCATAATACCACCACGTCGACAGCTAAACTTCAGCCACCACGCCGGCGCCCAGTTGGTGCTGGCAAAGCCGTTTAGGCTAAACTGTTCGCTTATGACTGTACGTGTTCGCTTCGCTCCAAGCCCGACAGGCTATCTTCATATCGGTTCTGCTCGAACCGCGCTCTTTAATTATCTTTATGCACGCCACGTCGGCGGAAAGTTCCTGCTTCGTATTGAGGACACCGACCTTGCTCGCTCGACTGAAGAATCAACGCGCTCCATTCTCGAAGGCCTTGCCTGGCTCGAACTCGATCACGACGAAGAGATCGTTTTTCAGTCGGACAACGCCGAAAAGCACCGCGAAACCGCTCGTCGATTGCTGGCCGAAGGGAAAGCGTATCGCGATTTTACGCCTAAGGAAGCAGTTTCTGACAAGACCGTCAAAGAGGCGATCGTGGAACGAGCTCGACAAGCGGAAAAGAACATGCGCGATAACCCGTATCGCGATCTTTCAAACGAGGAAAGTGATAGACGGGCCGAAGCTGGTGAGCCATTTGCGATTCGCCTGAAAGTTGCGGAAACAGGCAAAACGTCGTTTGAGGATGCGGTATATGGTTTGCAGGAGCGCGAATATGCCGATACGGAAGATCTGGTTTTGCTGCGTTCCGACGGGCATCCGCTCTATAACCTAGCGGTCGTCTGCGACGACATCGAAATGGGCATTACACACGTCATTCGCGGACAGGACCACCTGACCAACACGCACAAACAGATCCTGATTTACGAGGCACTCGATGTTGCGCCGCCGACGTTCGCACATCTGCCGCTGATCCTGGCGCCGAACAAAGGCAAACTTTCGAAACGCAAACACGGCGAGATAGTTTCGATGACAACGTACCGAGATGCCGGATTTATCGCCGCCGCGTTTCGCAATTTTCTCGCGCTGCTCGGCTGGTCGGCCGGCGAAGAAAAAGAAATTTATTCGCTTGATGAGCTGACGGAAAAATTCTCGCTCGAAGGCATTCACCGCTCGAACGCCGTTTTCAACTTTCACGAAAACGACCCGAAGCATTGGACCGACGACAAGGCCATTTGGATGAACGCCGAATATATCCGGACAATGCCGCTCGACGAGTTGTTGCCGCTCGTAAAGTCGGAGCTCAAATCAGCCAAGCTCTGGCGTGAAGAGTATGAAGATGAGGATCGCGAGTGGTACGAAAAAACGATCGAGCTTATCCGGCACCGTTTTTTTACACTCAAAGATTTTTCAAAACAGGGCCGCGCGTATTTTAGCGAAGATTACGATTTCGACCCGGCAGCAGTTGAGAAAAATCTAAAGAAATTTCCCGATCTCAAAACCTGGCTCCCGGAATTGGCAGACAGGTTCGAATCGCTGGGAGACTTTTCCGAAGCGACCGTCGAGGAGGTCGTAAAAGCCTTCGCCGAAGAAAAAGCCACAAAACTAGGTACCATAATGAACGGCGCGAGAACCCTGCTCACCGGCGTCGCCGTCGGCCCGTCCATGCTTGCGGTGTTTGAAACGCTCGGCAAGGAAAGATCGATTTTGCGGTTACGAAGTCAGGTCGCCTGGAACTAGCCCGAACTTTTCTCAACACCTTTCGTTTATATTTCTGGACAAAAATAAAAACCGCATGATAAAGTGCGAACTCTTTGAGTTTGCACCGATAATCATATTCACCGAGGAACAGCCATGAATAAAGTGATCGTTCTTTCGCTTGTTGCACTGATTTTATCTACAGCCAACATCATTGCCCAGTCGAATGCAGCGGCTGCGGAGAAAGACTTCGTTGCGGCATACGAAGGATACATCCGAACCACGATGGAGAGACTGCCCGACATCCCGGGTCTTGCCATCGTCGTGATCAAGGACGATCGTCCGATATTTGTTCGGGCGTACGGGATGGCCGATAAGGAAGCCGGCACTAAGGCGGATGTCGATACTCTTTTCTATATCGCGTCGTCAACCAAATCTTTTACCGCTCTTTCCGCCGCGCTGCTCGACAAAGAGGGAAAAATCAAGCTT
>DATJGV010000029.1:0-4417 GCA_035494575.1 Pyrinomonadaceae bacterium | reverse complement strand
GGACGCGAGAACGCTTCGCCGTTTGATTTGATTGGTTTATGATTCTCGTGCGAGATTGTTCATAACACGAGTTGATGTTGACTAACTTGACGGATGCTGAGCTTGTCGAACTTGCAGTTTCTGGGGATTCTGATGCGTTCGGCGAAATTGTCGGGCGGTGGGAGCGAAAGATCTTCGCTCTCTGTTTTGGCATGCTCGGACGCGAGGACGACGCAAAAGACGCCGCGCAAGAGACATTTATTGCGGCGTACAGAAGCCTTTCGGGGTTTCGCGGCGACGCAAAGCTTTCGTCCTGGCTGCACCGAATTGCCGTAAACCAATGTTTGACGATAAAACGGCGTGCAAAGGCGCGATCAGAGGAATTTATTGATGACGAGAGCGAAACACCCGACAAAAGATTTGTAGCAGCGCCGGGCAAGTCTCCGGCGCGCATCACCGAGCAGACCGAGCGGCAAAAACTCGTCAGACAGGCAGTGACTTCTCTCCCCGTTGAGTTAAGAGAGGTCGTGGTTATGAAGGAATTTGAGGAAATGACATTTCAGGAGATATCGGAAACGCTGGATCTTCCGCTCAGCACGGTCAAAAGCCGTCTTTATACGGCGCTGAAGCAGTTAAAGATGAAGCTAGAACGTGTTCCGCTTGAGGTGTCATAGGGGTGACGATGACCATGAACGATCACAGATCATGCATACCGGAAAATATAGTCGCCTATATTTACGCCGAAATGGATCCGGTCGAGGTTCCGGCATTCGAACGGCACTTAGTTGAGTGCGCGGCGTGCGCCGAGGAATTTGCAGCCGTCTCCGACGCTCGGCTTTCGGTTTTCGAATGGAAACGCGACGCGTTCGATTCGCTTGTGGTGCCGCATTTTGACGTACCTCGCGATAAGGCGGCTGTTGCAGGTGTTGGCTGGTTCGAAGCGATATTTGCGAATATTCGCGTTCTTTCCGGAGCAGCTGCATTTGCCGTATTGGCGATCGTTGCGGGACTTGGATTCTATTTTCTAAAGCCGGCAGATTCGAATGTAAATGTTGCTGCTGTCGCGCCTGTAGCAGTTACTGAAAAGAAAACTGACGTCGCTCAGGAAAATGCACCTTCGGCGGTTGAATCCAGACCGGAGCCGACGGCCCCCGAAAAGAAGGAATCGGCAATTGTAAGGCGCCAGTTCGCGCCTGTACCGGTTGTTGCCCGAACGCGTAAGCCTCGCATAAACAACAGCCTTGTCGCAAGAGCTACGCCGACGCCGCAACAACGGCAGCCGAAATTGGCGAATTCGGGTCATTTACCGACGCTGAACAATTTTGAAGAAACGGAAGACGATTCGCTCCGGCTGGCGGACCTGCTGGCGGACGTAGACGTCAGGAATGATAAATAAAATGTTAGCTTACAAGACTCTCCTCGGTTGTTTGACCGCGATCGTGCTGTTTTCGGCGTCCTCGCTATTTGCGCAGAACAACGTCGCGAATGCTGCTGCAAAACCCTCTGCCGATCAGGCAAAGCAACAGGAAGAGCGGCCAAATTTGTTCCGTGAACTCGGTCTTACGCCCGATCAGATCGCACAGATCAAGGGTATAAACATTGAGCGAAAGCCGCTGATGGAAGAGGCCACCAGGAAGCTTCGCGAGGCCAACAAAAATCTCGATATGGCGATCTATGCCGACACACCGAACGAAGCAGACGTTCAGGCCAGGCTTGAAGAATATCGTCAGGCTCAGGCCGAAGTCGTTCGCCTCCGATTCATGAGCGAATTTGCGGTGCGAAAAGTTCTGACACCAGAGCAGCTTGTTAAATTTCGTGACCTGAGACACAAATTCGCCGAGATGCGTCGCGCCCGGCAAGCCGAGGGCGGTGACCTTCCAAATATCCGCCAGATGCGTCGCATGCAGCGGCAGCAGAATAAGCCGCTGAAGCCATAGGTTTCTCTACCTGCAATTATTCCTAATTGGATTTTCGGCCGGTCTGCTATTCAGATCGGCCATTTTTTGTGTTTGGCGTTTTCGACGGTTCGTTGTAACCTTTACGAGATAATACTTTGCGAACGGCTGATCCCCTTTCGGTTGCATGAATCCTTTCAAAAAATTTCTTTTTGAATTGCAGGAAATAAGTGCGTTGCTCGGGCGCGCGATAAAGGGCCTGGGTTCGCGTCCGCGCTATTTCTCCGAGCTTGTCCTGCAGATGGACCAGATCGGCGTTGGTTCGCTCGCTATCATTGTACTTACGGGTTTTTTTACCGGCGGCGTGTTGATATTGCAAGCCTATCCGACATTGGAGTATTACGGTGCGCAGAGCCAGGCCGGACAGGGCGTTGCTACAACGCTGATCCGGGAGCTCGGGCCGGTCTTGTGCGCCCTGATGGTCGCCGGACGCGTCGGGTCCGCAATATCGGCGGAGCTTGGTTCGATGGTGGTCTCGCAGCAGATCGACGCAATGCGGGCGTTGGGTACTTCGCCGATAAAAAAGCTTGTCACGCCGCGGATAGCAGCGCTGATAATAGCACTGCCGCTGCTTACCATGGCGGCAGATATTTTTGGGCTTTTGGGCGGCGGGATAGTCGCAAATCAGCTGTATGCCCTGCCCGCGAGTACTTACATGTCGTCGGTTCGAGCAGGTGTGGATATTGATGACGTCGTCGGCGGTATCATCAAGCCGATAGTTTTCGGGTTGATAATCGGGACGGTGGCTTGTTACAAGGGTTTGAATACATCGGGCGGCACGGTCGGCGTCGGACGTTCGACGACCTCTGCCGTCGTTCAGGCGTCGATCAATGTGATCATCGCCGATTTTTTCCTATCAAAGATCTTGCAGACGATCTTTGATACAACGCTGTTTTAAGTGAATGAGTTTGGACATCACCGACAGTCCCGAATTGGCAAACGGCGCGGAGGGAGGCCTGATACTGGCGTCTACCGACGACCGTCAAAGGATCGTACCGGCCATTGAATTTCGAGATGTTCATCTCGCCTTTGACGACCTGGTGGTCCTCGACGGAGTTAGTTTTACGGTTCGACGCGGCGTTGCCAAGATAGTTTTGGGTGGTTCAGGAAGCGGCAAATCGACGATAATTAACCTCATCCTCGGACTGCTTAAACCGGATTCCGGGCAGATATTTATCGACGGCGAGGACATCACGGAATACACGGAAGTGGAAATGATGGCCGTTCGGAAAAAGATCGGAATGGTCTTTCAGGAAGGAGCGTTGTTCGATTCCCTTTCGGTTTACGAAAACGTCGCATATCGGCTGCACGAGGAGCGCGTTGACGAGGAAGAAGTCGAACAGGAAGTGACGCGGATGCTGCGGTTTGTCGATCTCGAGGACGCAATTGACAAAATGCCGATTGAACTTTCCGGCGGCATGCGTCGAAGAGTGGGCATCGCGCGTGCCCTTGTCGGCAATCCAAGCATTGTACTGTTCGATGAACCGACTGCGGGCCTTGATCCGCCCACGGCGCGCACTATCTGCGAGCTTGCGATAAAGCTGCGCGATCTCGAAGATGTTTCGTCCATTTTCGTGACGCACGAGATGAACAATCTCGATTATCTGTCGTCCGAATATGCTATTGTGGATGAAAGCGGCCACGTTTTATTCGAGCAGGAAGGCGAGCGGTTGTGCCTGATAAATACCGAAGTGATAATGCTGCGTCGAGGCAAGCTGATATTTAGCGGCAAGGACGAGCAGCTTCGCAAATCGAACGATCCGTATATTCATAGATTTATTCGCGGAAAATAGAGCCAGAATATGCCGAGAAGCCAGAAAAATCTTTCGATAAGCCAACTCAGGGTCGGGATCTTTGTGCTGGTCGCCCTGCTGATCCTTGGTTTTTTGATACTGAATTCCAGCGGTGATTTCAACCCGTTCAAAAAACAGTTCCACCTGCGGGCGCGGTTTGTCAGCGCTGACGGACTCCATCCGAACGCCGAGGTCCAACTTGCCGGCGTAACGATAGGAAAGGTCGAAGAAGTAAAGTTCCTGCCGACGGACACGGGCGAAGCTGAGCGGATCGAAGCTACGATGGCGGTAAATCAGACACTCGACGACAGGCCTATAACCGATCTTATTCGCAGCGATTCGACCGCACAGCTTGTTGCGACCTCAATGCTGGGCAACGACAAGATGATCAACATCACGCCCGGCACACCGAAAGGTACACCTGTTCAGCCAAATCAGGTTCTGTCATCAAGCGCCGCGCTTTCAATAAACCAGCTGACCGCTACCGGAAACGAGCTGCTGCAGCAGATCAACAAACTCGCGGTCCCGGCAAACGAAATTCTGAACAAAGCGAACAGCGGCGAAGGAACCTTGGGTCGTGTGATCAACGACGAAAGCTTATACAGAAATCTCGATGCAACGGTCGCGGAAACGAAATCGACGATGACACGTCTGCAAACGACGCTCGACAAAATTAATAAAGGCCAGGGC
>DATJGV010000028.1:0-4724 GCA_035494575.1 Pyrinomonadaceae bacterium | reverse complement strand
GGGCCGAGGTCTTTCGCCGAATGGAGACGAGGTCATTTGCGACGCTGCCTGGGCGAAAGAGAAGAAGCTTAAGATCGGTGACGATATGCCGCTTTACGAGAGAAATTTCAAACTTGTCGGCATCTACGAACCGGCAGCAGGTGCGCGAATAAAGATTCCTCTCGAGACGATGCAGTCGCAGCTTGGCGGCGAAGGAAAAGCGACCGCGATACTCGTCAAGATCAAAAATGGCCAAACGCCCGAAACGGTCGCCGAGCGCCTTCACGACGCTTTTCCCGAAAATCAGATCATACTGACAAAAGACCTCGAAGAGCTTTACATGCAGGGCATTCCCGCTCTTAACGTTTTCCTGAACGTCGTGATCGGCGTTGCGGGTGTTGTCAGCGCATTGATAATTTTGCTGACGATGTACACGACGGTTACCGAACGCACGAGGCAGATCGGTGTGCTGAAATCATTGGGCATGTCGAACGCCAGTGTTGCGTGGGTGATCGTTCAGGAGGCGTTGCTTATAAGCTTTGGCGGAATCGTGTTCGGCGTTGTCGCCACAGTGATTCTCAAGTACGCTCTTGCTGCGTGGACGACGCTGACGGTTCAGATAGAGCCGTCCGTCGTTACAACCATTCTGATAGTCGGATTAATAAGCGGCGTGATAGGTGCATTGTACCCTGGATTAAGAGCGGCGCGACTGGACCCGGTGGAGGCGTTAAGCTACGAGTAGCACATCTCCTGCAGTTCAATTAAACAATTTTGTAATTATTAATTAAATAATTAGCTGGCAGATCTTTCCCAGATCTCTCAAGATATCGCGACCAACAATTTCTCCAAGCGGCCGACAACATCGCTGCCAATGTGCATGCGTAACGCTCGCCGATTGCGATCAAGCAGCACTTGAAAATCGCCGCGCGCCTGTGCCGATTTCACAACTCCGAAAGTGTATTGCTGTTCCGGCACGGGCAGGTCGAACGCGTCGTCCGACGTTATCTGTAAAAACACGCCGCTGTTCGGTCCACCTTTGTACGCTTGTCCGGTTGAATGCAAAAAGCGCGGGCCGAAACCGAGGCATGTTGCAACGCCTGTACGCTTCAAAACCTTTTCACGAATTTGCTGAAGAAGTTTTTCATTCGCTTCGCTCATTTCGATATAAGCGAGCAATGCAAAATAATCATGCGGTTTTATCTGTCGAAGGTGTGCGTTGAGCAAATCCTTCGCATTTTTCTCACCAGCATCTGCGTTTAGTTCTTCTGCATATTTTTCGCTCGTAAACAGCTTAAATCCTTCGCCTTCGAAAAACGGGGTTTCCGGCGGAAGGCTGCCTTTTTGCTCGTATTCATCGGTCAGCTTTCGAGCCTCGATCTTTGCGGATTCGACATCCGGCTGGTTGAATGGGTTGATCTCCATGATCGAACCGGCAACAGCGGTAGCAAATTCCCATCGGAAAAATTCCTGCGAGATGTGGTAAATGCTTTCCAGCTCGATTCTGACAAGGGGATGGCCGCGACGCTCGATCTCTTCAAGATTGTAATAGACTTCATCGCCGCTTGTGCCGTTTTTGACGGTCAAATATACGAAAACGCGGTCGTTGCTGTATTCGGCGGCGGGCTGCATTGGCTCGCGGTCAACGGGTATGATAGCGATACCGTTTTTGCCGGTCGATTCGGCGATCAGCTGTTCGAGCCACGCACCGAGATCGTGAATTTCCGGCGAGGTAAAGATCGTCAACTTATCCCGCCCGGAGCGTTGAGCAACACCCAAAACCGACCCAAGCATCGCTCCCGGATTTTCGCCCGGATGGCCTGTCCTGCATGCCGCAACCATCTCATTTGCTACGGTCAATAATCTTTCCACATCGATGCTCATTGACGCCGCTGCGGCCAACCCAAAGGCGGACAACGCCGAAAAGCGCCCGCCGATCTCCGGCTTTCCGAAGAAAATTCGGCGAAAACCCTCGGCCTCGGCAACTTTTTGCATTTTCGAGCCTGGATCCGTGATCGCGACAAACTGCTTTCCGGCATTTTCACGGCCCTTTAGCTGCGAAACCTTTTCGAAAAAGTATTGCTTGAAACAATTCGGCTCAAGCGTCGAGCCGCTCTTGCTGGCAACGATAAAAAGGGTATTCACGATATCGATTTGATCTTCGATCGCCTTGATCCGCGCGGGAACTGTGGAATCGAGGATGTGAAAATTTGCTGCTCCGAAGGTCATTCCCAGAACTTCGGGGCAAAGCGACGAGCCGCCCATGCCCATGAGCAATACATTCGTAAAACCGGCGCTCCTTATGTCTTCATGAAAATCGTTGAACGCAGGAATGTTAGGCAATTCTTCATCTGCAATGTCGAGCCAGCCAAGCCATTTTGATTCGTCCTCGCCGGTCCAGACCGATGCGTCTTTTGACCAGATACGCGAGATCATATTTTCCTTTTGCCAATTTTCAAGCGATGCGCGAACCGCAGATCGCAGATCCTCAGGAAGCGAATACGTTATTGAGTTGAGCATAATTCTAATTTAGCACACGGCGTAAAGAGTAAAAACGTTATCTTTAGTGATGATATCCCGTGTTTCCCTTTGCGTTCTTGGCGGCTTAGCTGGAAATAACTTTGCCGCAAAGTCGCAAAGCTGCAAAGAAACAATTTGAGTAAGTAGGTTTTCGGGCGTTCTCGTCAACGCATTTGCGAATATTGTTTGTTAAAATCCTGGGCAATGAAAAAATTTTCCATGGTTCTTATTTTTATGTTCCTTTTCGCATTCTCGGTTTTTCCTCAGACCTGCCGGCAGTTGGCAAAAGAGGTCAAACCGACGCTCTCGCCCGAAACAAGGAAGGCGTACGATGTAAAACTAGCTGAGGCGTTCGACCAGTTTACAAAACAGGGCGGCAACGCCGACTCGACGATATGGCTTGGCCGCCGCACGGCGTATCTCGGCAATTACAAGGACGCGATCCGCATATTTTCCGAGGGGCTCTCACGTTATCCGACCGACGCGAGGTTTTTTCGTCATCGCGGACACCGCTACATCACTATCCGCTGTTTTGACGAGGCTATCAGGGACCTTGATCGCGCCGCTAGCCTTGTAAAAAGCAAACCGGACCAGGTCGAGCCGGACGGGCTGCCAAACGAGCGAAATGTTCCGACGAGTACACTGCAAACCAACATTTATTATCACCTTGGCCTTGCGCATTATCTCAAAGGTGAGTTTGATCCGGCTTACGCTGCTTTCATGCAGGCGTTCAATATCGCGAAAAACGCAGATATGCAGGTGGCTGCGGCCAATTGGGTTTTTATGAGCGCGATGCGCCTTGGAAAACCGAAGGAAGCGGCGCAATTCATCGGCAAAATTCCCGACAACCTCGATTTAATAGAAAATGCCGATTACTACAAGCTGATAAGGCTTTATCAGGGAAAAATGAAACCCGAGGATCTGTTGAAGGAAGCCGCTTCGAACGCGACGATCGGCTACGGCCTCGGGAACTGGTACCTATACAACGGGCGCCGCGAAGAAACGATGAAAATTTTCCGCCAAATTGTCGCCGGAGACCAATGGGCTAGCTTCGGGTATATCGCGGCTGAGGCCGAGTTGAAACGCTAACGCGACCTATTGATCAGGGTTTCTATCCGAAGGCGTTGGATTCGATAAAAAAAGGCGGCCTCGATCGGCCGCCAAAATTGAGCAATTGGATGTCGTCTTTCTATTCGGGCTGGCCTTTACAGCCGGGACCGAACAGAGCGGGGACTTTTGTGCTTATGATCGGATAATTTTCGGCGTCCTTATTTTTCTCGATCCAGTCAGCATATTCTTCGGGAAATGACATATCCGAAAATATGGCCTCGACCGGGCATTCCGGCAGACACGCGTCGCAATCGATACAAGTGTCGGGGTTAATAAGCAGGCGGTCAGGCAATTCGTGAAAAGCTTCAACTGGGCAGACAGCCGCGCAGTCGGTGTATTTGCATTCGATACACGGCTCGGTGACAATGTAGGTCATTTAATTTAGGGCAATCTCCTCGGAAACGTACAAAAAATCAAATTAAAAACGTAATACCCCAAGCATAACTTGTCAAATGAGGTTAGACAAGTGGTAGAATTTCGTCATAAGCGGAAGTTATCGCGTTAATAGGAAATTTGTGGATTAAATTCATTGCGTTGATCCGTGGTGCGATTAACGCTTGGCTGTCGGAGTATTTGGCGGACCCTAGCTCGCCGCTGAACGATTGGATCGTATCTTTGAGGAAGAATAAATGAAAACTATCAAGGCAGAACGCGAGTTGGCACTCGATTTTCTGCGTGTAACTGAGGCTGCGGCCATTGAATCGGCAAAAACCATGGGTCAGGGCGACCGTAAGCATTCGGACCACGTCGCGGTCGAGGCGATGCGTGAAGTGATGGACACCGTCCCGATGAACGGCCGCATCGTTATCGGCGAAGGTGAACGCGACGAAGCTCCGATGCTGTATATCGGAGAAGAGGTCGGAGGCGGCGCTTATTCGGACGAGGCACGTCAAGGCTTCCCGGAAGTAGATATTGCGGTCGATCCGCTCGAAGGGACCAACTTGTGTGCGCTTGGAGCAAACAATGCGATCGCCGTTCTTGCGGCGGCAGAACGCGGCGGTCTGCTGAACGCTCCCGACATCTATATGGACAAGATCGTCGTTGGCCCGTCATCGCGCGGTGCGGTCGATATAGATGCTCCGGTTGCCGACAATCTTAAGAATATTGCACGGCGGCTC
>DATJGV010000027.1:0-4228 GCA_035494575.1 Pyrinomonadaceae bacterium | reverse complement strand
AGCTTATTAAATTTAAAACATTCGATGGGCGAGAGGTTCCGGCTTGGTATTATGAACCAAGTCGACAGATGCCGACCCGTTTAGCCTTGGATTCCGATAAACCAAGAGGTAAAAATGCCAAAGCTAAACAGACGAATAAAGAATGGAGAATGGAGGACGTTTCGGTCTTTGCCCCCAAGCCGAGTCTTCGGGTTATAGTTTCCGTTCATGGCGGTCCCGAGGGTCAAGAACGTCCTGGCTTCAACGCGCTTTATCAATATTATCTCTCTCGCGGCTACTCAATACTCGCGACAAACGTTCGCGGCTCGACCGGCTACGGTAAAACCTATACGCATCTGGACGATGTAAAGAACCGCGAAAATTCGGTTAAAGACCTTGCTTATGCCGTCGAATGGCTCAAAACCCAAGGCGGCGCCGATCCTAAACGCATCGCCGTTATGGGCGGCAGCTACGGCGGATATATGACGCTCGCGGCGATCACGCTTTACCCGGATCTGTGGGCGGCGGCTGTAGATACGGTCGGGATCGCGAATTGGGAAAGCTTTTTGAAAAATACGTCCGGCTATCGCCGCCGCCAGCGCGAGGTCGAGTACGGAATGTTGGACAAGGACATCGATTTTCTGCGTTCCATTTCACCTATTGCAAAAGTTGACCGCATCAAGACCCCGTTGTTTGTCATTGCGGGCAAGAACGACCCACGCGTTCCCTACACCGAAGCCGAACAGATGGTCGGAGCTTTGCGCAAACGCGGGGCCGTCGTCGAATACAAGCTCTACGATGACGAAGGCCACGGCGTCGCGAAACTAAAAAACCGGCTGGAGCTTTACCCGCTCGTCGCCGATTTTTTGGATAAATATATGAAGTAATGCGGGGCGTGGACTCTTGTCCGCATCGGCGTTTCCTCCGCCGAAACTGTCCAGGTCGATCGAGTCTCCGCCCGCGTTTTTCTTCGTCCTTCGGACTCACGCGGACAAGAGCGTCCGCGCTCCGGACAAAAATGTCCGTGCCCCGGCCACGTTTGATTCGTGCGCCGCGTCCAAAACCCGTTGTACTTTCAATCCGTCCTCAAAAGTTGCTGCCCATTCGATTTCGGTTTTTCCGTCGCGTATCGCCTCGACTATCTTCGGCGCAAAATCCATGAACCCGCGCGAAAATCCGGTGTCAGGAACACCTTCAACGGGCTTTGCAAAGCCGACTTCGACTTCAGTCCAATCATCGTCACCTGTTTTCGCGATATAAACATCGCCGCGATGTTCTATGCGAAGAGCGCCGCCGCTGCCGTAAAACTCTATACGGTTCGTGTATTTCGGCCCTTCCGTCATCGAAACGGAAACAAGCCCCGTCGCGTCCCGCGTCAATTCGCCGTCCGCAAACCTCAGCAGCATGTTCGATTCGTCATCTGTGGTCACCGGCCGCAATTCGCCGTTTTTGTCGCGCCGCTCTTTCACCTGTGACTGCAGCTGGCAAAAAACGCTCGATATCTCGGTGCCCAAAAACCAGTTGAACGAATCGATTATGTGCGAGCCGACCGCTCCTAACGCGCCGCCGCCTTGTTTTATATCCGACCACCAGTTCCACGGAATGTCCGGATTGCCGCGATGCGGGGCCTGGAATATGTATTTAGCGTGACGCACCTTACCGATCTCGCCGTCGCGGAGCATCGCGTAGGCCTTTTGCCTGCCCGGCTGAAAGCGCAGCTCGTGATCGATCAATGCCAGCAGCGGCTTGCCATTTGCAGCGTCGGTCATTTCCTGCGCCTCGGCGACGTTCATCGCCATCGGTTTTTCGCACAGAATGTGCTTACCGCGGTCGATCGCGAACAGCGTCATCTCGCGATGAAGGTTCGGGGGCGTCGTTATGACGACCATATCGACGCTGTCGTGCGAAGCCGTCTCGCGCCAGTCAGCCGTAAAATGCCCGACGCCGAATTCCTTTGCCGTCGCCTCGGCGTTTTCGATGCTGCCGCTCGCGACTGACACGATCTCGGCACCCTCGCATGCTTTAAAAGCCGGTATTTGCACCTTTCGCGCAAAACCGGTCCCGATAATCCCTATCCCAGCTTTTTCGCTCATATTAAAATTAACGCACAAACTGCCGCACAAAACAAAAAGCGTGGACTTTCGATCCACGCCGTCACTTCTTTATTTCGCGAAACTGCGGTTTTATTCCAATCCCATTTCCAGGCTAGGTTCGACCATCGCTTTGAGCTTATGGCCGTTTTTTAAGAAATATTCGTAAGTTCGTCGGTCGTCGTCGGACATCTCGACGATCTCCGCTCCGACCAGGTATTGCTCGGTAGAAGCATGTATGCCGACACGCTCGTAACGACGCCCGATCACGCGCATTCGCACCTTTCGCCCGCGCAGGTTGATCTCGGCGTTCAAAATGCGGTCCTCAGCCACGAGATAATTTTCCTTGATGCGTATCGACGGCACGAGAATTCCGATGCCCGTCGCGCTTATATCCGCCGTTACGCCGGTTATATTAAGCTCGCCGTCGCCCGCCGCAGACCTGTGAATGCTAGGGTCGGGATCGAACCAGATCTTTATCGGCAATTGAAATTTTTTTCTTGGTGATGCCCTGCGTTCTGTTACGGTTCGGGCAAATCTTGAAATAATGTCGCGTATCATAGTTTGCCTTGCCTGGGAAAGGATCAACGCAACTGCGATAGCAAAGACCTATTATTTAAAACATCCAAAAGGGCGGCGTCTCCATTTTCTACTTAAGAGGCTGTCCGCCGTTGTCCTTGCTTGTCAGATGCGGCCGTTTTTTGTCGTCAAGGTCGACAGCAAATGAGAGATTTCCCGTCTTGCCATAAACTGCCGGAACGGCGGATGCCGACCAGCTTTTTTTGTCATCCAGGACGTTTATTACATAGTTATATCCGGTCGTGTCGCTCGTTTTCGCGTCGGGCGGCAGCAATCCGGCTTCGACCAGCGCGGAAATATCGGCATACTGGCCGCCATTCTGAAGTGAATAAGCCAGCTCGGCCTTTGAGATGCGGTCCAGCATCTGCCGTGCCTCGTCGTGGTGCGTGTCTATCCGCAGTTTGTAGAAATAATTTTTACCTTCTTTTTTGACGGCTGCCTCGGTTTCGGGATCAACGGACACGATGATCCAAACATCGCCCTCTTTTCGTAGCTTTATCTGCTGCAGTTCGAGCTTATCCTGGTCTTCGCCGGGCAGCTTGGCCGTAACTGTTGCGTCGTTTCCGCTGATGATCTCGCCGTTTATCTCGATCTGCTGCGGGACTTGTCCGGCAAGAGCTTCGAGATCGATCTGGAAATCCTTTAGTTCCGCGTCCGTCAACCCTTCGACGGCGGGACGAAGATTCGTCAGGTATATCGCCTCACGAAATTTCTTTTCTCGCAGGTCCTGGTAAAACGCTCGCACGGTGTCGGCAGGGGAATTAGGCTGAATGTCTATCGAATTGTTTTTTGGAGCAACAGCAGTGTTTACAGCATTTGCGGCCTTTATGCCGTTTGCTGCTTCAGCCTGGTTTGAAGCCTCGGCGGAACATCCAAATACAACCGATGTCGCGCAAATTGCAAAAGCGAGCAGATACTTCGGCCGGAAAACATTTTGCTGCATTGAAACTATAACCCCGAAAAATGTGTTGAAGGTCTTATCTGGAACGGCGTGCAAGGAAGCAATAAAGACACGCCATAGGCATTATAGCGTAGATCGACGGGTCGGGTAAAACAAAATTTTTAACGACTGATCTATCTGGCGTGCCGTCCTTTGATTCTTTTCGAACCCTGGCGGCTTTGGTCGAAATTATTTCGCGCAAAGCCGCCGGGAACGTAAACGGTACCGCACATTCGCGTGAGCTTATTCGCCGGTCAGGTTCCGTCGGCCGGACAGCCACATTTCGCGGCCGACCATATATAAAACTACGGCCAGCACCGCGAACGGGATCAACCCAAGCAGATCCGAAGTAAAGAGCGGATTGCCCTCGGCATAACCCGCGAACTGGTCCTGCAGGTGTTTCAACGCCGGTACGACGGCAAAGATCGCGATCAGGATACCCGCGATCGCGCCGCCCGCGATGTAACCCGACGCAAGCAAAACGCCATTCGATTTGTCCGTTTCGGCGATGAGTTGTTCTTCGGTCAGATTTTTACCGGCAAATTTCCGCTTCAGGAATATATCAACCAGATAGCGGACAATGCCGCCGACAAAGATCGGCGCCGACGTCGATATAGGAAGATAGATACCGACCGCAAAC
>DATJGV010000026.1:0-13106 GCA_035494575.1 Pyrinomonadaceae bacterium | reverse complement strand
GCAAAACGCGGATCGTCACGCAGCGAATCAAGATTTCTGTCACGCAAGAAGTGCGGCTTGTTCTGGTTTCCGAGCTTGACTGCTCGATTCAGCCATTTGAACGCGGCGTCCGTTTCACCCAGCAGAGCGTATGTACTGCCGACCCAGTACGCCATGTCGTGGTCTGCCCGCGAAATATTCAGAGCGTCCTCGGTCAACTGGGCGCGGGCATCGTCACCACGTCCCGCCCCCGCAAGAAATTCGGCATAAAGCGGTTTGATGCCGTCCATTTCGGGATTTTCTTCGAGAACCTTTGAAATGAGATCGATCGCCTCCTGCACCTTGCCCTGATAATAATAAACAGCAGAGCGAAAGATCTTCAGCATCGGGTGATTAGGCTCGGCTTTTACGCCCTTGTCGAGTTCTTCGAGGGCCTTTTCGTATTCCTGCTTATAAATAAAAATGCGCGCACGGTTGTATGCCGCAACGGCTCGCGCGGCAGGATCCAGCCGCATCAATTTTTCAAACGCCCTGAGCGATTCCTCGTACTCGCCGTCCAACCGGTGCATTACGCCTTTAGCGAAATACAGGACGGCGTCGTTCGGGAACTGTTTTCTCAGCAGCTCGATCTCCGACCGTGCTTTTTTCTTTTCGCCGCGCGCCATATAGATCATCACCATCAGTACGCGGGCTTCGACAACGTTCGGGTCGTAAAAGAACGCTTTGCTAAACGCGGCTTCGGCGTAGGTGTAATCTTCGGCCTCACCTAATCCTTTAAAAACGCGGTTTGCGTAAACGGCGCCAAGTCCGCTGTAAGCAAGCGCGAGCTGCGGATCGAGCTCAATAGCGTTCTTAAAATTTTGTATCGCGGCGTTACTGTCATCAACCGACAGCGTGCGGAAAATGAACCTGCCGAAATTGTCGCGGCCGCGCAGGTACTCTTCCCAGGCCTGTGCGTTGTCGGTCGCGCGGCGTTCCAGCTTTTCCTGTTCGTGCGCGGAAAGCTCAAGCCGCAACCCGTCCAGGATCCTGTGAGCTATGCTGTCCTGCAGCGTAAGAATATCGCCGCCCTCGGCATCGATCCGGTCGCTCCACAATATCTCGCCGGAGATGACATCGAGGAGCTGCGCCGTAACGCGAAGCTTCTCGCCGGCCTTCAGAAAACCCGCTGACAAAACGGCATTGACGCGCAGTTCGCGGCCAGCCTCGCGGGGGTCTATTTCCCTTCCCTGATATTTTGCGATCACCGAACTCGGTCTGACGATAAGCGACTTGATCTGGGCAAGCTCGGTAATAACTGCATCCGCAAGAGCAAATTCATAAAAGCTCGCGCCCGCGTCGTTGGCAAGATTTTTGAATGGGAGGATCGCAATGCTTTTTTTCTCGGCTCCGGTGGATGTCTGCGTCATTTCCGGCGCGAACGACGGCGAGCTTGACGCCGACGGAGAACGGCCTATCGACGATTCGGAACCCGTCCTGCCCTTTATCCAGTTCCACGCGCGTTTGACCGTGCTCCCTTCGGCGTGACTTGGAGCATAAGTGTCGGTAGGCATTATCGGAGCGCCGGCGATCTGATGAAGAACGGCGCGAAGATCGTCCCGCATTACTGAAATTTTTTGATAGCGGTCCTTTGGATTTTTTGCAAGAGCCCGATCGACTATTGCCTGAAGCTGCGCCGGAACCGCTTCTTTTCGCATTTCCGCAAGTGGTTTAGGCTTACCGTAGAGCACTTGATGACGAACGTCGATCACCGTCTTTCCCTGAAACGCCCAAATACCGGTCAGCATTTCATACAACAACACGCCGGTCGAGAAAATATCCGAACGATGGTCGGCTCGTTCCCCGCGTGCTTGTTCCGGGGCCGCGTACGTTGCGGTCCCGTATGGAATACCTAGTTCCGTTATCTCAGTTTTTTCTAATCCCTCGGTCGCCGCAGCCTGTTCGTCTTCGAGAAGCTTCGCGAGGCCAAAGTCGAGTATCTTGACCTGTCCTTCATCGGTCACCATTATGTTTCCGGCTTTGATGTCGCGGTGGATAATGTTTCGCGAATGAGCGAACGCCAACGCGTCGCACACCTGTATCGCGATCGACAGAGCGCTCTTTAGCTCAAGCGGGCGGCCGCTGACGAGCTGGCGCACGTTCTTGCCTTTCACGTATTGCATAGCGATGTAATAAATACCGTTCGCTTCGTGAAAATCGTAAATGGTGCAGATGTTCGGGTGGTCGAGTTGGGAACAGAGTTGGGCTTCGCGTTCGAATCGTTTGAAATTTGCGGTTTTTGCAGTGAGTTCCGGAGGGAGAACTTTTATTACTACCGTTCGGTTGAGTTTGGTATCAAGGGCCTTGTAAACAGTTCCTTGTCCGCCCGAGCCGATTTTTTCCTGTATCTTGTATTGGTTTATCTGAGAACCAATCATAACGATTGCGGAATGTCGATCGCAGATTGCAGATCTTCAATGATCGCAACGCACTTCATTCCAAATAAAACATCCACTAACAAATCTGATATTATAATCTAAACTGACAAATCCGCAATTCGCATTCCGAAATTTAAAGACCGGCAAACTGCCGGTCAATCAACAGTGATCGTTCAGCCGCGCGGCGGGTTTCCCCAACCCGAGCCGACATACACTCCATTCTCTACGATGCACGGAACGGTAGTATCGCCGTCCGAAAACTCAAGCATCTTTTTTTGCCTTTCTTTGTCGTTCTGCGCATCGTACTCAACGAACTCAATTCCGTTCTCGATATAATATTCGCGGGCCCGACGGCAGTAAGGGCAGTCTGGCTTTCCGTATATTTCGATAAACATTCTTCTTATATTCTCCTTTCTGTAATATAGTCTAACGAAGTAGAAGGTTTTTTTCGAGTTCAGAGTTTAGAGTTCCCGGTCCGGGGTTTTTGTTCCGCTTTGGATTTCAAAACTTCTGACTCTGAACGTTGAACTATGCACGACCCTGACATGTTCGAACCTTATGACCGGCTGATCGAGATCGAGATACTCGGCAAGACGCGCAGCGTTCCCGAAAACAATTCGATACTCCGCTGCCTGCAATTTCTCGACCTCGAAGCGATCTCGTACGGCGATTTCTGCTGGAATGGCGAATGCCTGAACTGCCAGGTCTGGCTAAAAAATGGGGAAAAGGAAAAAGCAGTGATAGCGTGTCGCACAAACGTCTTTCCGGGGATGGACATCGTCAGAATGAGCGATCAGATCCCGGAACCGGATCAGGGATGAAAATTCCGCCCTCGAACTCAGATCCCAACGTAACCAATCTGATAAACTCTCGAACTTCGCCACTTGAAACGAAACACCGATCTGTTCACGTCAAAAAAGAACATTCGCTGTTCAACGATCAATATTTGGGAACGCTCGGGTCGACCTCGTTAGACCACGCTGTTATGCCGCCGCGAAGGTTTTTTAGTTTCCCCTTAAATCCTGATCTCTGCAGAGCGTCGATCGCACGTGCACTGCGGCCGCCCATCTTGCAGTGAATGACGGTTTCGCGGTTCTCGTCGATCTCGTTCATTCTGTTCAATATTTCGCCCAGCGGTATGAGTTTTGCACCCGGTATGCGTGCAAACGCATTTTCGTCCGGCTGTCGTACATCGATCAGCTGTATATCCTCGCCTGCATCAAGGCGTTTTTTCAGTTCGGTGGCGGTTATGTCCTCCATATTATTCCTCTCACAAATTAATCGTATGTACTGATTTATAAATAGATTTGATCGATTCTGCAAACGCGGGAGCGATTTTGTGTTGACAAAAATTTACAAAGGTATATTTAGGAGCGTGTTGCAACTGCGGTAAAATAAAGGCTTATACCGTAAACCTATGATACGTGTGTTTAAAATGAGCTTTGTTTGGAAAGTCGCTCTGCTCGCGGCGGTTTTGCTTGCCGGATCGTTGATCGGCTCGTGCAGCAGAGGCTCGGCAAACGAGCGAACGCGAGGCGAGCGAAACGCCAATGCCGACAACGCGGCGCAGCCGATTCAGGTCAGCGTCGGAAAGTCCGAAATGCGAACAGTCCCGTCTGTCATTCAGGCATCGGGCAGCCTTATCGCGGATGAAACTTCGGATATCGCTCCGAAAGTCGCGGGAAAGATCGCAAATGTCTATGCGAACGTCGGGCAATTTCTAACAACCGGTGCGATCATCGCAAAGATTGACGACTCCAACGCCCGTCAGATGTTGTCCGCGGCGCAGGCCGGGGTCAAACAGGCACAAGCGGCTGTGCGTCAGGCCGAAGCCAAGCTGGGACTTGGGCCAGGAAGTTCGTTCAATGCTTCGACAATTCCGGAAGTCCGCGCGGCGAATGCAAATTATCAGCAAGCGCTCGCAGTACTAAAACAAGCAGAGGCGAACGAAAAGCGTTATCGCGAATTGGTCGAAAGCGGCGACGTTGCGATGATCCAGTATGAACAGTTTCGAACGACGCGTGACACCGCCCGCGCCCAGGCGAACAACGCGAAGGAATTGCTCGACGCTGCTGTCAACACAGCTAAGCAGAACAACCAGGCGATCGCGAGCGCAAAGGCCGCGCAGGACGCAGCCCAGGCACAGGTCGGCATCGCTCAGCAAAATCTTGCCGACACGGTCATACGCGCACCGTTTCCGGGTTACATAACGAACCGTCCGACGGCGGTCGGCGAGTTTGTGACCACGGCAACAAGCGTCGCAACGATCGTTCGCACAAATCCGATGAAGATCCAGATACAGATCGGCGAATCGGATGTTCCGCTGGTTGCAGTCGGCCGCGGCGTGACTCTTCAGGTCGATGCCTACAAGGGCCGGACATTTTCGGGAACGGTTTCCGCGATAAATCCGGCGATCGATCCGGCTTCTCGTTCGGCCGTTGTCGAGGCGTTGATCGAGAACGGCGACAACGCTCTGCGTGCCGGCATGTTCGCAACCGTAAGGATAAATAAAGAAGGCGGCACGAACGCTGTCTATGTTCCAAAGGCTGCCGTTTATAACGATCCGACCACGCAATCGTACAGAGTGTTCGTGATCCAGGACGGCGTTGCAAAACTAAAGGTCGTACAGCTTGGCATGGAGGAAGGCGATTCGACGCAGATACTCTCCGGCGTCGATGCCGATCAGGTTGTAGCTACGAGTAATCTCGATCAGTTATATGAGGGCGCGAAAGTTAGCTACTAGTTCAGGGTTCAGAGTTCAGGGTTTTTATCTTTTAACGTAGTACGAAACTTAGAAAAATTGAGACAAAATTATAAATGGCCAAACTTGACCAAAAATATATTACACCAGCACAGTTTGATGACACTTATGCTTGTTTGGAACAAACTGGACGAAGGATCGGCGGATTTATGAAGTATTTACAGCACTCGGATTTTCGAGGAAGCAAGTTCAGATAGTCTTCAACTCTGAACCCCGAACTCTAAACTCTGAACTTATTTTTTTATGCAATGGTTAGCTGAAATTTGTGTACATCGTCCGGTGTTTGCGACCGTCATTGTGATGTTCTTGACGGTTGTCGGCGGGTTTAGTTTTTTCACGCTGGGCGTTGACCGGTTTCCAAAGATCGATATACCGACGATATCGATCTCGACGACAAATCAGGGTGCCGCACCGGCCGAAATAGAAACTGAGGTCACCGATCAGATCGAAGGCGCGGTCAGTACGGTTGCCGGTGTCGATCAGATGACGTCGTCTTCGTCACGCGGCAGCTCGAACGTAACACTCAACTTTTCTCTCGAAAAAGACCCCGATCAGGCCTTTCAGGAAGTCCAGCAAAAGATAAGCACCGTCGTCCGCCGTCTGCCGGAAAACGCGGACCCGCCTGTGGTTCGCAAATCCGACCCCGATTCGTCGCCGATCCTGATGTATTCGATCAGCGCTCCGCGCAACATTGTCGACCTGACCGATTTCGTCGAAACACAATTTCAGGACCGCATTCAGACCGTTGACGGCGTCGGTGAGGTCGTTATCTTCGGCGGCCGCGAGCGCGAGATCAAGATCTACATTGACCCGAACCGGCTGCGGGCATACAACCTCTCGGTAACACAGGTCGCGAACGCGATCAGTGCTCAAAACCAGGAACTGCCGGGCGGCAATTTGATCGAGGGTGCGAAAACCTCGGGCCTTCGCACGATCAGCAAACTGACCGAGGTCGGTCAGTTCAACGACATTGTCATCACGACGGTCAACGGCTTTCCGATTCGGATCAGGGACATCGGGCGCGTCTCGGACGAGGGTGTGGACGCGACCACGGCATCTTCGCTCGACGGGGTCACGTCAGTCTCGCTTGCGGTGCGTAAGCAGCCCGGCTCGAACACGATCAACGTCATTAACGGGATCAAGCAGCGAATGGCGGATATACAAAAGACGCTGCCTTCCGACGTAAAGGTTGCCGTCATCCGCGACCAGTCTGAGTTTATCGAAAATTCGCTGCACGCTATCGAAGAGCATCTTGTTTTGGGCGGCCTGTTTGCCGCGATCGTGGTCTTTTTATTCCTATGGAATTTTCGCTCGACCATCATCGCCGCTCTCGCTATTCCGACATCCATCATAGCCGCATTTGCTTTGATCGCCGCGCTCGGCTATTCGCTAAATCAAATGACCATGCTGGCGTTAACGCTCATGGTCGGCATCGTGATCGACGACGCCATAGTTGTGCTCGAAAATATCTATCGCTATGTAGAAGAAAAGGGAGTAAACCCGTTTCAGGCAGCGATCGAGGGCACACGAGAGATCGGACTTGCGGTGCTTGCGACGACGCTATCATTGCTGGCGGTGTTCATTCCGGTCGGCTTTATGACGGGCATCGTCGGGCGGTTCATGTCTTCGTTCGGACTGACGGCCGCAGCAGCGATTGCCGTGTCGCTGATAGTTTCGTTCACGCTCACGCCGATGCTCGCAGCACGGTGGATTAAGCCGCATAGAGAGGAGGAAGGTGAGGACGAAAGAAATGGAGAAACCGGACCCGACGCTGAAAGGCATAACGTAGAATGGGAACAGCCGGCAGACGCATACGAAGAAAATCCGCAATCCTCAGTCCGCAATCCGCATTCGGAGGATTCCAAGTCCGGCTGGTTTTACAGCAAGGTTGACGGAACGTACACGTGGCTGCTGAAAATGTCGATGCGGCATAGGTGGATAATTGTCGCGGTTTGTATTATCGCGGTTCTATCTATCTATCCGTTGTTCCGGTTTGTCGGTATGGCGTTCCTGCCCGACGAAGACGAATCGGCGTATCAGGTCTCGTTCCGCGGGCCGCAGGGACTGAGCCTGTCGGCCACACAATCGATGCTCGATCGTATCGCCCGCGATATTCGCGAACAGGTTCCGGGTGTGCAGAACACCCTCGTTCTCGCAGGTTTCGGTCGCGGAACAGGGGGCAATACAGGTACGATAAATGTCAGTCTGGTACCCGTGAGTGAGCGGTCGGCGTCACAAAACCAACTGATTAACCGTACGCGGCAGATAACCAAAAAATATGCGACGGACGATTATTCGATAAACGTTTCCGCGACGTCTTCACTTTCCGGCAGTCTAGGTCTTGGACGCGGCGGTTCCGGTGTCGGCTATTATATCGCAGGGCCGGATCTGCAAAAGCTGACCGATTACTCAAACCAACTTTTAGCAAAACTCAAACAAGACCCGACGTTTCGTGACCCTGACACGTCTATCGATATTGGAACGCCAGAAATTCAGGTGACGATCGACCGCGACAAGGCTGCGGATCTGAACGTCCGCGCCGGTGATATCGCGCAGGCTCTGAATACGCTCGCAGCCGGGCAGCGTGTTTCGACATTCAGCCAGAACAGCAAGCAATACGATGTAGTTTTGCAGGCCGAAGAAGAGTTTCGACGTTCGCAGGACAGCCTTAAAAACTTTACGGTCGCATCACAAGGCGGAACTACGGGCGGGACGGGTTCAACTGCGGCAACATCAGCCGCAAGTACAATTCCGGGTGCGCCGCCGGCGAACAACCGCGCGATCAGTCTCGATCAGCTCGTAAAGATACAAGAGGGACTAAGTCCCGCGTCCATCAGCCGCCTTAACCGGCAGCGCCAAGTGACGATAACGGCGGGGCTTGCACCGAATTCGTCCGAGGCGGACGCGATCACTAAGCTCGAATCCTACGTTAAGGAACTCAATCTTCCGCCGGAATACTCGACCGGCGTTACGGGTACGTCACGAGAATTGCAGCGCGCATACAGTGCATTTTTGTATGCGTTTTTGCTTTCGTTCGTGTTCATGTACCTGATCCTTGCGGCGCAGTTCGAATCGTTCATTCACCCTGTGACTATATTGCTGACGCTGCCGCTTGCGATCCCGTTTGCGTTGATCTCGACCGCGATCGCGGGACAGACGCTGAATATATTTTCGGCGCTTGGCATTTTGCTGCTGTTCGGCATCGTGAAGAAAAACGCGATCTTGCAGATCGATCACACGAACGGTCTGCGGTCAAA
The DNA here is from genome assembly GCA_035494575.1 of Pyrinomonadaceae bacterium. Classification (GTDB taxonomy): domain Bacteria; phylum Acidobacteriota; class Blastocatellia; order Pyrinomonadales; family Pyrinomonadaceae; genus OLB17. The sequence continues at coordinate 4,692 of DATJGV010000026.1, read as the reverse complement.
AGGAATGAACCGCTACGACGCGATCATACAAGCGAACCGCGACCGTCTACGGCCGATCCTGATGACAACCATTGCTCTTGTCGCCGGAATGGTTCCGCTTATTCTCGGTACAGGTGCAGGTGCGGCGACGAATCGCTCAATAGGCATCCTGGTCGTCGGCGGGCAATCGCTTTGTCTGCTGCTGACGCTGCTGGCGGTGCCCGTGTTCTATTCGTTGTTTGACGACGCAAAAGAAACAACGATCTTCAAAGGATTGAGCCGGCGAACCGGACGCATTCGTAACGCGGTCTGGCGGCCGGTTTTCGAAAGAGTAACGGGCGTTTTCAAACGGTCGCGCAATACTGAGGAAAACGAGATAACGGAGGACGGAGGCGACGAATTTGCCGGCCAGGCTCCGGGGAAGTAAATCGATGGATAAACAAAGTGCTATTTTAACGCTCTTTTACAGATCGCTTCGGCGATCTATTTTGTCAGTGGCAATGGTTGCCGCGTTTGCTTTGGCAGCATCCGCTCAGACGCCGCCGGCGGCGGTTCCCGTTCAGCAGGCCACGCCGCCTCCGCAGCAGCAGGCGACGCCGGTCCCGAATCCGCAGGCGTCGCCGGGACAAATAATAGGCAATGCCGCCGGAAATCCGCCGGCAGAATTGCCCGAGGAACCGCCGCCGGTCGCGCCGAATTTCGAAGCGCCGGTGCGCCCTCTCCCTGACGCAAACCGTGTCGGTGTGGACAACGCCAACCAGATGCCGCTTACGCTCGAGGACGCGATAACCCGCGCTTTGCAAAATAACAATAATATCGAGGCGACCCGCGACGTAGTCAAAGAGGCTGAATTCAGCCTTCGCGGCGCTCGCGGCGTTTACGATCCGCTTATCACATCTCAGAACTATTTCGAGAGCCGTTCGACGCCTACCGCATCGACGATCGGCGGTGCGGTCAACGGTGTCGTTACTCAAAAATCGCTGTTCAGCTCGACAGGCGTCAACGGTTTTACGCCGTTCTATGGCGGTAATTACAGCGCTGCGTTTACCTCGTCACGCACCGACACGTCGAACCGAAACGCAACCCTTAACCCGCAGTATCCGACATCATTTACGGCAACTTACACACAGCCGCTTTTTCGCAATCTGTTTTTTGACAACAATCGGCGTCAGATCGAGATCGCGAAAAAGAACCTTAGTTTGAACGATTCGCAGTTTCGTCAGATGGCAATAGACGTTATCTCGCAGGTCGAACAGGCCTATTGGAATCTCGTATTCGCTCTCAGAAATCTCCAGGTGCAGATCGACGCCGTAAAACAGGCGCGTGCGCAGCTCGAAAGCAATCAGCGCCTCGTTGAAAAAGGCGTGCTCGCACCGATCGATGTCGTCGCTGCGACCGCCCAGATAACGACATTCGAACAAAACGTTTACACCGCCCAGCAGGACGTTACTACTGCCGAAAATACTTTGAAGACATTGATGCTGCCCGACAGGACCTCGGATGTTTGGAGCCGGCCGATCACACCCGTGTCACCCGTCTCGCTCGATCCGCCGCGAGTCAGCGTCGAGGTGGCTGTCGCTGAAGCTCTCAAGAATCGTCCCGAAATCACACAGCTCGAAGCAAATGCTGATATAAACAAGATCGATCAGCGGTACTACCGCGACCAGACAAAGCCGGAGATCAACCTTGTAGGAACCTACACATCGGCCGGGCTGGCCGGTACGCCAAACCCGAATTCGTCCGGCGGAGCAAATGTGCCCGAGGTGCTGCGGGGCGGCTATTTCACCTCACTTGGGAATCTGGCCGCACAGCGATTTCCGACATACAATGTCGGCATCCAGATATCGCTGCCGCTCAAAAACACCGTCGCAAAAGCAAACCTCGGCAGATCGCTCGCCGAGGGAGACCGCATCAAGAATCAGCGCGAGCAGACCGAGCAAACGATCGAAGCCGAAGTGCGAAATGCCGTGCAGGCGCTGAGATCGGCCGAGGCTCGTCTCAACGCCGCTGCCGCGTCACGTGCAGCATCCGAACAGTTGTACGAAAGTGAAGAGCGGCAATTCCGGGCCGGAACGACGACGCTATATCTCGTGCTGCAGCGGCAGACCGATCTGCTTGCCGCACGCGGGCGCGAGTTGCAGGCTCAAACCGACCTGAACAAGGCAATATCGGAATTTCAGCATGCGACCGGAAACACGCTTTCGGCAAACAACGTGTCGGTCAAGTGACGGATCGGCCTTTCTGCCGTTTAAAAATAATTAGACAGCAGATCACACCGTTACCGCTTCTCGATACTCGCCCCAGGACCTTCGCAGCTGGTGCGATATTTCGCCGACCGTTACGTAAGATTCAACACATGCGAGAATTCGCGGCAAGAGATTTTCGCTTCCGCTTGCAGCCTCCGCCAGCGATTCCAATGCAGTCTCGGCCTTGATTCGATCTCTTTTTTCGCGGACGGCTCGCACACGGGCGACCTGATCGCGCTCGATCCTTTTATCGATCCTTAGGATCGGGATCGTTTCGTTTTCGTCAATTCGAAATTGATTGACGCCAACGACGATCGCGTCTTTTGTCTCGACCGCGCGTTGGTATTCGTATGCGGCTTCCTGTATCTCGCGCTGCACATAGCCGGATTCGATCGCACGAAGCATTCCGCCCATATCATCGATCTTTTGAATGTACTCGACCGCGGCGTTTTCGAGTTCGGTCGTTAGCTGTTCGATCGCATAGCTGCCGGCCATCGGGTCGACCGTATCCGCGACTCCGGATTCATAAGCGATCACCTGCTGCGTCCGCAGGGCGATACGTGCGGCCTGCTCGGTCGGAAGCGAAAGCGCCTCGTCCATCGAGTTTGTGTGCAGGCTTTGCGTGCCGCCCAAAATAGCCGCGAGAGCCTGTATGGTCGTGCGGACGACATTCACCTCGGGTTGCTGGGCCGTCAGTGTCGAACCGGCCGTCTGCGTGTGAAATCGCAGCATCATCGAACGCGGATCTTTCGCCTTAAATCGGTCCTTCATTATCCGCGCCCATAGCCGACGCGCCGCGCGAAACTTTGCGATCTCTTCAAGCAGATTGTTGTGCGAATTAAAAAAGAAAGAGAGACGCGGCGCAAAATTATCGACGTCCAAACCGACGCCGATCGCCGATTCGACATAACAAATTCCATCGGCAAGCGTGAACGCGATCTCCTGCGCCGCGGTGGAACCGGCTTCGCGAATGTGGTAACCCGAGATCGAGATCGTGTTCCAATTAGGCACCTCGGCCGCGCAAAAAGCGAACGTGTCCGTTATCAGGCGGAGGCTGGGTTTTGGCGGGTAAATATAGGTGCCGCGAGCAATGTATTCCTTTAGAATATCGTTTTGCACCGTGCCGCTGATCTTGTCGAACGGGACCCCCTGTTTTCGCGCAACGGCCAGATAAAGGCACAAAAGCGTCGATGCCGTCGCGTTTATCGTCATCGAAGTCGAGACCTTATCGAGCGGAATGCCGTCGAAAAGCATACACATGTCTTCAACGCTGTCGATGGCCACACCCACCTTTCCCACCTCGCCAATCGCAAGCGGGTCGTCGGAGTCGAGGCCTATCTGCGTCGGCAGATCGAACGCAACACTAAGGCCGGTTGTGCCCTGCGACAAAAGATATTTGTAACGGGCGTTGGACTCCTCAGCGGTGGCGAACCCGGCGTACTGACGCATCGTCCAAAATTTGCCGCGGTACATATTTTTGCGTACGCCGCGTGTATATGGAAATTCTCCCGGCGACGCCAGATCGTCTTCGTAACTTATCGGTTTTGTGTTGTTTGGGTTAAAGTCGTTGGGCAATTCGATACCTGAAGAGGTTTCGAATTCATCGCGTCTCTCGTTTGACATAGCAGAAGATTAACACAACCGGGCGGGATTTTTGACTAAGCCGAATTCGTTTCGTAGCATTGCAAGTGCAGATTCAATTAAGATTAGTAAACCTTTAAGAGACCGCCCGCGAAACACGCGAAATCACACCAAAATTTACGCGTATTTCTTTTTTTCGCGTGTTTCGCGGGCAAAACGATTCGAAACCTTGAATTACTATAATTATTTTACAGAGATAGAAGATACGTTCGTCCGGCGGCGCGGCAAAAACCTGCTGTTGAGCCCGCTCGACTGGGCATTGATGGAAGGCTGGCAGGAACGCGGCGTGCCTCTGCACGTCGTGCTGCGTGCGATCGAAACGGTGTTCGACGGTTATGATAAAAACCCGCAGCCGCGAACGATAAAAAGCCTTTTTTACTGCCGCGAAGAGATCGAAGCGCAGTATAAGGAATGGACCGATTCGCAGGTTGGTAAGACATCTGAAAACGGCGCCGAGTCGGTGCAGGAAACGCATTCGCGCGAGGCTGTTTTGGAGTTCTTGCAGCATGCAGTGGAAAAACTGCGAGATTCTAAAAACGAAAGACTCAAAGAGGATTTTGAACGCGCCTGCGCTCGGCTCCGAGAGCTTGAACAAAATCTGCCCGAAGACCTTGGCCTGGTCGAGCCGACGCTTTACGACATCGAAAGTTTTATTGATCGTTCCCTGGTGACAAATGCCGATCCTGAGCATCTAAAGAATTTGAAAAAGGAAACCGCGGCGCAGCTCAAGATGTACAGATCGGCGATGGAAGCCGAAACTTATCAGAAGACGTTCGACCTGATGCTGCTGAAGCGTCTTCGCGAAGAAGAGGACGTTCCGCGCCTG
>DATJGV010000025.1:0-13267 GCA_035494575.1 Pyrinomonadaceae bacterium | reverse complement strand
GCCATGCCGACATCAAGACATCCATGATTTATGTCCATGCGTCAGCAGAAGCCGGTCGCAGAGCAGTAGAAAAACTCCATGCGAAACGGCATTTTGGTTACGTATTGGTCACGGAAACAAAAAAGGCGGGCGTAACGCCCGCCGTAAGTTGTTGAATCTATTGGTGGCGGGGGGGAGGATCGAACTCCCGACCTTGGGGTTATGAATCCCACGCTCTAACCATCTGAGCTACCCAGCCTTGAACATTTGATTATAGTTTCCACACCGGAAAAATCAAGCGCCCGCCGGAAATTGGCTACGAGATGATGCGATCCGGATTCGCGGATCGCGACGTAAATCGGAACGGCGGTTTTGCCGATAAATACCACGGGTTGGTATGATTTAGCGTCAACTTTATTGACCGCGAAATCAATGCCTGTCGTTCTTGCTGCAAGCGTCGAGCACGCATCAGTTTTCCTGTCGCTATTCATCATACTGGCCGCCGCCAAGCTGATGGGAGAGGTTTTTGAGCGCCTCAGGCAGCCGGCGGTGGTTGGCGAAATATTGGCGGGCGTAGTGATCGGACCGAGCCTGCTGGGCTGGGTGCATCCGAGCGATCTGATCTCGATCCTGGCCGAGGTCGGTGTTATTTTCTTGCTGTTCAACGTCGGTCTTGAGACAAAGCCGCAGGATATTTTCCGCGTCGGGCCGCGGGCCACGGCGGTTGCGGTGCTGGGCGTGGCGATCCCGTTTGTCGCGGGTTATTGGATCGCCTTGTGGTGGGACGGATCGTTCGTAGAGGCAATGTTTATCGGTGCGGCGCTTGTTGCGACCTCAGTCGGGATAACCGCGCGAGTACTGGGCTCGATGGGTTTGCTTGATCTTGAGACCTCGCGGATCATACTTGGCGCGGCGGTGATCGACGACATACTCGGGCTGATAATATTGTCGATGGTCTCATCGCTGAGCGGGGGTTCGGTCGATTATCTTGAGCTTGCGAAAACGGCGGGGCTCGCCGTGCTTTTTACGGTCTTTGTTGCGGTCGTCGGCGCAAGATTGATGACGCGGATCGCTCCGGCGATAGACGGTTTGCGGATCGGCCAACCTTTTTTTAATTTCGGGCTAATACTGTGTCTGGGCCTGTCATTCGCCGCGATGTACGTCGGGGTTGCGGCGATAATCGGTGCATTTCTAGCGGGCATGGCTCTTGCCGAGGCGACCGAAGGTAACCAAAAAATGCACCGGCTAACAAGCGGCGTTACCGAGTTTCTGGTGCCGTTTTTTCTGGTGAATATCGGCATGCAGCTCAATCTGCGCGTGTTTGGTGACGCCTCCGTGGTCGTGCTGGCGATATTGATGACTGTTGTCGCCGTTATTACAAAATTTATAGGCTGCGGACTTGGGGCGTGGGGAATGTCGCGCCGCGATATGGCACAGATTGGCGTCGGAATGGTTCCGCGTGGCGAGGTTGGCATAGTCGTTGCCCAGATCGGGCTAGGGCTTGGTGTTATTAAACCCCATTTCTTTGCAACCGTTCTGTTTATGGCTGTTGCTACCACGCTGGTCGCTCCACCGTTCATCAAGATCTTTTTTGCCGAAGATAAGGACAAAGACGGGAAACCGGACGAATTTGAAGAGCATGACATTTCGGACGAGTTTGCGCGCCTTGGATAAACTGCCCACGTAACCCCAAGCAGACTCTGAACTTTGTGAAAACCGAATTTATCGATGCAATCAAGAATCATCAGGCGGCGTTTGAGCTTGCCCTGTCTGACACCGCGATCGATCGTCTCGCGGCGTATTACGAGCTGGTTCAAAAACACAATCCGCTTCTGCACCTCGTAGCGCCGTGTCGGCCAGAGGAATTTGCGACCCGGCACATTCTCGAATCGCTTACATTGCTCGAATACATTCCCGAAAACGCCCGATTTGCCGATGTGGGGACCGGCGCAGGGCTGCCGGGGATCCCGTGTTTGCTGGTTCGCAAAGACCTGAGCGCCGTTTTGATCGAATCGAAAATCAAGAAAGCGAAGTTTATTGTTTCGGCTACTGCCCAACTTGGAATTTCAGAGCAGGCCGAGATCGTGAACAGGCAATTCGAAGAGGTTGACGATAGCAATTTTTCGATGGTTACTTGCCGCGCGCTCGACAGATTTACGGAGAAACTGCCGCGTTTAGTGAAATGGTCCGGAAAACGGACGCTGCTGCTCTTTGGTGGAAACGGCCTGCGCGAGGCGCTTCAAAAGGAAGGCATGCTGTTTGAAGACAGACTTATGCCTTTGTCAGAACAGCGATTCCTTTTTATTGTGAATCGATGAGGCTTAACTAAAATGGCCGCATCTTAAATTAAAAGAGCAAGCTTTGGGCTTGCTCACCTGCATAAATTGGTTTGCCAAATCGGTAATCTGGCATCTATTTCGGGAGTTTTACTTGTGGTGTCTGCGATGATGCTTTCGATGATGTTTACGATGATGTTTTGGCTTCGCCGTCATCGTCATTGTCGTGCTCGAATTAGCGTTTTGCCCGTAATCTGCATTTGAGACGGTGTTCATTGCTGACGTGGTACCGAAATCAGCTCCAAGGAAAAAAGCCCCAATTATAAGGGCGAGAAGACAGCCTATAATCCTTTTCATCTTTTTCTCCTGATTTGTTTTCGTTGTCGGTTTTCGCACCATTAACAATGGCGAAAACGACGTGCACAGTATACGCCTCTTTTCTGATTTCGACAGCGTATTTTGCAAACGAAAAATTATCTTGTTGCAGGAGCATATTCGCCACGACTACTAGCGGGTTTCCAGCCCGTATTCTCTAAGGCGTCTGTACAGCGTCGAGGGCGAAATGCCAAGCATTACGGCCGTCTTTCCTCGATGCCATCCCGTTTTCTCAAGGGCGTTGATGATCTGCTGTTTCTCCGAATCGCGTAGGTTTACGGGCGACGCATTTTGAAACGTGCTGGTGCCGTTTAGCTGCGGACTGTTATAGCTGACTGAAACGTTTGTTCTTTCTGTCCGGTAAACGACCTCGGGCGGAAATTCTTTGGTGGTTATCTTTTCACCGTCCGCAAGCAAAATTGCTCGTTCGAGACAATTTCGCAGTTGGCGAACGTTCCCCGACCAGTCAAATGCGGACAAAGCATCGATAGCTCCCTGAGTTAATTCCGGAGCACCGGGGCCAGCGATCTTTGTCAGGATGTGCCGCGCAAGCGGTTCGATGTCTTCGCGACGTTCGCGAAGCGGTGGAATATGTATTTCAAAACTGTTGACGCGGAACATCAGGTCGGCCCGAAACGCACCTGTCGCAATAGCTTCGTCCTTGTTACGGTTTGTCGCGGCGACAACGCGGACGTCAACCTCAACTTTTTTCACGCCGCCAACGCGGAAAAACGAACGCGTCTCAAGCGCCCGCAGGAGTTTTGATTGAAGCTGCGCGGGCATCTCCATGATCTCGTCAAGGAAAAGCGTTCCGCCATCGGCAATTTCGAAAAGTCCAAGTTTGCGCGCCCGCGCGCCCGAGAATGCTCCGGCCTCATAACCGAAAAGTTCCGATTCGAGCAGCGTATCCTGCAACGCGGCGCAGTTGAGATCCACAAACGCCTTATCCTTACGTTTGCTCAACCGGTGTATGGCCTGCGCGACCAACTCCTTACCGGTTCCGGATTCGCCGGTTATCAGAACGGAAGTTTCGGTCGGCGCAACACGCTGAACAAGCCGCAGAATGTCTTTCATCTGGCGCGAGTCGCCTATGATCTCGGGCAGTGTGCTGTTTGTCCGCTGTATCTGCGCCCGCATACGCTGATTATCGATCTTTAGCTGCTGCTTTTCGGCAGCCTGGGTTACGAGGGCTGAAAGCTCCGCGATGCGGTAGGGCTTGGTTAGATAATCGTACGCCCCGAGTTTCATCGCCTCGATCGCGGTTTCGACCGTTGCTTGCCCGGTGAGCATTATCACCTCAGGCCGATTTTCGGTCTTATCGCAAATTCGGCGCAACAACCCGACACCGTCGAGCCGAGGCATATTTATGTCGCAAAGCAGAACGTCAAAATCCTGTTTTTCGAGCATTTCCCAAGCTTCTTCACCGTCGGACGCCACATCAACTTCGTGCCCCTGCCGTGTAAGCTCCTTCTGCACGACAAGGCGCAGATTTTTTTCGTCATCGACCACCAAAAGTTTTGCCATACGTTTCTTCTCTCTATAAGTGAGGAAAAATCTCAAGTAAATCAGCTTCCCAATTTGATCATGCTCCGGTGACCGGCAACAGGATAGTAAACACCGATCCTTTGCCTAGGTTCGACCGAACGCTCAGCCGTCCGCCGTGTTCGGTGATAATGCCGTAACACACTGCAAGGCCTAGTCCTGTCCCTTTGCCGATTTCTTTGGTGGTAAAGAAAGGCTCGAAGACTTTTGAAAGGTTTTCCGGAGCAATGCCCGTACCGGTATCCTCAACCTCAATAGCAACACTGTTTGCACGCGATACCACACGAAAAGTGAGAGTTCCGCCGTCCGGCATCGCGTCGATCGCATTTGTACCCAAACCGATCACAGCCTGCTGTATCTGTCCGCCGTCCCCGTTGATCTTCGGCAGGCCGTCCTCGATTTCCAATTCGATGTTGATATTGCCACCGCGTTTTTGGTGGGTGATGAGATTTGCGGATGATCTTAATATCTCGCCGATCTCGACCGGGTGCCTGTTGCCTGCACGCACTCGGCTGAAATCGAGCAAGCCGGTCGTTATCGATTTGCAGCGAAAAGCCTCGTTTTTGATGAGGCCAAGATACTCGGTCAGGTCCTGTTCGGCGTCTGACGAAGCAAACGCTCCTTCATCGATCCGGTGCTCGAGTGCCTCGGCACATGCGGCAATGGTTGCAAGTGGATTATTTATTTCGTGGACGACACCGGCGGCAAGCCGCCCAACCGCCGCGAGTTTTTCTGCTCGGCCGACGGCATGTATCGCTTCGACCCGAACGGTCACGTCCTCGCCGACGGTTATTACGTGCGAAACTTCACCCGACTCCGCGTCACGCATTGGGACCTTGCTGACCAGCCAATGCCGGGTCGATCCGTCGTCGGCAACCGTTTGCTGCTCGATGCGTTCGATCCTGCCGGTCGCAAATGCCCGCTCAAATTCTTTCCGCAAACGGCCTTCGGGATATTTAGCCAGCACCTGAAAAACGTCGCGCCCCAACGCCGAATCACGCGGTATTCCCTGAACGCCGACCTCGCGATGACGGTTCCAGGTGACGATGCGGTAATCGCGGTCAACGACATAGAGCGAAACCGGGAGAGCATCGAGGATAGCCTCCGTAAATTTGCGATGCTCCTCTTTGGTCTTTGTGATCGAATCGTGGAGAGCGTTTTCGTAATGTGCGGACAGGTTTACGCTCATCGCGGCCATCTGTGTCGCTGCGTCGATCAGGCGTGCCTTTCGCTCGTTCAGATCTTGTTTCTCGGCAAACGTGACGATTACCGCTCCCTTGATCTCCCCGTTGATGTGCAGGGGAGAAATGTACTCGATCTTGTGAGTTTTGCCCGTCAGGAAAAACTCGTCCGGGTGGTCTTCGGCAAACCCCATCTGCGGCGGCAAAAGCTTAAGCCATTTTTCGAATCGGGACTTGCTCAGAAACTTTGATTGGATTGCGCCGGAGCGGTTTACGGCCGATTTTATCAGGCCGATATTTTCAACCTCGACCACAAATGCACACATCTCGGCATCGACACCGTTGAGAATCGCTTCGGCTACGCGGCTGGCAACTTTTTTGGGATGAACCGTAAAAAGCAGGCTTCTGCCAAGGTCCGATATGATCTTTAACTCATCGATCAAGTCAGATGCGGGCCTAACAGCCTTGGCCAACCGGGGCTCTTTTTTCTGTCGTCTCGGTGCGAGCATTTTATTTTTTAGTTCTCTAAAACGGGTGCGGAAACAGTCTTACGGCGAGGAGATATCTAGCGGAAAACGTGTGCCGTTCACGTCCATCTCAATTAAAAACGTTTTTAAACATTTTGTCAACGTTTAAACGGATAAATATCACTGTTGACATGCAGTTGGATTCACGCAAAAATCAAAGGTTAGGGCAATGAAATCAGGGTATAAGAGGCGTTTCGGTTCTGTCGCAATTTTCACGGTCGCTTTGTGGCTTAGTTTGGCGGCTTTAACAGCTCTTGCGCAGCAGGTCGTTGATAAATCGATAGCTACGGTAAATGACGGCGTCCGCACGGAGCTAATAACACTTTCTGACCTGAGGTGGCAGCTCGCCCTGCAGCCAAACACGCCGATCGATCCGCCGAGTTCGCAGGACCTCAATCAAGCACTGCAAACTCTTATAAACCAAAGACTTTTCGCTCTTGAGGCCGAACGCCTTCCGCGAACCGCTCCAACCGATGCGGAGATCAATGCCGAGATCGCCAACATTCTCAGCCATTTCCCATCGACAGCCGAATTTGAAAAGCGGCTTAACACTGTGGGGTTCAGTTCAGTAAAAGACCCGAATTTCGAGCGCATTGTTGCCGACAGGGTAGCAATTGAAAAATATCTTGATTTCCGGTTTCGTTCGTTTATAGTCATAACGCCCGACGATGAGGCAAAATACTATCGTGACGTTTTTGTTCCGGAATTTCGCAGGAAATATCCCGGATCGCTTATGCCGACCCTGGACGAAAAGCGCGCGGAGATTAATAAAATTCTTACTGAAAACAAAGTCGCGGCAGATATCGAAACGTTTCTTGACGAAGCAAAACGGCGTGCAGAAATTGTCGTCCTCAATGAGGTCTGATTAGTGCACCATTTCCATCTGTTTTTCTGTGTAAACAAGACCCGCAACGAGAGCCTGCAGCGATTGATTTTCAGGCTTGTCTGCGAGTGAACGCTCGCGAAGCGTTTCCCAGTCATCACTTGGCACTCGTTTGAATGCTTCCACCACCATCGGATCGAACTGTGTACCCGAAAATTTTTCGATCTCCTCGAGCGCCGCCTGGTATGGCCGGCCTTCACGATAAACACGATTGCTGATAATGGCGTCGAACGCATCGACAACGGCAAAGATGCGCGCGCCGAGCTCGATATCCTCTCCGCGCATGCCGATCGGATAACCGGAACCGTCCCATTTTTCGTGGTGCTGAGCTACGATCCTGCCTGCGCCTTCGAGAAACTGTATATTTCGCAAGATCGCCTGGCCGTGAAGCGGATGAAGCTTCATTTTTGCCCACTCCTGTTTGTTGAGCTTTGCCGGCTTATGCAGAACCGCGTCGGGCACACCAATTTTACCGATATCATGCAGAAGCGCACCAAGCTCAAGGTCGCGAAGCGCATCCTTTTCTAGACCAAGTTCATAACCGAGACGCAGGCTGAAGGTGACGACCCTTTCGGAATGTCCGTGAGTTTCCGAATCGCGCGTTTCCAGTGCCTGCACCAGAGCCTTCAGCGTCATCCGATACGAGTTTTCGATCTCCTCGAGCGCGCGGTCGAGCTCTGCTGTTCGTTCGGCGACGAGTTCTTCGAGATGATTATGGTAACGATCTTTTAGCCGCTTTAGCTCAAATTTGTCGAACGCTTTATCAACGGCCGATTCGATGGCCTTAAGTGAGATCGGCATTTGAATGACTTCGAACGCGCCGGCGCGAAAAGCCTTGACCGTATTGCCCGGCGTAGTTCCTTCGCTAAGAAAAATCGGAACCGTATCAGGGGAAACTTTTCGCAGATAAGGTATCAACTCGTGCCCGGCCAGATCTCTCTGATGAATTGCTGCAAGCACTACGCCGTATTCGTGCTCGCGGATCTTGGTGATAGCAGCGGCGACAGACTCAGCCTCGTCACAGACGAATGAGGGCGAAAAATATGCCATGAGCAAATGCCGTTTTTCGGCGCTCGGCTCAACGATCAAAAGTCGGTTAAGGGAAGGATTTGTATTGTACATTTTCGGCAGCAGGATAAGACGAAAACAGACGGGACCGGAAATAAGACTAGTGCAATGACCACCACATCCCCGGTAAACAGAATTTAACACAAAGGCGCGATCTTGAAAAGAATTTTTTTCGGCCAAAAAGTCCAAGTCTGTTTCACATCTTAATGCCTAACTCGTGCGATTTTGTCCCATTTTGTCCCAAGCTGGGACAAGTTGGGACAAGGTCGTTGTTGAAAACAAAGGGTTTACGCTTGTCCCAACTTGTCCCACGTTTTTGCGATTTTTTCGCCGGGCGCGGTCGAGCGTGTCGGAGATTTCAAAGATCAGCGGCTTTTCCTGTGCAAAAGCCGCCGCGGTATTTTACCACGCCAGCATGGATGCAACAATATTTTATTTACGAGATACCGGGCTGAAGCGGCTGCTTGACCGGCGCCCGTTTGAAAAGATAGTATTTTAGTTCGCGCCGGAGTGGCGAAATTGGTATACGCACTAGACTCAAAATCTAGCGGGCTTCACGCCCATGTCGGTTCGAGTCCGACCTCCGGCACCACTTGACCCTTCACAGATCAACTCAATATTTTTCGTCATATTTCCTGTTTTTTGCCCCAACTAATTGGCCAAAAGTGTGCGCTGAAACAAACCGGCGATGCGGGCTGCTTATTTGCTCGCAACCTTTTTTAAGATTTCGCATCAAAGTGAGCACTGGGGGTGATATTATGATAAATAATTCAACAGAGGTTAGCAGTAATTAATCGTTCGTTTCGTTAAGCGATACGAACCCATAATAACGAAACAGCATGCTCGAAAGGTGTGCTGTTTTGCTTTTTGGCGCGAATATATTTGACGAAGCCGTGACGGTTTTTATAATTGAATCACCTGAATGAGCGAAACTTCTCCGTCATTATCGATATCTGATTACACATACGAACTTCCCGACGAGCTGATCGCGCAAGAGCCTCTCGAGCATCGCGAAAGTTCACGGATGCTTATCGTGAACCGGGAAGCGGGTTTGCTGATCGACAGCAAATTTCTCGATTTTCCGGAAAGACTCAACTCCGGCGATGTGCTCGTATTGAACAACACAAAGGTTTTTCCGGCTCGTCTGATCGGCGTTACAGAAACGGGCGCTAAGATCGAGATCTTTCTTGTGCGAAAGATCGAGGGCGACAGCTGGGAAACGCTCGCGCGGCCCGCGCGGCGCCTAAAACCCGGAAAAGCCATCCAATTTTCTGATGACCTGTCGGGTGAGGTCATTGAAAAAAATGAGGGAACGGTCGTTGTGCGGTTCACCTCAACCCGACCGCTTGACGAGGTTGTTGATGAGATCGGAAAAACCCCGCTGCCTCCGTATATAAAACGCGAAGCAGCCGGTGAAGATACGGACCGCGAACGTTATCAGACTGTTTTCGCCAGGACGCGCGGGGCAATCGCGGCACCCACTGCAGGACTGCATTTTACGCCGGAGATCTTGGATCGAATAAGAGAGCGTGGCATAGAGATAGCCGAGATCACGCTGCATGTCGGATACGGCACGTTTGAACCGGTTCGCGTGACCGATCTTTCAAAACATCGGGTTTTGCCCGAGAGTTTTGAGATCAATGCTCAGATGGCCGATATACTAAACCGCGCAAAGGTCGAAAACCGGCGGATCGTCGCTGTCGGAACCACTACGACTCGCGCACTCGAAACTGCAATGGCGAAGAACGGAAAGTTTGTTGCGACGAGCGGCATGGCAGACCTTACGATCACCCCGGGTCACAGGTTCAGGGCGATCGATGCTTTGCTTACGAATTTTCATCTGCCTGAAAGCTCGCTGCTCGTTCTTGTTTCCACATTCGGCGGTCGCGAACTTATAATAAAGGCGTGCAGGCATGCCGTTGCCGAGCGTTACAGATTCTACAGCTACGGCGACTGTATGTTTGTGGAATAGGTTTTGCACGTTCAGTTTCAGACCCGATTTTATGGATGTATTGCAGACGATCAAAAGGCTCTTTGTCCCCTTGGTCAGCGAGGTTGACGATGACCTGGTACCCGCGCCGTTTACGGTTTACGCAATTCATCCGCTTACGGAAAAGCATATTAAAGAAGTTCTTCGCCTGAATCTTCGGTGCTTCAAGGATGGCGAGAATTACACGAAACACACGTTCGCGTACTTGTTGAACGAGCCGGGCACGCTGAGCTACAAAGCGGTAACAGCCGACGATGAGATCGTCGGGTTCGTTTTTGTGATGGTAAATGCGAACGGCGCCGCGCATTTGACGACGATCGGGGTTGCACCCGAACATCGTAGGCGGCGGCTGGCCGAACGGCTTTTGGATCATATGGATAATGCTTTGCGAAAACGCGGTATTAACACCATAATGCTTGAGGTCCGCGTCGGAAACATCGCGGCACAGAACCTTTATCGGAGGGTTGGCTACACGGTCGTTCAGCGCATCGAGAATTATTATTCCAACGGCGAAGACTGCTTTCTGATGATGAAATCGCTTGTCTAGATCTTGAACCTCGTACTTCCAAAAATTTACCCGATAACCGATGTTTCGCTTGCGGGCATTTCACATGGCGAACAGGTCGGGCGCCTGATCGCGGGCGGCGCGACGTTTATCCAGCTCAGGGAAAAACACGCTTCGCCGCGTGATTTTTTCGAAGCCGCAAAACCAGCTATTGAGATCGCCCGCAAAAACAACGTGATGATAATCATCAATGACCGCGTTGATATCGCCCGAGCTCTCGGCGCAGACGGAGTACATCTCGGCCAGGACGATCTGCCGCCGAACGCCGCAAGGGAGGTACTCGGCCCTGATGCGATCATTGGTTTTTCGACGCACTCGGTTGAACAAGCCATTGACGCCGCTGGTCTTCGGATCGATTACATCGCGATCGGCCCGATCTTTGAAACCAGGACAAAGGAAAATCCCGATCCGATCGTCGGCCTTGACGGTCTGGCTGAGGTAAAGAAAAACATCGGGAATACTCCGCTTGTCGCGATCGGAGGCATCGATCTTGATAATGTACTCGATGTTTTGGCCGCAGGCGCCGACAGCATTGCGCTTGTTTCCGCAATAATCGGCGATCCAGCGTTAATTTCCGCAAAAACTGCACAGCTTCTAGACATTGTTAAATAATGTTAAAAAAGTTCTTGCAATTCATTATCCGGTAAGCAATAATGTTTGTTGACGAGGCGGCCGAACCGGCCCGCGTTCCGAAGCGCAAGTCTTTTTTTTCCCGCCCCTTACAACTACCTAGGAGTTTATTTAACTAATGAGTTTGCTTGATATCGCACCCATCATTGAGCAAATGCTGCTCACATCTGAAAATGTCAGCGACCTGAATTTTTCTTCGGGCCAAACGCCGCAGGTCGAGATAAACGGCACACTTTACTCCACAGCGCCTCTTGGCCTCAGCAAACTTACAGCATTTCAAACCGAGATGATCGCGATGGCTCTTGTTCGCGACAATCCCGACGCGTGCGCGCAACTCGCAAAGTACCGCACGGCGGACCTTAGCTATGCTCTCCCCGGAAAATGCCGATTTCGCGTAAACATATTTCAGCAGCGCAATTCGTTCTCGATAGTAATGCGTGCGATCCCGACCGACATCCCGAGTTTCGAAGCGCTCAACCTGCCCCCGCAGCTAAAAGAGATCGCTGACATCCGCAACGGTGTTGTCCTGCTGACGGGACCAACCGGATCGGGCAAAAGCTCGACGCTTGCCGCGATCATCGACCGCATAAATGAGACAAAAGCGTATCACATCGTAACGATCGAGGACCCGATCGAGTTTCTGCACAACCACAAAAAATCGACGATCAATCAACGCGAGGTCGGCGCAGACACCAAAGATTTTGCTTCGGCGCTTCGCGCGGCTCTCCGGCAGGCGCCTAAAGTAATTCTGGTAGGCGAAATGCGTGATCTGGAAACAGCCGAGATCGCACTCGAAGCCGCCGAAACAGGCCACCTCGTGCTGTCAACGCTGCACACCATCGATGCTTCGAAAACGATCGATCGTATCATCGGGCTTTACCCGAAAAACGAAGAGCGCATTATTCGCACGCGTCTTGCGCAAACGTTCCGCTACATTGTTTCACAGCGTTTGATACCGCGCGCCGACGGTAAGGGCCGAATCGCTGCCGTCGAAGTTTTGCGTTCGAATCCGCGTACTCGCGAATATATCGAAAAGGGTGAAAGCGAAGGCAAGACGTTGCTCGATGCGATACGCGACGGTGAGATCGACGGTATGCAGGATTTTGATTCGGTTATAAGGCGGATGATCGAGCAAAAAGTTATCAGCTTCGAAGACGGCCTGTCATACGCGACGAACCAGAACAACCTGCTGTTGCAGTTGAAAGGTCTGGCTTCGTCCGAAGATTACAACTCGCCCGGCAAGCGTCCACTTGGTTCCGCACTCGCTGCTCCTGTAGCGCCGCCCCCGCCGAGCGGCAATTCAGTCCTCGATATGATCGAATAGCGATAAAATTATGATCTTAAGATGTGATAATTGTTCAGTTTCCTTGCAGCTTGACGAATCGAAGGTACCGAACGGTCAGTTTACCGTCCGCTGCCCGAGATGTCAGAACCTCTTGCGCGGCCAGAAAGGTGCAAGCGGCAGCGGTACTGCGACTGCCCAGCAGCTTGCCGAAAACAAGCCGGCTCCGGCCGTTAGCGAGGGCGCACCGGGTTTCGCCGCGAAGGAATCCGAGTTTCAGATCAATGCGGCGCTTCGGTCGCTGCTTTCGGCGCTTCAAACCGATAAAAAAACAATAGAGGCCGACGATGAAAAATCTGAAAAACCTCGTCGGGTTCTTTTGTGTTTGGGAAGCAAGAGGGATGCAGTTTCAAAATTGCTGACCGATGCCGGTTATAAGGTCTATCTTGCCGAAACGCCGGCACAGGCGAACGAGCGTTTGCGCGAAGGCAAGACGGAAATGCTTATTTTCTCACCGGATTTCGCACCGGAATTTGGCGGGGCGGCGCTCATTCAGCAAAAAGCAGGCAAGATGTATTCATCCGAACGGCGGCGGCTGTTTCTGGTATCGCTCGAGGATGGCGGCAGCACTATGAACGCTCACGATGCGTTCCTGCGCAATCTCAATCTGATAATTAACACCTCCGACCTTCCGCAGCTTCCGCTTATCCTGAACCGCGCCGTGCATGACTATAACGGCTTGTATCACTATTTTAACAAGGCGTCCGACCTTGCCCCGATTTGACCGCAGCTGACCCTTTCACCAACTCGACCCGCGCAAAGCTGTTTTCTTGCTCTGCGCGGCTTTTTTTTGCCTTCCTGGATCTAACCGGCGTGTCGGCATTTGCAGAATTCTCAAAATCCAGACACACCAAATTGAAACGCCGACTATTAGAATCTATACTTAACAACTTAGATCGATGGATACCC
>DATJGV010000024.1:0-3193 GCA_035494575.1 Pyrinomonadaceae bacterium | reverse complement strand
AGCGCGTCGATCAGGTTGTATTCCACGATCTTGGTCATGTTTCCCTGCAGCCACAGATCGACGACCTGTTCGCCGTCAACATCCAGTTTTCCCGGAAAGCCGCAAAGGCGCGCGATCTCGTTAAGCCGCGGCTTCATCGCACCATTTGAGAAAAGCCGTATCAAATCGAGATGTTCTTCGTTTTCCCATCTATAGCCAAAGTAATCACCCGGATCCCATCGGCCATCGGGCCTCTTGCAAAACAACGGAGCAGAAACCTCGTTGATGAGCCCCCGTTGAATGAGTACCTGTACGTCTGATTCATAGGAATTGAACCCGACTAGCTGGGGATGCTTTTCGCCGACCTGCTGCAGGAACCGATCAATGATCTGATCTTCGCTTGTTTCTGCTCCATCCAACGGAAGCGTAGGCAGCGAATGCAGCGAGAACTCGACGCATTCGTCATCTCGAAAAACCGCTCGACGCTGGATAAAGGCCACAGAAACGATTCGCGACAACAAGTACTTAAGAAAGGGACGTGGAGTTTCCTCGGTTGCTCCGTATTCAGTCCAAAGCTTCTGGATCGCGTCTGACTCAGCCGTGTCGTCTGGAAGATCGAACAGGCGCCGCGCCGCCATTGCGTCGGGCACCCATTCCATATCAAAAAACCAGATTCGCTCAGGTAAGTTTCGACGAAGCATATATTGCTGTCAGGAGTTATAGGAATGACTCGCCGAAAAGTGTAACACAACAAAAAAGGATTGAGAAAACTCTCAATCCTCATTAGCCAGGCCATTTGATCGTTTCAATTGTTATGGACCGACGCCGATTCGCTGAGGCTCAGGTTGAAGGTCGTACCTTTATCAAGACGAAGATTTCCGCCGTTCAGTGACAAGGTCGATCCACCGCTGGCCGACGCGTCCGTCGATTGCGAGATCTGAATACCGCGCAGCGTTCCGCCGACCGTCTGTGTCGTGTTGCCTACCGTTTGTCCAACGGTGTTCGTCACACTACCGACCGTCTGTGTTGTGGAATTCACAACGCCGCCGACAGTATTCCCAACTCCGCCAAGCAATCCGCCGCCGCCCGACGAGCGGGTTGACGCAGTTGTTGAAGATGAACCTGACACGTCGGAAGAAATATCGTCACCAACCGATGAATTTGCACGTTCCTGAGTGACCGACGTAATTACCGCACTGATCGGAATTTGGTTGCCGCCCTGCGCGAGCGTATCGAACAAAACGCCTACCTTGGACGCGGCCTGTCCTTGGGCTCTTTTCTGGACCTCAGTTACGTGCCCCATCAGTCGCGAGCCTTTTTGAATTACAACCTGCCCGTTTTGTTTGACCGTGCTGGTGGTTTTCAAAACAACCTCATCGCCGACCTTCGCCTTTTGAACAACAAGCGAATTCTGCAATTGGCCCGTTATCTGTGTTCCGGACGCAATATCTATATTTTTGCCGTTTTTCGAAGCCGATGTATTATTCGTCGCCGACCCGTAAGCCTTGGTACTGCTTTTTTGAGCAAAACCCGTCATTGAAAGCGCAAACACCAATCCTAAACCCAAAACAATTCGTTTCATAAGATCCTCCTTGTACATACATATTTGTTGTTATTATTGTGTTTCTTTGGGGGCAGTTGGTTTGATGAGGTGAAATTAGGATTAGGTTGCCGAAGTAAGGGCACGCGAAAGCGCAAGAAAAAAATAACCGGATTATCGTGTCTTTTCGCGGGCAAATCGGTTTGGTTATTTCACTCGGCTGGTTCGCCGCTTTAGGAAATCCATCAAGACAAATTCGGTGAGATTGTTGGGATTTGCAAAATACGCCTTTCCGTTGGTCATCGCGGTCATTCGCTTTACAAAATCGACGAGATAATAATCGCTTGCAAGCATAAACGTATTTATCATCACGCCGGATTTGCGGCAGGCTTGAACCTCCTTGAACGTCTCGGCCATTACAAACGGATCGTTGCCCATCGAATTTTTATACAGCATTCGCTTTTCGCCCGGCACACGGTCCGAATACCGCCTATGGCTGAAAAAAGCGGCGTTTTCGGGCTCGATAAACGCGGCGGTCGGTTTGCCGTCCGTGACCATTACGATCTGCTTCATGTCCTTTCTTTGGGCCGTAAGAATGCGTCGCGCAAGTTTCAGCCCTTCGGCAGTGTTAGTGTGATACGGCCCGACCTGCGTCGTCGCAAGTTTTGCAAGCGGCAATTCTTCGGCTCCGTCATGGAACAAAACTATCTTCAACGAATCGCCCGGATACTGCGTTCGAATAAGATGAGCAAGCGCGAGCGCGACCTTTTTTGCTGGCGTAAACCGGTCCTCGCCGTAAAGGATCATCGAATGCGAACAGTCGAGCATCACGACCGTCGCGCACGACGAATGATAATCCTGCTGACGGACATACAGGTCTTTGTATTCCAGGTTGATTGGAACTTTAAGCCCTTCGCGACTGATCGCCGATAGCAATGTTGCATTAACGTCGAGGTTTATCGTGTCGCCGAATTCGTATTGTTTCGAGCTAAGTGCTGCCTCAACGCCGGTGTCCAGATAATGCGTATCGTGCCGGCCTATAGAAGATTTGCCCAACGAACCGAGCAATTTTTGCAGCGTTTTGTAACCAAGAAAATCGAGGCCCTTTTCCGTGACTTCGAACTTGATGTTTCGCGGTAGCGGCTCGCCTATCTCGCCTTGCCCCTGGCCGTTCGGCTGCGGGCGCTGTTCCTGCGGCACTTCCTTTAAATTAAGGTAGCCTTCTTCGACGAGTCGCTCGATCAGCTTGTTGATAAGTTCTTCGAGAAGCGAACCCTTAAACTTTCCACCGTTGTCCTCGAGCATCTGTTCGACGTCGGCCTCGCTCAAAATTTCCTGTTCGAGCAGAGCGTTCAATATTGCCTGCCGCAGCGCATCCAGCGAATCGTCCGGGTCGCTTCGCTCACGCGTCCACCAGTAATCGTCCGAAAAACCCGAGTCAAGTATCTGATTTGAAAGCGAATCCATCAGATCGCCCAGATTGACGCCAAAGACATCAAAACCTGTGAATTTTGAATAGCGTGTAAATTTCATTTTACCGGCAAACCTGACCGCTGGGACTTGTCTTCTCCCCGCTCGTCGGAGTATATTTTATTTATTCTCTCGTCCCTTTTGTGTTTTGGCTCTCTCCAAAAACCTAGCACATTTCTCTCTTCTATTTGAAATTTTAACATG
>DATJGV010000023.1:0-8727 GCA_035494575.1 Pyrinomonadaceae bacterium | reverse complement strand
CAATCTGCAGCAGCCCGGCACGGGGAAGGTTTGGGTTGTGTCCCACGGCAAATCGGGAATCGTTCTTGGTCACCGGTAACCGAACCTTTAGGGACAAACCGAGAAACTAAAAAACAAAAACTGAAAACGCAAAGATTTCTTTTTATTTTCAGTTTTTCGTTTTAACTTTTCAGTTTGTCCCAAAACGAAATTCATCATTTTTTAAGCTGTCGCTCCTTCCAGGACGCGGCAACTGAGTCGTCCACTTTTGGTTCCTCGCGGAGTTTTTTTCCTTGGGTTGCGGTCCAGCGTTCGAACCAGGAGTTTCCGAAATTGCCGATAACATTTTCCGGTGTCTTGTATGCCTCATCGGCTTGGGCCTCGTCCATGGAGACAAAATTGTATCCGCGTTTCTGGATCATCCCGAACAGGTCGTCGGCGGAATCGGCAACGAGTCGGCTTGTGGTCAAAACCATCGTTTGCGGTATGTCGCGGCCGAACATATCCTGCGAATACGCTTCGTAATGATCGAACATCTTGTCCATGTACTTAATGAACGCAACACGAACTTCGGTCATTGTATTCACGTCATTATCGCTTCGGGCCATGTCGTAGGCGTACGAATACATCCATTCCTGGTTATCGATCGTGTACTTTACCGAGTGCAAACCCTGAGCGTTTAGCCAGCTTTCGAACCGGTCACGTTCCTCTACAGATTTGCCGGTGTTCAGATATGGATAACTAAAATATTTCAAAGGGAGGTTTTTCTCGGCCAGCATCTTTTTTACAACCGCCTCGTTTTTCTCGACACCGGCAACATAATCGTCATAGGGAGTGTTGTAAAACCAAATGTGCTTGAAATTTCCGATGCCGACCTCGAGTCCGGCATCCCGCCACATTCGCACCATATTTGCACGGACCGGATAGAATTTGTCGCCATCCGAGATCATCGAGCCCGTAACAAAACCGACAGCCGGGATCTTATATTGCGCGAGCTTCGCGATCATCAGCCGCGTCGTCGCGTCCGAGTCCATGACATTGCCTTCCGGACGAGCCAAAGGCGGGATCGAAACAAAGCCGATCGCCAGTTTTCGGCCGTTGGCCTTTTTTTGAGCATTGACAAAAGTTGCCGGTGTAAACGAAAATAAACCAAGCAAAACCGCCGAGATAAGCGCAATAGCCAAACCTGCCGGCCAAGCGGAACTGGCACGCGTTATCTCGGTTTTTTGGTGCAATATTTTTTGAATTCTTTGCATTAAATTACCTCCGTTAGCGGCCGTCGCCATCGACGCGCCCGTTTTATTCGCACTCAAGCGAATTTCCTCTAAATTCGCCAGCGCCGTTGCATAAATTAAATCGCAACCGACAATGGCACTTGTAACCGCTGCGTCAGCGGCAAACTCGCGTTCACGTCTGATCTGTTTCGATATCCACCAGACGCAGGGATGATAGAAAAACAATACTTCGACGACGTTTTGAATGAGGTTCACGAGCGGATCGTACCGCCGAATGTGAATCAGCTCGTGCGCGATAATGCTTTCGAGTTGGCGAGGGTCGATCTGCAGAAAAATGCCGGCTGGCACAATTATGAGCGGTTTGAAAACGCCGAATGCTATCGGTGTGCCTATGAGGTTCGATTGGGCAAATTGTACTG
The DNA here is from genome assembly GCA_035494575.1 of Pyrinomonadaceae bacterium. GTDB lineage: Bacteria > Acidobacteriota > Blastocatellia > Pyrinomonadales > Pyrinomonadaceae > OLB17. The sequence continues at coordinate 7,094 of DATJGV010000023.1, read as the reverse complement.
CGCGATTAACACTAAGTTTTTCACACAGGGCCGAAAAGCGCTTCTGCCACTCAGTGTTTATTAGCGATCGTCCCGATGTTTTATACTGATGAAGCTGCCAGACGCCGCCGACCATTCGAAACGAGAACAGTCCAACGCCGATCAGCCACAAAGCAACCACGAAGGGAAATCCCGCTGGAAGCTCGCGTTCAAGAAAATTTCTTAAGGCTTGTAATGAGGCAGACACGTCGTCAGTTGCTTGCACATGTTCACTTTGGGTTGCGATCGCATTTTGGGACACCGGTATTCGTCCCTCCCGGACCTCACCACTTTGAAAACCGTCGTCCTGCTGCTGATACTGCCGGCCGGTTTTAGTTATATCGATCCGTTCCGAGATCTGTAGAAAAGTAACGACGGGCAGGGCCACAGATATTGCCAGAAACGACACCGCAACAACATATTTTACGTTTGCCGACGTCGAACGCATCAGTCGAAGCAGAGCGTACAAGATCAGTGCTGCCAAGGCGATCTGCCATACCGAATGGAGCAAGGTCCAGCCTAGCTGCTCGATCAATTTCGTATCTGCAAGCGGGTTCCAAATCATTTGCGTGCTCCTTTTGCCTCCGCTTCGTTTATCATTTGACGTATCTCGGCCAGTTCTTCGGCGGTTGCCGGTTTTGTTTCGAGTACGTGTTGCACCAGCTTGAGCGCGGATCCGCGAAAAGCTTTATCGAGCAGGTCGGAGACGAGGCGTTTTTGCGTTTGCTGCTGGCTTTGAGCGGGCCGATAAATGTGTGCCTTGTCACGGGAATCGCGAAGGACAAGGCCTTTCTCAAGCATTATCTGCATCAGTTTCAGGACCGTCGTGTAGGCTGTCGGCCGTCGCGCGTTGATCTCGTTGTGTACATCGCGGACGGTTGAATTCCCCTTTTGCCAGAGTACGTCAAGGATCTCCAGCTCAGCTGTAGTCGGCTTGTCTTTCTTTGTCATGATGGTCTACGAAATACTTCGTAGGAGGAAATATATACGAAGACTTTCGTAGATGTCAAGCGGTTTTTTTTGGATGGCGGAGAATATTTTAATTTATGGATTCAGATCGTGTTTTAGTTTTGTGAGCAGCTCGACGGACGGCGATGCGTATTTGTTGATCCAGCGGTCGTAAATTTCACGGATCGGTACAACATTGATATAGTTCCAGCGCGTTCGGCCTTCGCGTTTTGCGATCACCAATCCGGCCTTTTCAAGTACGCCCAGATGCTGCATTACCGTACACCGGTCAATATTCTTAAAGTGCGAGCAGAGGTCGCCGGTAGTCTTCGGCTCGTCCTTTAGCAGGTCGAGTATCTTACGTCGCCTATGGTCGGCGAGAGCTTTGTAAACCGCGTCATTATTTTCAGGACTTGACATGTTATAAAACTATAACATATAATCGGCGCTCGGTAAAAGGCTGAGGCAAATGATAAACCGTGGCGGGCGACGCCGCCAGAGCCTCAATTTTGAACAGAACCCAATGGAGGTAGAAATGGAACTAAAATTTCAGGTGCAAACAAAGATCCAGAAACCGGTCGAGGAAGTTTTTAAGGCGGTGCAGGACCCCGAAAAGTTGAGCGGGTATTTTACAAATGGCGGAGCGAGCGCCCCGCTGGTTGAGGGTACGACCGTGCAATGGGCGTTCGCGGACACGCCCGGAGACGAAAAGATCTCATTTCCGGTCACCGTCACAAAAGTCGTCCCTAACGAGCTGATCGTCTTTTCGTGGCAGGGCACGAAAGATAAGCAAAATCGGGTCGAGATGAATTTCAAAAAGACCGGCCCGGAGGAGACGCTGGTTACGATCGGCGAAAGCGGTTGGGAGCCGACCCAGGATGATCTGAACAGTTCGTACGGAAACTGCATGGGCTGGTCGCAGATGCTCTCCGCATTGAAGGCTTACGTCGAATACGGAATCAACCTTCGCAAAGGCGCTTATACGGGATTGTATAAGGCGGAGGATAAGGCCGTTGGCACTAAACAGTAGTAGTTGGCAGTACGAAAGATCTTAACGCAAAGACGCCAAGTCGCTAAGCCGCAAAGTAAAAACAGGCATGCTTATTAATTTTTCCTGCACTGTTTCTATTCCTTTGCGTCTTGGCCACGTGGCGTTAAATTCCCTTCCTTTAAGCCGCGTGGCATTCGCGGATGGCATAGACTGAGAGAATTTGTTACATTTCGGTTAATGTCTCTCGAAACGGACTTTATCGTTATCGGCAGCGGAGTTGCCGGGCTGCGTGCGGCTATCGAGATCGCGTCGTCGGCTGCCCGCGTGACGGTCCTGACGAAGGACAAGGCAAGCGAATCGAACTCGGAATACGCACAGGGCGGCGTCGCTGTTGTGCTTTCCGAGGACGACGACGTCGAGCTTCACGAGGAAGACACGCTGGTTGCGGGTGCCGGATTGTGCGACGTTGCGGCCGTTGAAACGCTCGTTACCGAAGGCACAAAATACATAAAACAACTGATCGATTGGGGAACCGAGTTTGACCGCGACGGCGGCCGACTTGTTTTCACCCAGGAGGCGGCGCATTCGCGGCGGCGCATATTGCATGCGCACGGCGATTCGACCGGGAGGGAACTTGTGCGTTCATTGATCGAACGCGCAAAACGCGAAAAGACCATGAATCTGCTGCCGTTCGCGAACACGGAAAGTTTGCTGGTTGCGGACGGACGATGCGTCGGCGTGCGGTTTCTCGATCCGATCCTGCGTGCACCACGTGATATTTTTGCAAAAGCCGTGGTCCTATGCACGGGCGGTGCGGGACAGCTTTTTCAACACACGACGAATCCTCCTGTGGCGACGGGCGACGGCATGGCGATGGCTTATTTTGCGGGCGCAGAGATGGCCGATATGGAGTTCGTACAGTTTCACCCGACGGCTCTAAATCTCGAAAACGCCCCGCGATTCTTGCTCAGTGAAGCGATGCGCGGCGAGGGCGGCATCCTGCGAAACAAATACGGCGAACGGTTTATGTCGCGTTACGACGAGCGGCAGGAGATGGCGCCGCGTGACATCGTCAGCCGTTCGATCGTCGCAGAAATGCGACGGACAGGAACGCGAAACGTGTTTCTGGATATGACCGCTCTCGACGAAGATTTTCTCAAACACCGTTTCCCAAAAATTTACGAAACCTGCGCTCATTACGGCTTTAATATCGCGAAAGATCAGCTTCCGGTTTCGCCGGCATCGCACTATTGCATGGGCGGTGTGCGAACGGATCTTTGGGGACGTTCGACGGTCGAGGGGCTGTACGCTGCGGGTGAGGTCACCTGTACCGGCGTTCATGGAGCAAATCGGCTTGCGTCAAATTCACTCCTCGAGGGGCTTGTATTCGGCGCTCGAGCCGGCAAAGCAGCCGTGAATGATACTTCGGAATTTGTGGTTCGGAGTTTTGAGTTAGACAACGAGCCGGTTGCGGAGCGGCGCGAGACTGAAATTTCCACGGCGGTCAAGAAGCGCATAAAGCGGATAATGTGGGAGCGTGTCGGGATATTGCGTGACAAAGATTCGCTGATACGCGCGCTTCGCGAATTTCAGCAGATCGCGGCAGGAAATGTGAGCGTGTCTTCGCGAAAGTTTGTGACGCTCGCACAGATCATCGCGTCCGCGGCTTTGTGGCGGGAAGAATCGCGCGGCGGACATTTTAGAACCGATTTTCCCGAGCAACGCGAAGAGTTCCGAGTGCATTCCGTCCAAAAGATCGGTGGCGATATCTCTTCAAGTCGAAAGATCGATTTTGCACCGGAAGTAAAAACGTTTGCTCCCGAAATCTAAAGAGGGTTTCGGCGGGGCTACCGAAACCCTGACTCTGGGTCAAAACGTTCCCAGTTCTCTTCGCGAAAAATTACTGGCACATTATTGTGCCGGGATCTCGTTACCGTGTCGGTCCATTTCGGCGCCGCAATTGGAACATGTCCATCCGCCCCACACGGCCTGACGAAATGACGTCGGTTTTCTAAAAGCCGGGACAGGCGTGCCGCATTCGGGGCAGCCACCTCGTTGGTTTATCTGTTTTGCCAGGCGTGTAGCGTAGTTTAACATCGCTGCGATCGCGATCGCGGTTATAATTCCTGGAAGTATTTGCATATAATTTTATAAAGCTGTTTCAGCCCTAACCTCCTCTGTTAACGGGATAGACGGAATAGTATTTTGGTTTTGCGAAAATAAGGGCAAGCCAACTGGAAATCGAGTAACAGCTGTCAGCTTTTAGCTCTTAGCTAACAGCCAGTAATGGCTGTTTGTCACACAATTTATGAATAGTGAATATGCAGCGACCACGCTGAATCTTGCTTCGATGATCGCCCATCACGCGCGGCTTGCTCCACAAAAAGAAGCGATCGTCTGGAACGACATCCGGCTCACCTACGGCCAGCTCGAAGCGATGTCGAACAAAGTTGCAAATGCGCTGGTCTCGCTTGGCATCGGGCACGGCGACAAGGTCGCACTTAGTTGCCCGAATGTGCCGTATTTTCCTATCGTCTATTACGGAATAATGAAGGCCGGCGCGGTCGTCGTACCGTTGTGCGTTTTGTTCAAGCCGCGCGAGATCGAGTATCACCTGAACGATTCTGACGCCAAAGCGATCTTCGTTTTTGAAGGCACCGAAGAACTGCCGATGGGACGAATGGCCAAAGAAGCGTTCGAGCGTGTGGACTCGTGCGAAAACCTGATCGTGTTGACGAAAGAGCCAGCGGGTGCAAGTCCGTTTCCCGAGCACAAAACGCTAACGCAACTGATCTCTAACCAGCCCGATAAGTTCGAAATTTATCCGACTAAACCCGAGGACACTTGCGCGATCCTTTACACATCCGGTACGACGGGCCAGCCGAAGGGCGCAGAATTAACGCACTTTAATATAATGTCGAACGCGGCGACGACCTACCAAATTCATTTGCCGGTGCTTGATTTTACGGACGGCGAGCAAATGACGTGTCTCATCACGCTGCCGCTGTTTCATACAACCGGCCAGACCGTGCAGATGAACACGAATATGTACGCGGGCAATCGCTCGGTTTTGCTTCCGCGTTTTGAACCGAGATCGACGCTTGAGACAATGGAAAAAGAGAAGGTCAACTTCTGGGTGGGCGTGCCGACGATGTACTGGGCCTTGCTAAAATATGCGGACGACACCGGCTACGACGTAAGCCGTATCGCCGAAAATATGAAGGTCGCGTCGTCGGGAGGAGCGCCGATGCCCGTCGAGGTGATGAAGGCGTTCGAGGCAAAATTCAACGTCCGCGTTATGGAAGGCTACGGGCTGAGCGAAACATCACCGCTCGCATGTTTTAATCATTTTGAAAAACTCACAAAACCGGGAACGGTCGGGCAAGCGATATTCGGGGTCGAGGTCAAATGTTTCGATGAAGATGACAAGCCCGTAAAACCCGGCGAACGTGGCGAGGTCGTCATTCGCGGGTCGAATATTATGAAAGGCTACTACAAACGGCCCGAAGCGACAGCTGAGGTTTTCAGGAACGGCTGGTTTCACACGGGTGATATCGGGATACTCGACGAGGAAGGTTACCTGTCGATAGTTGACCGCAAAAAAGATATGATCCTGCGTGGTGGATACAATGTTTATCCTCGCGAGCTTGAGGAAGTGATAATGTCTCATTCAGCAATTTCTCTTTGTGCGGTGGTTGGCGTTCCGGATGAACGTCTCGGAGAAGAGATCAAAGCTTTTATCGTGCTGAATAACGGACACGAACTTTCCGCGGAAGCGTTTATCGATTGGTGTAAACAACAGTTTGCCGCGAATAAATATCCGCGATATGTGGAATTTCGCGAAAGCCTGCCAGTAGGCGCGACCGGCAAATTATTAAAGCGCGCATTGAGAGAGGAAGTTGAATAGTTTAATGCGCCGTTTGAAAATTATCGTTCTTTTCGCGTTCGCACTTTTTGGTATTGCCGCGTGCTATAGTTCCAAACCGAAAGGCTACGTTATCGCCGACAGCAAAACCTACGATGCGTCCCTTTTCCGCCAGTACTGCGCCGTATGTCATGGCCCGGAAGCCGACGGTAAGATCACCGACGACGGCAAAAAGGTACCGAGCCTGCGCGAAGCGGATTTTAAATTCAGAACCCGGGATGAAATATTTAAACAAATTTCACAAGGCGGCAACGGCATGCCGCCGTTCAAAGATCAACTGACAGAAAGAGAGTTGCAAATGATGACTGATTTTGTTTACAAGGACCTGCGGGGCGGGAAAAGACAGTAGGCAGTAAGGCATTATATGTTATTCCCGACAATTAAGATCGGCCTGTTGGCGGAGGCATAAATGAAAGTCCTGATAACGGGAGCCAGCGGGCTTATCGGCACCGCATTGCAAAGGTCTTTTGCGGTGAAAGGCTGTGAGATGCTGCTTGCGGGACGTGGCGAGCCGAAATCCGCTAACGAGATACAGTTTGAGGCCGAGACGGGTTTTGGGGAGCCGGAAAGGCTCGACGGTATCGACGTTGCAATTAACCTTGCCGGCGAACCCATAAGCGGCCGTTGGACGGATGAGAAAAAGCGAAAAATACGCGATAGCCGCGTACACGGAGCGCGGACCGTAGTTGAGGCGTTAAGCCAATTGAAATCAAAGCCGAAGGTGCTTGTTTCCGCATCCGGTATCGGCTACTACGGCGACCGGGGCGACGACGTAATGACGGAAATGAGCGGTGCGGGTGATACTTTTCTGGCGAACGTCTGCCGCGACTGGGAAGCAGAAGCTCGGCGTGCCGAAGACCTCGGCATCCGAACGGTTCTTCTTAGAACAGGAGTCGTTCTTTCGAAGGACGGCGGAGCTTTGGCTGAGATGCTGACGCCGTTCAAATTTGGCGTCGGCGGCATCATCGGGTCGGGGAAACAGTGGATGAGCTGGATCGCCCTCGAGGATATTATCTCCGTTTATGAACGAGCCGTAGAAGATGAAACGATGCGCGGTGCGTTCAATGCCTGTTCGCCGGACCCGGTCACGAACGAGCGATTTACAAAGGTGATGGGCAGCGTGTTGTACCGGCCCACAATTTTGCCGTTACCGGAATTTGCCGTCAATTTTCTGTTCGGTGAAATGGGCGATGCGCTCCTTTTGGACAGCAC
>DATJGV010000022.1:0-8620 GCA_035494575.1 Pyrinomonadaceae bacterium | reverse complement strand
GTTAACACCCATTTCGTGAGCCGCGAAGATCTGTTCGATCATTGCGCGATGCTTGCCCGGAGAGCTCGGATCGGTCGAGTCGCTCGGATACAGCATCTGGTCGGCGACGATCATCGCATCGCGGCATTTAATGAACGTATCCGGCGATGTCGTCCCCAGAACGTACATGGCACCCAGGAAATCACGCTCGAAAATGTTCGTGCCCTGAGTGATGACCTTTTGCGGCAAGCCGTTTTCGGGCAATGGACGCTTGTACAATGTGGCGTTCGGATAGACGCGGTTCATCATTTCGCGAATGTCCCACATCGTCGACATGAAAATTTCGCCGTCGCGATGTTCTTCAAACACATAAGTTCCGTCGCCGTTGTCGAGCGTTCCGATGTCCGAGTATTTCAGCGTCGAGTGAGCGCTGCGGATATACGCGATCGAATCCGGGTCCTTGCCGCGGCTGCGCAGGCGGTCGCGATAGCCCTTTGCGTTTACGACATAATCGCCGAGCGAAGGATTGTCCGTGATGGAAAACGCCCACATGTCGGCCTGCCCTTCGTTCATGGCGGAGCCCTCGGGTTCGCCCTCGAGACCGGCGATCGGGCTGGTTATCGAGTGCATGCCTTCGTGGTAGGGAACGGTGCCTTCGAGCGCCAGGTCATTCAACAGAAATCCGTGACCATACGATGTCGGATTTACAACGACAGGAGATTTTGTTGCTGTCACGCCCTCGATCAACGAGGTCAGGTTTAACGAAAAAGCGTTGTCGAGGCCCAAAACCTTTTGCGCAAGATCGGGGTCGCTCGGATCCGGTATCGATCCGCCGGCGATGTCGAGTGCCAGGTAAATATTCGGAATGTGAACCGTTGCCGGCAGCGGTATGTTGCTATTCGGATAATCGTCCGGAAAGGCTCCTTGAGAACCAAATGTTGCCGGGTCGCCGCCTCTGTGGAGGTAATCGACATATTCGATCAGGTAGTTGACGAAGAAGAACGAGTTGATCTCGTCCTGATGTTCTGCGGGTTCGGCAAACTGGTCCTGTTCGTTCGTGCGGGCTTCGAAACCGGTCGGGTTGTCCTGGCGAAAATGCCACGTTCCGAGCGCGGCCTGTGCGAACGGCTGCTTTGTTGCGAGAGCGTTGTTGACCAGAGCGTGTGTACCCGTCAGCGTTCCGTTCAGACCGGAAACTCGGTTCGAGGCGTCGAAATTTCGCAGAAGCGCCCGCACCTGTCCGCAAGGCGTTCCGTTGCAGTCGCTGATGATACTATTGTTTTTGAGATTGTCGTCGATCTGCGGATATTTCGGATAAATATCGCCGGTTTCCTGTCCCGGAGCGGCCTGAAAATTGACAAAATCCTTTCTCGCAACGGTCTCGCCTGTCGTCGCGTCTATCGTTATCATATACAGGCCAAACGGATCGGTCGAAAACTTTGCAACCTTCCAAACGAGCTTGTAACCGTCGGCTGTCGGATAGATCCCAAGCGTCGGCTGAAGGTTGTTGATCGCCGACGCCTGCTGCGTAAGATTGTCCAGACCGGGTTTGAGCAGGTTTGTTATGTACGACGGCAGATTTGCCTTAAATTGGGCAAGATCGGCATCGGCAAGCGACGCGGCCTGCGAAGCCGGGATCGCGGGTTCGGTGTTCAGAGCAATGTCGCGGAAAAATGGGCCGCTTGCCATGACAACCTGATTGTTTTTGTTCAGCACCAAGCCGATGCCGCCGTCTGTAACGGCGATACCGTTGTACGTTTGCTGAAAGCGGATAAGCGTTCCGCCCAACGCCGAGCGCTGGCTGAACACTCGCAGATCGCCCGTATTCGAAATGCCGAACAGAGCCGCGTTTTGCGAGAGGAACGCGCGAGCCGCATCTTCCGGCGAACCCGAAAACGGCTGGCTTGCAAAATCGTATATTGCGTCCGGTGAACCACCGAAATCATTCCAGCGAACCTGCATCTTCGGCGAGTTCGTCGCTGTTTTCAGAGCGTTCAACGCGTTCAATTGATCGCCGGTTGCTGTCCGCAAATTCTGCATCGTATGTGCGAGATTGAAATCGTAATTCGGCGCCGGACGATTGTATAGCTGCCCCACCGGCTTGCCGGCGCCTGCTGCCTCGGAGCGGCTGTACGGCAGCCACAATACCGCGATGAGCGTCAGCCAAAAACCGGCAGCTATTGCGAGTCTGATCGCCGAACCCCTTGTTGTTTTCTTGTTGCTTTTCATTTTTCCTCCAGAAATTTAGTAAATATCTCGCCTCTTATCAGCCGCCGTGGGTACCGGTTCTTTTTGGCAAAAATTTTATGATCGACGCGGGCCGCGATCTTTCGAGCGCGGCCCGCGCCTTTCCTCGTTCCATGCCCCCGCGGGGAACGAGACCCTATCCACCCGTCGTAAATAACTGGTGGAAACCGTTGAGTTTTTGTGCAAGCCGTGCCCGCGTGACCGTTGTTGCGGGTTCGAAACGCGGTCCCGGAATCGCCTGGTAAACGCCGGGTGCGATCTCGCGAATTTCGGCCGGAAAGGCTTCGAACAGGCCGATGTTCAATGCCACCTGTACGTAACCGCGGAGTGCTCCTGGAATCTGCGCATTATCCGAAAGGGTCGTTCCGCCAGAAGTCACGTCCGTGTTTGCAAGCGCTCGCGCCTCCGCGTCATGTCCCAGCGCCTTGACAAGAGCCACAGCAAGATCGAGCCGGTTCACAGAGCCTGTCGGGTTGAATGTAGTTCCGGTAAAGCTGATCATGCCGGTCGGCGTAAAGTCGTAATCGCGAAGCGTCGAGCCTTTCGCGGTCACGGCTTCGGCAATGCGTTCGAGATCGCCGGAAACGTCCGTGAACCGTGGTGACGCGGCGAGCGTCTGCCGCATCGGCGTGTTCAACACAAGCGAACGCGCGAGGTCTTCGCGGGTGACCGCGCTGCTCGGCCGGAATGTCCCGTCCGCATATGTGTCGATCAGTCGATTTTTTAACGCAAATTCGATATCGGATTGCAGCGGATCGCCCTGAATGTCTGCAATGTACGGCAGGATGTATTTGACCTGAGTGACAGTTCCGTCAACCGGACCGGGCGACGCAACCTGTATGGGTGACGAAACCTGCTGAACAGCGGTGAGACCGCGTGCACCGCGGACCTCGAGTGTCCATGTCCCGGCCTCGGGGTTTTGCACGACGATCTCGCGTTTATCGCTGCCGATGACCGGGTAATCGATCGCCGTCGAAAATGTCTGACCGCTCGGCGAAGTAAGCCTTATGCCGACGAGGTTTCCCGTGCCTTCTTCGGCAGCGTTATCGACGGTTGCAACCATATCGAGCAGACTCATTCCCGACTGAATTGTGAATGAAGCAGCATTCGTCGATGTCGGCCCTGAAACTTCCGGGCTGAAATCGATGTGGAATGGCTGAGCGGCCGGACGTTCTTCACCAAACACGGCATTGAACGTTGGGGTTGAGAAATTGTGATAGGCCTTTGCGCGGTTGTAAACCTTGTCAACCGCGGCATATGCGTTGATGTAGCCGGCGCCCACCTCATACTCCTGAAACCCCGGCATCGTCGTTGCGGTGTCGGTCATTATCTGCTTGATGTCGCCGGGCGTCAGTGTCGGATCGGCGTCTAGCATTAGAGCGGCCACACCGGCCGCAAACGGCGTAGCCATCGACGTGCCTTCTTCCTGCGTATAAAACGGGATCATTCCGACTGGCAGTTCCTGGTCGTTGGTCACGTTAAGGGCGTTCGTAAGTCCGGTCGAGGCCCTTACTGACGTGATAGCGGAAGTAAACCCGTACCGCGTTGCGCTGCTCGCAAAATAATGCCCGGTGCCGGGGGCTGTGATCGTCGGAGCCTCGCCGTCGTTCAACGGGTCGTTGTCGCTCAGACGCTGTTCGCGCGGCAGCCCGCGCGAAGAAAAATCGGCAAGCATTCCTTCCTTTGAACCCGCCGCTACGCCGATAACCCACGGAGCCTGTGCGTACGGGCTCAACGTGTCCTTCGCCGAGCCGTCGTTTCCGGCCGCGAAAAATACGGTCATATTGTGGTCGTAGGCATTTTTTGCGGCGATCATAAACGGATGATTCGGGTCGTACTCGCCTCCGCCGATCGGGCCGTAGGAATTTGTGATCACGCGGATCTTGTAAAGATCCTGGTGCGACAAGGCATATTCCCATCCGGCGAGCGCATCCAGAACCACGATAACCGCGCCTCCGCCAGAACCAACGATCTTGACGCCGGGCGCGACACCTGCATACAAACCGCCGGAGCGTGTGCCGAGGCCGCCGACGATTCCTGCGCAATGCGTTCCGTGGCCGACATTGTCCGTGTTCGGAAGATTTTCGATGGAAAGCGAAGGAGTGAAACCATTAAGCGGTACGCCGCCGACCGTGATACCTGTATTTCCTGCATCGGTCGAGACAACTCGCTGTGTGTTTTGAATAACTTTGGTGCCGTATGGCAGATCGGCGGTCGTCGCGTCGATTCCGGAGTCGATGACCATAACGGAAAAATCACCGCTTCCCGAAACCGGCATTCCTCCATTGCGAAGCGTTAAACCCGCATCGGAACGAAGTTTATCAACGCCCGTCATAACCCGTGCCGCATTCATGTAATACATCTGTCGGTCGTTCGACCAGACGGAACGAATCGCCGGATTTGCGACCAGGGCACGAACCTGACCGGCATTGAGGACCGCGCCGACCATGCCGAGCCGGTTAAAGGTCACGCCGGACGTGATCCCCAAACCCTTCAAAATGTTCAAATGGCTTGAGCTCAAGCCATTTGAGGTATTAAAACTGACGATCGCAACGCCCACCGAGGCGTTGTCCGCAAGGCCGTTTATCTGCGCCTGCAACCTCGGACTGATCTTCGCCGCCTGAATATTGGCCGCGAACACGCCGCACACGGCCGCGATGATCAGCAAGCCGAAAAATTGCCGAAAACGTTTCTTAAAATGGATCTCCACCGCTTATGTCTCCTTTGCAAAAATGTTGAGAGTTTTATTTGCAAAGGAGATTAACCGGGAAGCTTTGAGAAAAACTTGAGAGGATTTTTATGGGGTTGAGGGAAACTTGAGAAATGATGTGTTCTCTAAAAACGAATGCTCGTTTCAGCCGATAGAACGCACCGAAAATGCCGAATATCTGAAAAATTTGACCGCACGAAACGTCGGTTTCCGGGACCCGCCTTCGATCATTGATCCGTTCCCCGGATCCTATATAACGGCTCGCCTTGCCCTCCGGCGAGGTCACGTCTTACGAGCAGCATCAGTTCGACGCCCGGACGCAATTCCCAGGCACCGACGAATTCGTAATTGGCGGAGTAGCGCCGCATTACTTCGGCGTCCTGTTCGCCCTTTTTCGCGACGATCATTTCCGCGTTGTCCGCATCGACCGGGTGGCCAAAAAAATTGGCGTGAGTGTAATCGTTAACGTACCAGACCATCGGCCAATAGTCAGGCGAGACTATCTGTATGACCGCGTCCTTTCCCTTGCCGCTCTTGTCCGCATATCGGTCTATTTCCTTTATCAATTCGAGAAAATCGCGTTTTGTATGGGCATAAACGTACGGCTCAGTGTCGTCATCGTACCGGACGAAATTAAGCTGATAACTCTGATAGGCGAGAATGATCGATGCCCCGACCGCGCAAATTGCGGCGAGTATTTTGAACGAAGTGTGTTTCGCAACGGCCATCTCGTTTATTGCATAACCTGCAATGAGGCACATCGGCAGCAGAAAACTGATCGCAAGCCAAGGCGTTTTGTACGGGATGATCGTATAGGCGGCAAAAAGCCCAAGTGCCCAAAACGCAGTAAACATGGCGAATCGGTGCCGGGCGAGTTTAAGGCTAATGAGCGAACCGATCGCAGCGAGGATAAATATCGGGGCTTCGGCCTTCATCCCCCATCTGAGATACGCCCACGTACCATTTTGTGTGTGTTCCTTGCTGCCGGTTTTCAGCCACAGCGAATATGCCTCAAAGGCACGCGAAACGCCTTCGGGGAATGTGAAGAACGAAGAGAAAAATAAAACGCCGAGGTAGATGAACACGACCGCAGCAGTCACCAGGATCAGAGTAAGGTCGCTGCGCGTGCCCAGGGCCTTTATAAAGTTTGACCACGTGAGATCCGCTTCGCTGCGTTCGTCCGAGCGCAGCTCTCCAAGAAAGAATCCGCTAAATATCCGCCGCCACAGCCAAATGCAAACGCACGCGATCGCCATTGTTCCGAGCGTGATGAACGCCGTCTCTTTTGTTGCAAAATAAAGCGATATACACGCCGACGCCAGAATAAAATAGATCGGGCGGCCTTCGTTCCACGAGAGCAGCAGACGGATCACAAAGTAAGTCAACGCGATCTCGACCAGCGCAAAGACGACGCGAAGCGACCACAGCGCGGTCTGATTATCGCCTGCGATAAGGGAGGACACGTTCATCGTTGTCGGCGACAAACTTACCAGGACTATCAGCGCCAGCCACGCGATCGAGAATATCCCGGCTTTTCTCTCTTCGATAAAGAAAACGATCGCCATCACGAAACCGAGGCTTAGAAAAACAAAAAAGGTTTCGTGAATAAAGTACCGCGAGATGAACGACATGCCGGGCGATAAAGCCACAAAAAGCGCCGCAAAAAGGGCCCCGGTGCGGCCGAGATATTTGTGCAGCCAAAAAATAAGTATGACCGTAAGCACGCCGAATATGGCAACGCTCGCCCTGACCGGGATCGTGGAAAGGCCGAAAACTTTTGCAAACGCAAGTGCGATGTAATAAAGCGTCGGGCCATGGTAATTCGCGGGGTCGTACTTGTATTCGCCGGTTCTGAAAAGTGTGGTGAGAAAAAAGCCATTTACCCCTTCGTCATGATGCAGCGGCTTGAGCCCAAGCCAAAAGAAACGCAAAAACGCGGCGATCGCGGTAATGAGCACGCAGCTTACGTACCAAAAACGATTTGACGAAAGTTGATTATCAGGGGTTGAAGGATTTTCGTTCATTTCTGGATCGACAACTAATGATCTACTGCCTTACTGCTCTGTTTTGTAAACACGGTAGTCTCCCGACTCGACCACAACCGGAAACTTCTTAAAAAAATCTTCATTTACGGGCATCATCGCCTTCTCTTCCGGCGAAATGAGTACGTAACCGACGTTATATTCTGAAAGCAATTTGTCGGCGTCACGCGTGCCCGCATAAATGCTCTTGACATCGGCATCGCGTTGGCGGTAATCGATGCCGTGTGAGCCTAGATGACCCGAATATCGCATTACGGAATTGCGGCCCGTCAACGCAATGGCCGTATTATATGTCGGTGCATTCAGAAAAATTGAGCCGGGTTCCGTTTTTGCTTTTATCTGATCGGCGGCCAGAACAGCCTTTCGCTCAAATATCTGAATTTTCGTTTGCCCCGAAACGGTACGCCAAACGTCCAGCGCCCCTGACGAAGTCAAAACTATCAAACACACGATCGACACGATCCTGAGTGTTGCGTTTTCGCGCCACATCCATGCCAAAAAGATCGCCATGAACGGCAGCGAACCAATGAACCAATATATCAATATTTTTATGTTGTCCCATTCCCACGGGGCGAGCCGCGCAGTGTTGCACAAAATAAAACAGAACAGAAATGGAATGTAAAACAGCAGGAGGTCTTGTGCACGCGTGTTTTCATCGCTGCTCGCGTCCTTGCGCCGACGCGGCGAGTAGAGATATAAGATCCCCGCGATGATCACCGGTATCGTAATTCCCGTATTGATAAACCAGAACCAGAAGAAATCTGTGTCGCCTTTGTTCCAGCCCCACCACCAGGAGAAAAACTCACTCGTACGCGACGCTGTTCCCGTGAGCGCCCAAGCTAATTCGGGCACGGCAACAATGCAGACTCCGACGCCAAACGATACCCAATCGCGCCATTTGTCAGGCTTTGCGATAAACAGGCAAGCCGTCACGATGAATAAAACCGCCAGGCTGTGAAGATGAATAAGCGGAAGTGTACCGGCCAGAAAGCCGATCAGCAAAGCCGATCGCGGAATGGGGAATGCTGATTGCGGATTCTTAGAATCCCGATCTTTTCGTGTTATTTCGTGTTGTTTCGTGGTTCCAGCTTCATTTAAGAACCCACCCGCAGGTGATTCCGCCTCGTTGCTAAAAATCTTCCAAAGAAAAGTCAGGACGAATATGGTCAAAGGGGCGCCGAGCAGAAAGCTTCGCTGGGTTATGAATAAGACCACGAGCGAATTTCCCCAGCGAAATTTGTCGCCGATCGTATAATCGAACGGCAGATGCTGTAGATACTGAAAAAAAGATGCAGTCTGGTGCCAGTAATCTGAAAGGAATGCAAAAACGCCAAGGCCGCCGCTGAAAAACAGCAGCACCGGCACTATCTTTGCAGCGAACGCGTCACGCGTAAGCTTGAGCGCAAACCGCTCCAAAATTACAAGCAGCGAAAACGCCCACGCCACGTTCTGCACGAACAGAGCATCTTCGATACCGGCGCCGAGTTTCATAAACCCGGCCGTGATCAGGTCGGCGATAAAAGGATAAGAGAATTTGGCGCCGGCGAACGACGGGTTTTGCGGCGGGAAATTATTGCCGTCCGTAAAGCCGAAGATCGTTCCCAGATGAAACGGCAGATCGCCCAGGTTCTGCGACGCGCCG
>DATJGV010000021.1:0-3419 GCA_035494575.1 Pyrinomonadaceae bacterium | reverse complement strand
TGAAACAAGGTTTCGAAGAGAGGAAACGCGAGGTCTGGGAACCGATGCAGGCTCTCGGCAAGCTGAGATACGACCTTGACGCGTACCGGGAGCGGCTCGATATCGAGATCGGAACAATTAACCAGATGGGTTTTGCCGGTTATTTCCTTATCGTCTGGGATTTTATCAAATACGCAAAGGAAAAAGGCATACCCGTCGGACCGGGTCGCGGCTCTGCCGCCGGTTCGCTTGCGGCGTACTGCATGCGAATAACAGACGTTGACCCGCTGCAATACGACCTGCTGTTCGAGCGTTTCCTCAACCCCGAACGCATCTCGATGCCCGATATCGATATCGATTTTTGCATCCGCGGACGCGGCGACGTCATTGACCATGTAACAGAATTTTACGGACGCGATTCCGTCTGCCAGATCATCACGTTCGGAACGATGGCGTCGAAGGCGGCGATCAAAGACGTCGGGCGAGCGCTGAATATGCCGTACGGCGAGGTTGAAAGGATCGCAAAGATGATACCGCCGCCGTATCGCGGCCGCAATATTAGTATCTCGCAGGCGCTCGAACAAGTTCCGGAACTTTCAAAAGCCGTCAAAACCGAGCCGCAGGTCAAGGAACTAGTCGATCTTGCCCTTCGACTCGAAGGCTGTGCGCGTCATACATCCGTACACGCCGCCGGCGTCGTCATTTCGCCAAAACCGCTGCACGAGATCGTGCCCGTGGCAATGTCGTCCAAGAACGAATTGACCAGCCAGTACACCATGAACGACCTGGAAAAAGTGGGAATGCTCAAGATGGACTTTCTCGCTTTGACCACGCTGACGGTCATCAGCGATTGCCTCGAATCTCTGAAACAAAAAACGGGCGTCGAAATTGACTGGAACAAGGTATCGTTGAACGACGAAAAAACGATGGCTCTCTTCGGCGAAGGAAAAACCGAGGCGATATTCCAGTTTGAATCTTCGGGAATGCAGGAAATTTGCCGCCGCCTCAAGCCAAAGGAACTTGAAGACCTCTCGGCCCTGAACGCTCTTTACCGGCCCGGCCCGCTCGACGGCGGAATGATCGAGGATTTTATCTTGCGGCACCGCGGCGATAAACCGGTACGCTACCTCGTGCCGCAGATGAAAGACATCCTCAGCAACACCTACGGCGTTCTCGTTTACCAGGAACAGATCATGCAGCTTGCCCAGCAGCTCGCCGGATACAGTCTCGGCGAAGCCGACATGATGCGCCGCGCGATGGGTAAAAAGAAACGCGAGGAAATGGCCGTTCATTCCGAAAAATTCGTTAACGGAGCTGTGGCCCGCGGCATACCAAAAGCAAAAGCCGAGGAAATTTTTAACCTTATGTCGCAATTTGCCGACTATGGGTTCAACCGCAGCCACAGTATCGCATACGCATATCTCGCATTTCAGACCGCATACTTGAAGGCTCATTATCCGGCATATTTTTACGCGTCGGTGCTGTCGCACGAGTCGCAGGACAGCGCAAAGGTTTATAAATACTCGAACGAGCTGCGATCCATCGGTTTGAAGCTGCTTCCGCCGGATATAAACGAAAGCGACCACGGATTCACGCCGCTCGACGGAGCCGTCAGGTTTGGTTTGAATGCTATCAAGGGAATCGGATCGTCAAGTGTTTCATCCATTCTGGCCGCGCGAAAATTCGGGAAATTTACTTCCCTTTTTGATTTTGTTTCGCGTATCGACCAGGGTTCGTTAAATCGGCGCGGAATGGAAAGTCTGGTCTCGGCCGGTGCGTTCGACTCGCTCGCCCAAGCGGGCAGTAATATAAATCTCTGGCGTGCACAGCTTTATGAATCGATAGATAATGTATTACTTCAGGGTCAGCGGCTATGGAAGGACAAGCTCCGCGGTCAAAATGCCCTGTTCGGCGGGGACGAGAATGACTCGCTTGCGTCCGATATTGTTCTGCCCGATATTGAGCCTTGGTCACAAGTCCGTATATCGAAGGAAGAAAAAGCCGCTATTGGGTTTTATCTTTCGGTGCATCCGCTTGATAATTACGCACAGCCCCTTGCCGATCTTTCGATTCCGGACATTTCCGAGAGCCTGTCGGCACAGCCGGGCGAAACGCATCGGTTTGCGGGGATAATCAGCGGTGCACAGGCAAAATTCAGCAAAAAAGGTAATCGGTTCTCCATTTTCAGGCTCGAGGACCGCAGCGGCGGCATCAAGTGCATTGCCTGGGGAGACGCTTTTTCGAAATTCTCCGAGATGATCAAAGATGACGAACTCGTTGTTGCAGAAGGCAGGATAGAAGCGGGCGAGGGTCAGGACGTCACGCTGATAATCAGCGATGTAAAACGTCTCGCTGAAACGATATTGGCAAAGGCGCGCGAAGCCTCGGTCGTTTTCCCCGACGGCAAATACGATACCGATTTCCTTGAACGGGTTTTTGCGGTGCTGAGCGGCAATCCGGGCGATTGCGATGTATATTTGAATTTTAACATTGACGACGTCGCGGTAAGGGTACAATCCGGCCCGCTGCGGATACAAGGCGGCACGCGTGTTGAAAAGGATCTGGCAGAGCTCGGCTGCCGCGTCGTCTGGCAGTAAGGGTTTGTGCCCGCGAAACACACGAAATGACACGAAAACTTACCATCGCTTTTTATTTCGCGAATCTTCGTATGCTTTGCGGTCAAACATTGTCGTTCGTCAGCAAGGGCGTGTACCAGCGAAACACGAAATGACATCAATTGTGCCTTCATTTTTTTATTTTCGCGAACTTTCGTGTGTTTCGCGGGCTAACATTTCTTAAAGGCTTCTAAGTATTAATATGGGAACATCAGCTTTTGACAGAGTAACACTCGCACGCCATCCTGAAAGACCTTATTCGATGGACCTTTTTTCCGAGATATTCACGGATTTTGTCGAGATACACGGCGACCGGCGCTACGCGGACGATCCCGCGATCGTGTGCGGCTTTGCGCGACTCAACGATATTGAGGTCGCTGTCGTCGGCCAGCAAAAAGGGCGCGATATCAACCAGCGGCGCTTTCGCAACTTCGCCATGCCGAAACCGGAAGGCTATCGCAAAGCACTGCGTGTGATGAAAATGGCGGAAAAATTTGGACGCCCGATCATTACTTTTATCGACACGCCCGGAGCATATCCGGGCATCGACGCTGAAGAACGCGGCCAGGCCGAAGCGATCGCTTTTAACCTACGAGAAATGGCTGCGATAACGGTTCCGATCATCGTTGTCATCCTTGGCGAAGGCGGTTCGGGCGGCGCGCTCGCTATTGGGATAGGCGACCGCGTCCTGATGATGGAAAACGCAGTTTATTCTGTAATTACTCCCGAAGGCTGCGCCGCGATCCTGTGGAAGAGCGCCGAAGAGGCTCCAAAGGCCGCTGAGGCTCTTCGGCTAACCGCGAGTGATCTCAAACGTTTCGAGCT
>DATJGV010000020.1:0-6952 GCA_035494575.1 Pyrinomonadaceae bacterium | reverse complement strand
TTGCAACAGGCTATAATCTGAGTGTAAATGCAGGTGGACGAAATCCTTCGATTTGAAGTTTAAGTTTTCCGCTTCTCGCGCCATATCTATGAAAAAAGTTTATCTGGAAACTTACGGCTGTCAAATGAATGTTTCGGATTCCGAGCGGGTCGCCGCAAATCTCGAGTCGAAAGGTTTTGAGATCACTCACGAACAATCTGCAGCCGATGTGATCCTCATAAACACCTGTTCCGTCCGCGAAAAAGCGGAGCAAAAACTATACACACAGGTCGGTCGCATTCGCGATGAGAAACGCAAAAAGCCGCTCGTTGGGGTGCTTGGCTGCGTTGCTCAGCTTGAGGGCGAAACGCTCTTTAAAAAAGCTGCCGGGATCGATTTTGTCATCGGAACCCGAGCGGTCGGACGCGTGTCGGAGGCGATAGAAAGTGCGTTTGACGGCCGACGGGGATTTGCCGATCTAGGCGAGCGTGAGCAGGATTACGATTGGACGCCCGCGGAAACACAGCGTCATTCGCCGTACGTTGCCTTTGTTCCGATCATCGAGGGCTGCAATAAATTCTGCACATACTGCATCGTTCCGTTTTCGCGCGGACGTGAAAGGAGCCTTTCTGCGTCGGAGATCATCCGCCACGTTTTGGAGCTTCGCCGCCAAGGGGTGAAAGAGATACATCTGATCGGACAGAACGTGAACAGCTATCGTCCTGAGTCGGATTCGGGCCTCGAAGGCGTTCGCGGAACGACGCCGTTTGCAAAACTTCTTCGCGCGGTTGCCGCAACGGGAATGGAAAGGATAAAATTTACGACATCTTTTCCGAGGGATTTTCGCGACGATATTGTTGACGCGATCGATGAGAACGAAAATCTTTGTAATTGGGTTCACCTGCCCGTACAATCAGGAAGCGACCGTGTTTTGAAACGCATGAAACGCGGCCACACGGCGGACAGTTATTTGAGAAAGATCGATAAGATCAAATCGTCAAAACGGGACATTTCGCTGACGACCGATATCATCGTTGGTTTTCCGGGCGAAACCGAAAAAGATTTTCAGGAAACCGTCAAACTTGTAGAATATTGCGGATACGACAGCGCGTATATCTTCAAGTATTCGCCGCGTCCCGGAACGCCGGCGTTCGAGATGGAAGACGACGTGACGCCGGGCGAAAAGACGCTTCGTTTTCTTGAACTCGAATCGGCGCAGCGAAAAAAACAGGATGCGTTGCTCAAGCGTTACATCGGCCGGAGCGTATCGGTTCTGGCGGAAAAAACGTCTGCGAAAAGTGACGGGCATCTTTCGGGCCACTCGACGTGTCATAAAGTGGTAAACTTTGAAGCAAGGCGCGAAGGTCTTGGTATGATTCATAACGTGAAGATCACGGACGTTAAATCTAATTCGCTGTTCGGTGAGGTTTGCTAGAAGCGGTGGAAGAAAACGAAACATCAGTTGAAGTAAAGATCGGTGCCCTCATAATGGACCCGAACACGAACACTCCTATCGTCGTGCTAAAGGGCGTCGATTCTGACACCGTTCTTCCAATTTGGGTCGGTGCGTTCGAAGCAAACGCTATCGCGCTCGAGATCGAAAAGATCGTGCCGCAGCGTCCGATGACGCACGATCTGCTTCGCAATTTCATCATCGCGGGCGGCATGAAGGCGCAGCGCGTTGTCATTACCGACCTGATCGATAATACGTTCTACGCCGTTATCGAAATGACCGACCGCGACGGCGAGGCCGTTTCTATGGATTCGCGGCCGTCGGACGCAATCGCGTTGGCATTGAGGCTAGACTGCCCGATATACGCCGAGCGCAAGGTTTTGGAAATGTCGGCATCGTCAACACAGATCGAAAGCGAACCGGACGAGGGCAGCCCGGCTCCCGAAGATTGGCCCGATCTGATCGGATAATATTTTTCCCTGCAAGAAATGATAATCGTCATCGCTAATCAAAAAGGCGGAGTCGGAAAGACTACGACCGCTATAAATCTTTCAGCAGCCTGTGCCGAAGCGGGAAAACGCGTCCTGCTCATCGATCTCGATCCGCAGAGCAACAGCTCGCTGTCGTTCATCGACCCCGAACGCGTCAACGGCGGCTCGTTCGAGATGTTCACCGACACGCAGCGACCGCTTACGGACCTAATTTATCAGACCGGCGTCGAAAAACTTCAGATAATTCCGGCAAAGATCAACCTTGCAAAGCTTGAGGCGAAACTGGTCGGCGATTTCGATGCGATCTACCGGCTTCGCGACCGCATCGAACAGGTCCGCGGCAATTACGATCTGATAATCATCGACACGCCGCCGACGCTAGGGCTTATAACCGTAAACGCGTTAGTTGCAGCCAATTACGTTTTGATCCCGATCCAATCGTCGTATTTTGCGATGGAGGGAACCGACGACCTTTTGGAGACGATTGAAAAGGTGCGTTTGCGGCCGAATCCGGAACTGAGCCTGCTCGGGGTCCTCGTGACGCTTTACGACCGCCGCACGGCGCTTTCGCGCGATGTCGAGGAACATATCCGCAAGGTTTTCGGCAAGAAGACGTTCAATACGATAATCACCCGCAGCGTTCGACTGGAAGAAGCTCCTGCACACAAAAAACCCATTTCGATGTACGCCCCGCGTTCGTCCGGTGCGATCGAGTACAAGGATCTCTCGAAGGAGGTACTGAAACGTGTCTAAACGTGGCCTGCCCGCAACCGTGCACATGCGGCACGATTTTCATTACGTCGAGGAACTTTCGCGGGCGAACCGTCCGGTCGGAAAGGTGATAGCCATCGACCGCATCGAACCTAACCCGGAACAGCCGCGCGTTGAGATCGGTGATCTCACCGAACTTTCGGCATCTATCAAAGAGAAAGGCGTGCTCGAACCGCTTCTCGTCAAACCGAACGGCAACGGCAGATATATGATAATCGCCGGTGAGCGGCGGTGGCGCGCGTCGGGACTTGCGGGTTTGCAGGAGGTTCCGTGTATCGAGCTCGACATCGACGAACAGGGGATCGCAGAGATCGCTCTTATCGAAAATCTTCAGCGAAAAGACCTGACAATTTGGGAAGAAGCGGACGGTCTGGCCGCACTTGCAGATAAGTTTGGCTATAAACAGGAAGAGATCGCGAAAAAGATAAGCAAAAGCCGCACAACCGTTACCGAGTTGATGACGATAGCGGGAATCCCGGCAAAGATCCGCGAAAAGTGCCGTGCGGCCAAGATTTCCTCAAAATCTACTTTACTTGAGATCGCTCGTCAGTTTGATGAGGATGCGATGCTAAAGCTGACCGATCAGCTTGTAAACGGCTCGCGCGACCGCGAAACGGTCAAAAAAGCGGCTCGCGGCGAGCGAACTGCTCCGATTCCGGTCACGGAAAGAAACGGCGACAGTGAAAAACGAAAGACGTTTCGATACTCACCGAAAAACGGGGAATTCACATTGCACATCGACTTCAAAAAATTGGACAACCTCAGCCAAAACAGCGTCCTGAAAGCTCTTAAGGAAACGTTCGACCTTGTAAAAAACGAGGAGATCGATCTATAGCATCTGACCAACTGTTAACTGTCAACCTTGAACGATCAACGGATCAAACTCTTAATAGTTGAGAGTGGTGGGTTGATAGTTTTCTCTTATGAGTTGTATCTTCAGCATAATCTCACCTTTTCCAGCTTCGCATCGCATTCTGCTATTATTATCCAAGTAATAAAACCGTTTTTCGCGAATTGCGATGGTCGAATCCACGACATCCAAAACGAAATCCTCCACGTGGTCGCTGTCCGAAAGCTCGTTCAATTCTTTTCTGAACTGGCTGGATGACGGCGAGGCTTCGAACGGGCAGCGGTATCTTGAAATGCGGGACCGGCTGGTCTGGTATTTTGACCGAAAAAACTGCCTTAACGCGGACGATCTCGCCGACGAAACGCTTAATCGTGTTGCCCGACGCCTGGAAGAGGAAGGTGCGATAAAAACGGATACGCCTGCAAAATACTGCTACACCGTCGCGAGATTCGTATTTCTCGAACACCTGCGAAGCGCCGACACGAAAAACACGCCGCTCGACGATGTGAATATCGGCTATCACCGTACAGACGATTCGGGCGACGCCGAGATAAAAGAACAGATGTTAAAGTGCCTCGAAAAGTGCACGACTTCGCTCGAGGCAGGAAGCCGCGACATTATTCTTCGGTATTATTTGGGCGATCAAAGAGAAAAGATCGACAACCGCAGTGTTCTTGCAAAAGATCTTGGAATTTCCGCCAACGCGCTGGCGATCAGGGCCTGTAGGATCAGGAACAAACTGGAAGCTTGCGTCAGTAAATGTATGGGGTGAAATACTTTTTGAAAATTGTCTTATATGGTTGAGGACACCGATGTCCCACCCGGTCGGCTATGAACGGCGAAAATTACAACACAGAATCAGCACGGTCTTATTTACTCGGTTCGTTGCCCGAACAGGAAACGCTCCGATACGACGAGCTTTCGTTTGTTGACGATGGCTTTGACACTTTTTTGCGGAACGTCGAGAACGATCTCGTCGATTCGTATGTAAACGGCAGTCTCGACGCGGTTACTTCTAAAAAATTCGAGTCGTTCTATATGGCGACACCAAAGCGGCGGCAAAAAGTGGCTTTTGCCCGTGCATTTTATCAGCACGCAGACCGCGATCCAACGATGGAACCAACTGTCGTTAAAGCTTCGGAAATCGGATTTTGGGAGAAATTGCAGTTGGCTCTGAGGCCTGCGACACTGGCTTTTGGTGCCGTCGCGTTGCTGTGTTTGGTCGGGGCGATCTGGCTGATCCGCAATCAACGAGGACCGCAACAGGTTGATGTGGCCGTTACTGAGCCGCAAAATGCCGTTGCGAATATTGTGGCGCCGCAAGAACGTCCTGTTGTTGCCGAAGCCTCGCCGACGGGTACTATGACGTCTCCGGTAAACGAATCTCAACCTGAAGAAAGGCCTGCCGATCAGCCGGAAGTGAGAAAGAGGCCCGAGCCTCAGACGCCCCGCGTCCCGGTCGTCGCGTCTTTTGTTCTCACTCCGCCGTTACGCGGCGCCGGCGAGATGAAAAGTCTGAAGCTTGCTCAAAACACCGAGCGAGCGGCATTTCGGCTTGAGTTAGAGCCGGTAGATTACAACGCATACAAGGTCGAGCTTCTTGACCAGACAAGCAGCGTTGTTTGGAACGCCGGCAAAGTAAAAGCAAGGGGCGATCAGATGCTGTCCATTTCCGTGACCGTGCCGGCCGCCACCTTGAAGCCGCAGAGATACGTTTTCAGGGTTTCAGGTATCGCACCCGACGGAACAGAGGAAAATATTGGTGACTATGCTTTCAGGATTGTGAGATAATCTTCGGGAACCGATCTGACACAAAATGATCTCCGGAGGTGGTTTCTTGCTAGCCGACAAGTTGTTTTCTCATAAGGCGGCACTGTTCGTCCTCATCATTTTTTTCGCACATTTTTCGACTGCTTTTTCCCAGCAAGTTACCGGTCTCGTTCTCGGCAAGCCAATGGAGCGCTCGATAACCGGCGGTGAAAACCACGCCTACACTATCGATCTCGAACCAAACCAATTTGCCCGGATAGCAATTGAGCAGCGCGGCGTCGATCTGGTCGCTCATCTTCTTGACGCCGATCGAAATGTGGTTGCAGATTTTGATGTCGAACCGCGAACAACCGGCCAGGAGGTCGTCGAGTTCGCCACTTCCACAAAATGCTCCTGCAGCTTTACCGTCGAGCCGCGGCAAAAATCAGCTCCCGCCGGCAAGTACGACATAACGGTATCTGAGATCCGCGCTGCTACGCCGAACGATTTTGCGCTCGATGAAGCTCGAAGATCCGCGGCGCAGTCGGTCAAATATTGGCGAGCGGGCGATTATGATAAAGCGCTGCCTGCGGCGGAACATTCGCTTGAGGTTCGCGAAGAGCTGCTTGGACCCGATAGCCGCGACACCGGCCTCGCGTTGCTGCTGGTCGCCAACGTTTACAGCGACAAACCTGACTATCAAAAAGCCGAATCGCTATACCTGCGAGCTCTCGCCACGCTGCAAAAAGCACTGGGCGAAGATCACATTTTGAACAGCCTTGTGCTCAACAACCTCGGCATCATGTACAAGGACATGGGATTGTATCCAAAGGCCGAATCGACATTAAAACAGGCCCTGGCGATCAGGGAAAAAAATCTCGATCCGAACCACTTGATGATCGCGGGCGTGTTGAACAACCTCGCGATAGTAAGCAAGCTTAAAGGCGATACGCAAACGGCGCTCAGTTATTACGAGCGATCGCTTGCCATTCGAGAAAAGGCGCTCGGGCCGAACCACCCGGATGTCGCCACCACGCTGAACAATATTGCGAATCTTTATGACGATCCGGCCAAGGCTGCGGATCTCTATTTTCGTGCCCTTAAGATCCGCGAAGCAAGCCTTGGGCCGGACCACATCGACGTTGCACAGACGCTTTATAACATCTCGCAGATGTACGCCACGGCGGGCGACTACGCAAAGGCAAAACCCTTGGGTGAACGGGCTTTGGCGATCTTTGAAAAGGCTGTGGGCCCCGAACATCCATATACAGGATACACGCTTAATCTTCTCGCGATCCTTAACAAGGACACCGGTGATCTGGCAAAGGCTGAGGAATTATATCTTCGTTCGATCGATATCAAGATAAAAACACAAGGCCCGTATCATCCCGATCTCGCGGGCGTGTACTCAAATCTTGCAAACCTTTACTCGCTGCGAGGTGAGATCGACAAAGCCCTCGACGCACAGGAAAAAGCAAACTCGATCTTTGAATACAATGCCGGATTGAACCTGCTCGCGGGTTCCGAAAAAGACAAGATCGGATATTTATCGATCGGAGCGTCCAGCGAGGACCAGACCATATCACTAAATCTCGGCATTGGACGCAACTCCGTCAAGGCGACCGAACTTGCCGCCGAATCGATCCTGCGCCAAAAGGG
>DATJGV010000019.1:0-18175 GCA_035494575.1 Pyrinomonadaceae bacterium | reverse complement strand
CGTTATTTTTCCTAGTTCTATTTTTGTACTTTCGTACGAATTAACACATGGACTCGCATATCTAGTTTTCAAATATCAACTTGGTTTTTTTCAACCCGCTTCTACTACAAGCGAAACTACTGATTATACAGAAGCGTTTCTTATTGTCAACCACCTAAGCAAAGTTTTTAACTTTTTCTCTTTTCCAGCTAAATCGAATTGCTTGGAGGCAAATATGTATTCTCTATACTTCGATAAGGTTTGTCAAGCCGTGTCGGAGCATTATCTGACTTTGTTTCAATCCTTCCGCACCGTCCGCTTGCGAAGCAGTATTTTACTGCCCGAAACCCATTTTGAATACATAACGTCAAATATCAAATTTGCCGACTTCCGCCGAAAATAAAGGCCTCTTAAATCTACTTATTTAAGAAACCGGATATCGACCGTCGAATTTCGCTCTTGTTTTCAAGCGATTCAATTATGATGAACTATTATCTGCATGCGTTGCCAAATGTTTCGTTCTATTTGCCTTCGCATCATCCATTTTCAGGATGTCGGGTTAAGATGTACGTCCTCGTAACCTAGTTGCTCAAGATTTACTGTCTTCTTATCCTCTGCTGACCACCCGCCCTACCTGCATACGACAGCGTCGTAATGCTATCTTATTTTCTGAGGTATGAATAAATATGAAACAGACTATTATCGTCCTACACTGCTTTGTTCTTATTCTGATCTCGGCCTGTTCGGTAATATCCCAAGATTCGAATAGCTTCCATGGATACCGTGCCGGACAGTACACGGGACAAGCTCTTAATACTTCGGCCAACCAGCGAGGAAAAGTTGTGTTTGATCTGTACGGATTCAACGCTTCAGGCAAAGTGCAGGCTTTTTTCGGCGCGTCCGACGGTCTTTCCGGCGAGGCGTGGCTGACAGGAACGATCGATCGCCGGGGCAATCTCGAATTGACCGGCTCACTTGCAGATTTCCATATGAAGGTCCAAGGCCGCCTGACACCACAAGGCGCTATAGACGCGACATACGTGCTCGACGGAACGTCGCACCAAGAGGGAAATTTTGAGGTTACATTTCTGCATGATCTGAATAGCGCCCTGTCGAATACAAGTTTTACGAAGATCATTGGTGCATGGGAGATCGGCGGCGGTATGCCGGCTGAACTAAATCCGGTCACGGGCAGCCGCTCCGGCATTTCCTTCGTTGAAGCTCGCCGGTTGGAAATTTTCCCCGATGGTCAGTTCAAGCACATTTTGTCGCATAGGCATTGCGAATCGGCCTGCTGCCGAGAAGACGCGACACTTGAACAGGGTACGATCTCACTCGAAGGCCAACGACTTGTTTTCAATATTACGGACGGCGGAACGATCACGAGAAATGGGTGCAACCCACGGCTAAACGGCGAAGGTAAGGTCAAGCGACAGAAGGAAAGCTTCATTTGGTCGCTAAAACAAGAGCCGAGCGGCAGCGCACCCGAACTTTGCATACAGCTTTCGAACGGCGAATCAACTTGTTACAAAAAGCAGTTGTAGAGCTCGAATTTATTTCGGTGAAACCAAACAAATCCGGGACGGGTGTTTCCTGCTGCGGTTGGAGCGGGCGACGGGGATCGAACCCGCAACTTTCAGCTTGGGAAGCTGACACTCTACCATTGAGTTACGCCCGCTTGGATGTGGGTAAGTTTCTCACGATATCCGTTTTAAATCAATCGATTTTGACGGTGCGCCATTGTGTAAACTTGTCCTTCAGATTTTTCTTGAATAACGCCGTAAACAAAAGTAAGCTATGCCATATTGATATTAATCAGCAGCGCGTACCGAGGATCGAATCCGGTTTATGGAAAGCGAGTTTAGTTACGACAAGGTGGCCTATCCGGCGTTTACTTTTCCGCTTACTCACCCGGATCATCTAGCGGTCATGGGTGTGCTGAGCGGGCTGAATCCGACCGATCCGCAAAAGTGTCGTGTTCTTGAACTGGGCTGCGGCAGCGGCGCGAATCTTCTCTCGTTTGCGTATACATTGCCGGACAGCGAATTTGTTGGCGTAGATCTTTCCCATGGCCACATCGCCGACGCAAAAAAAGCCGCCTCTGAATTAGGACTTTCAAATGTCGAGTTTTTTAGGCAGGATCTTCTTGAATATGACATCGAAAGATTCGGCCGATTCGATATAATCATCGCTCACGGTCTTTTTTCATGGGTGCCCGACTCCGTCCGTGATCGGATTCTTGAGATTTACGGAACAAGTTTGAACCCAAACGGGATCGGCTACATCAGCTATAACGCGTATCCCGGCTGCCACCTTCGTGAGATCGTTCAGGACGCTATGCAGTATCACGCTGCTGGAATCGCCGACTTGAACGATATGGCAGAGCAGGCGATCGCATTTCTGGATCTCCTTGCGAAGGGAGCCGGTTCGGACAGCCTGTACCACTCGGTCGTAAAACATGAACAGGAGCTGATCTTAAATAAGTCGCGAGCGACGGTTATTCATGACGACCTTTCCGGCATAAACAAACCGTATTACTTTCATCAATTCGCGTCGCTTCTTTCCAAACACGATCTGCAATTCATCGCAGAATCGGATCCGTCGAAATCCCTTGCCGCTGGTTTAGCTGAGTCCGCGCGTGAGACAATTAATAATTTAAAACACGACATCATCAGGCGCGAGCAATATATTGATTTTCTTGTCGGCCGCCGTTTTAGGCGGACCATCGTTTGCCGTGCAGATGCCCAGCTCGACCGTTCTCCTGCACCCGACACAGTGATTCGACTTTTCCAGATATCTTCAAAGGCGAGGCACGAATCAACCGCCGGCAACGGCAAGGAAAATCACGGAACCCGATTCATTGGCAAGAGAGGTTCGGTCGACGTCGTTCATCCGATGACGAAAGCAGCCCTTGAATATTTGGGAACGCTCGGCGCTAAGGCCGTACCATTTGACGACCTGATCGCTGCAATTGGCGGAACTACGGGCCACGAGGAAGAGGTCAAGGCGACCGCAGAAAATCTGATCGATCTGTTTCGCGCCGGGTTTGTCCAGCTTTTTATGCACCAGACGCCGTACGCTGCCTCGGTGGAACAGAAGCCGCACGCGAGCGATTTTGCGCGTTGGCAGTTACGCAGCGGCAGTACGGGCGTAACGACATTGATCGGTGAAGATTTTAGCGTTACTAACGAATTTCTTACAAAATTGATCATTGTAGCGGATGGAACCCGGGACCGGACCGCCCTTGCGCGGGAAATGCTGAACCGTGTCAAGGTCGAAAAAGGCCAAAAAGCTTCGTTCAAACAGGTTCTTCCGGCAATGATGGAAGGAGCACTAACAAAATTGGCTGAGGTTGGATTACTGCTTCCGGAATCATGATCGAAAATTGGCAGTAAATAGCCCTTCTGCTTCCGCCTGTGCCCTCTAAGCTTGTTACGCGAGAAGCATATCGACAACTTCTCTTATAGCTCCGTGCCCGCCGCGGGCTTCGGTGAGGTGATCCGCTGCTTCTCGAACCTCGGCAACCGCGTCGGCAACCGCAACGGCGAATCCGACACGTCTCATTAAACCAAGATCGCCTATATCGTCTCCGACATACGCAACCTCTTCAGGCGTAACGCCAGCATCTGCGATTATCTTTTCAAAATCCGCGATCTTGTCCGGCGAACTTACATAAACGTACTTAATGCCAAGTTCGTCCGCGCGTTTTCTTACGATGTCCCCCGCGTCACGGCCGGAGATTATTCCCGAGTGAAACCCGGCCTGATGCCAAAGAGCCAAACCTTGCCCGTCGCGAACGTGAAAAACCTTAAGATCTTCTCCCTGTGCAGAAAAATAAAGACGGCCATCCGTTAAAACGCCGTCACAGTCCATAAGCAGAAGTTTGATGTTTCTCATCAGCTATTTCTGCTGTCTAATTATTTAATTACCAATTAATAGTTAAATAATTAATTTGCAGATATTTTGAATTTTAGGTTCCGTTTATTCCGGCCTGCATGCGGCGAACGGTCAAATTCTTATATTTGCCCGTTGACGAAATATTTTGCAAAATTCCCTTCCTGGTTGATTGAACCTTTTTTAGAAAAGCTTTTGCTTCGGGAAGCGTTCTGCCCGCATAAATCGCCATCAGGCTTACGTCCTGCGAGACATTCGTATAGTAATTGCTACCCGGTTCGGGGCATCTGACGACAAAAACTTTGTTGTTCGGAAAAAGCGCCTGGACAGCAAGCCGCTGCGATTCGGGAAACGCCTGCTCGCAGCGGTCCGGATCCAGTTTCGAGCTTTCGAGAACGACAGCGTAAAAATATTCTGAATTTGCGATCGCAAAATTTCGGCCGGTATCGAACGGCAGTTCAAAAGGTTGAAAATTTTTGGCATAGCCGCACGGCTGTTTCGGATTTCCGCATACCTTTCCGAGTCGGGCCCTTTTCTGAGAAAAAACAGACAGCGAAAATATCAGGATAAGAAATGTGATCAACAAAACAGTTTTTCTCATCATAAGCTCTGCCCGACCTGCATCCAAATTAGTGCCAATTCTTGCCGCCTATCTTACCTCAAACATCTCAACACCGCTAATTTTCCATTCGCCGCCGACTTTGGTCATGCGGAAAACTGCTATCCCGCTTGTTGCATCGCGGCTGAGTAATTTTACATTCAAATTCGTTTCAACCAAAACATTATTTGCGTCAAGCGGGTCGATCTGCCTGACCTGAGTCTGCCATTGCTCGGTCTGGCCCGACAGGCCGTTCGCAAATTTTGTCGCGTCGCCGGGGACAACCATCGCGTCGAGATCCGCCTTTCGGTTCGAAACCGCCGTTTTGTCGAATTGAGCAAAATATGTCTTGATACTGTCGTCCGAGGCTGTCGAAACGTTCAGTTTATTGCGGAGCGTGCGTGCGGCTAGGCTTGCTCCGTATTCGCCATCGGCTCTTATCGCATCCTCCGCAAACTTCACGGCCTCGGACGATTTGTTCGCTCGCGAGGCTATCTCGCCCAGCCCTACGTCGGCCCACGCTATGGAGCGGGCGGTCGGCAATTTTTCGTCCAGTACGGCGTGAAACTCCTTTTCTGCGTCGGCCGTTTTGTTCTGCGCCAGCAAAGCGCGTCCGAGCAGGACCCGAACATCGTCAAATCGCGGCAGATCACGCAATACAAGGCGTGCGTTCTTTTCAGCGCCGGCAAAATCCTGCTGATCGAACGCCCGTTTTACTGCGAGCAGTTCGTCGCTGTCGGTAAATTCGCGTGGTGCGACATCGTCCGAATAATCCTGCTGCGGATACAGCTTTTCAAAATCGACTTCTGCACGTACAATTTTCGCGGGCGTCTTGAAACTCACCTCGCCAAAACTTGTTGCGCGGATCGTTGTCGGCGCGGCAAGGACCTCACCGGTTGCAGTCGTCGCCGTTACGGTCACGGTAGCGTCTATGCTGCCGGTGTTTCGCAGCGCAACCTTGGTTTCTCCGTTTCCGGCTTGCGGCAGACCAACCAACAAATTCATGTCGGTCGTCTGGTCGATCGCGTAATCAAGAAAATCTTTTTGTGGGGAGAATGCCTGACGAAGCTCAGCCATTTCGAGGCCGTCCTTGGCGTTTTCGCGAAGCGTTCTGTAAAACTCGTCTTTGCCGACTTTCCTTTGAAGCAGGTTCCAGATCATCGCACCTTTGTTCGCGACCTCGGAAAAATAAAAATCGTCAACGGGCGTTACAGTTCTAAGCGGCGAGTCGCGCCGCGCAACCGAAGCGTACGCCGTTCGCTGCCGCATCCGCTCAACATCCGCGACATCCTTTCCGAAACGGTTTTCGATAAACTGCGTCGCGATGAACCGGGCAAGTCCCTCACGAATCGTGCCCTGCGCGTCGCCCGTCACACCGATCGCACCGCCGATCCACATTTTTGCGACTGCCTCGGCAACATTCATCGCCGTCAGCGAGTCGATCTTTGGTCGACGAAAAACGCTCTCATCGACAAAGATCGTTCCGCCGCCCGCAAAACCGGTTCCGCGTCGAACGGCAACGATCCTGATCGGCTCATCCGGTGCTGCGCCGAGCAGCGTGGCGATAAACGTTTTCGCATCGGTCGCGATCGCCGCCAGCTCGTTTGCCAGTTTTTGTGCATCGGCGTTTGAGCCTTTCGGAACAAGAACCGTCGGACCCGCCGTGTTGATCACGTCCCAGCTTCCGACCGCAAAAAACGGCTGGCCGTTCAGCTTTTCTTCGTAGGCTGCGTCCTTGCTCTTTCTATCGCCCGCTGTCACAAAATCACTCTGTGCACCCGCAACCGCGATCGAATACGGCGCGGAGTCCGCCCCGCGTGCAAAGAACCAACTGTTTGGCGTGGGATACCAGAACGACATCGGCAAAAAGTGCGAGCTGACCGGTGAAAGCGAGGCAATGCCCGAGTTTTCCTTTACCTCGAGTTTGTAATCAACCACCGCAGTCAACGTGCCGCCTGGCTGGACAGAGGGTACACGAACCTGAACCCGTTGAAGTTCGACCGATGCAGAGGCTTTTTCCTGACGTTTCGAAAAATCAGCAGTCGCGCCATTGACCGTTACCGAAGAGATCTCCGCATTTGGACTGATTCGAAGGCTCAGCGTTGAAGCCGGAGCGTCTGAAACATTTTTGACACTTATCGTGGCTTTTACCACGAGGTTCCTGTCAGCGGCATTTTGCGGCAGCGTCGCTCTGATATCGTATTTCTGCACTTTCCACGTCGCTTCGACACGAGAGGTTTCGTCCTGCGCAAAGGCTGATGCAACACCGAACAAACAGTAAATAACACTTAAAAGGAGGGCTAAATATAATCTCATTTTTCTTTGAGAGAGTTTAGGCTCCGCTAGGAGCCGTATGCTTTTGGCACAATTCCAATTTACGCACGACGTGCGCTGCGTTACTTGCCTGGCTTGATCTCATCCTCAAACTTCCTGGGCAGCGCGATCCTTCCTTTTTCAAAATACGTCTTTGCGCCTTTATCTTCTTCGATGTGATAAACATTTATATTGTCATTATCGAGATCTACAAACATCACATAATTATTAGCTGCGCAGTTGTGCGCCTGACACGCGCTCGCTTTGAAAACCGGGCCTTCGATCTCGATCGGTATCTCGACATTCCAGTTCGCCTTCATATCCGGCCATTCGCCGCCGAGCAGTTTGGTCAGCCGAGTCCTTAATTCAGAATTTTCCAGCAGCTTGACCTCGTATGGATATTTACCGGCGGACTTTCTCAAGGTCAAAAGCATTGCCTCGGCCCGAGGCGAAGCACTGGGCGAAGGCGTCGGCGTCGCAGTATGCGTCGGCGATGGTTTCGGTTCGGAAATCCTATTCGCTGCGTTCCGGTTAAAAAGGTTTGAAATGCTGCACCCGAGAACAAACGAAAGGCACGTTATGCCGAGAAGTACGTTTTTCATTTATGCAGACAGGCTTTGTTCCGATCCATGAACCAACTCATGGATCTGTCTTAGTTTTCGCAACAGCTTTTCCAATCTTTCTAGCGGCAACTGGTTCGGCCCGTCGCTCGGCGCTTTTGCCGGATTGTCGTGAACCTCCATAAAAACGGCGTCCACGCCGCATGCAACTCCGGCCCGGGCAAAGTCTTCGATGTATTGCGATTGTCCGCCGGTTGCCTTTCCAAGACCGCCCGGGAGCTGCAGCGAATGTGTAACATCAAACACGACAGGCACCCCGAATGAACGCATGATCGGAAAACTGCGAAGATCGACAACCAGGTTGTTGTACCCGAAGCTCGCTCCGCGCTCGGTCAATAATATCTTGTCGCAGCCAGCACTTTGCAGCTTATCGACGATGTTTTTTGCGTCCCACGGGGCAAGGAACTGCCCTTTTTTTACATTAACCGCCTTACCCGATCTTGCCGCCGCCACAAGCAGGTCGGTCTGGCGGCACAAAAACGCCGGAATCTGCAAAATATCAGCAACTTCAGCTGTTTTTTCCACCTGCCACGGTTCGTGAATATCGGTGATCACCGGTACGCCGATCTGCCCTTTAACGGTTGCCAAAACCCCCAGGCCAAATTCCATTCCCTCCCCGCGAAAGCTATCGATCGAGCTGCGATTAGCCTTGTCGAATGAGGATTTGTAAACCAGATCGAGCCCGACGCCTTTTGCGATATCGCTGATCTCGCGCGCCATGAACAGCGCGTGCTTTTCAGTCTCAACAACACACGGACCGGCGATGATCGTCAGGCGTCCATCACCGAATTTAGCATTTCCAACTGCAAATGAATTCATAAAATCGGAACCAAAGGTGAACACAGATTAACACAGATGTATTCGAACCAAAATCCGTGTTCATCGGCATTTATCTGCGGTTTAACCTGCTTTTCTAAAACGACGTCCGAGTCACTCGTCGCTTCCAACCTCAACGTGCTCTGGCAGTTCCATGTGTTTGTCACTTGTTACGTCGTGTTTGAGGTTTTCGCTCTTCATACGGTTTTCCCAAGCGGCTCTGACAAACGCCGTGAACAACGGGTGTGCCGCAAGAGGTTTCGATTTATATTCGGGATGAAACTGGCACGCCACAAAGTATGGATGCTGCTCACGCGGCAGTTCGATCATCTCGACAAATTTGCCGTCAGGCGAAATGCCGCTGATGACCAGCCCTTCTTTTTCGAGCACGCCGCGAAATTCCGGGTTAAATTCATAGCGGTGTCGGTGCCGCTCCGATATCTCCGGCACGTCGTGATATATCTCGCGAACGAGGCTTCCCTCCTTAAGCTCGCAAGCCCAGGCGCCGAGCCGCATTGTACCGCCCAATTCTTCGACGTCGACAAGATCGCGCAATTTAAAGATGATCGGAAAAGGCGTGTTTTCGTTAAACTCGGTTGAATCGGCATCGCGCAGCCCGCAAACGTTTCGCGCAAACTCGATACATGCCGTCTGCATTCCCAGACAAATCCCAAAATACGGCGTGCCTGACCTTCTCGCATATTTTATCGCCCGCAGCATGCCCGAAATACCCCGTTTTCCAAAGCCGCCCGGGACCAGGATGGCGTCGTAATCGCGAAGCTCGTTTTCATAATCGTCCTTCATCAAATGCTCGGACTCGAGCCACGTAACCTTGACGCGCAGGTTGTTCGCAACACCGGCGTGCGTCAGGGCCTCACGCAGAGATTTATATGAATCCTCAAGCTCAACATATTTTCCGACGATCGCTATTTTGACCTGTCCGCCCTCGGGTTCCTTGATCGTCGAGACCAGATCGCGCCAGTTTTTAAGGTCCGAATGCGGAAATCGCTCTTTAAGATCTAGGTCCTTGACGATCAGTTCGTCCAAACCCTGTTCGTGAAATGCGAGCGGCACTTCATAGATCGTCGGCACGTCCAATGCGGAAATGACCGCGTTTTCCTGGACATTACAAAAGAGCGCGATCTTGCGCCGCAGATCAAGCGAAACCGGCCTTTCGGAACGGCAAAGCAAAATATCGGGTGCAATACCGATCTCGCGAAGCTCGCGAACGCTGTGCTGCGTCGGTTTTGTTTTCAATTCACCGGCTGCGGCGATGAACGGGATCAGCGTGACGTGAACAAAGATCGCGTTGCCGCGTCCTTCTTCGTTGCCCATTTGGCGAATCGCCTCCATGAACGGCAGCGATTCGATATCGCCGACCGTTCCGCCGATCTCGACGATCAAAACGTCTGGTTCGTGCGTTTCGGCAACCTTTCTAACGGCCATTTTTATCTCGTCCGTGATGTGTGGTATCACCTGAATAGTTTTTCCTAGATAATCGCCGCGACGCTCTTTTTCGATAACCGAAAGATAAATGCGCCCACTCGTCCAGTTGTTCGCCTGCGACAGTTCGGCATGCGTGAACCGCTCGTAATGCCCAAGGTCGAGATCGGTTTCGGCCCCGTCGTCGGTCACAAAAACCTCGCCGTGCTGAAACGGCGACATCGTGCCCGGATCGACGTTAATGTACGGGTCGAGCTTCATCATCTGGACCTTCATACCGCGAGCCTCGAGCAGGCAGCCGATACTAGCTGCCGCAAGGCCTTTGCCTAAACTCGAAACCACTCCGCCTGTTACGAAAATGTATTTAGTCATAAAATCCTGTCGGTTGAACACTATTAACGTTCAAGGTAACTACCCCCTTATGCAGGCGGTTTTGACCCGTTTCCTTTTCCTTCGCGCTTTTTCTTCTGATACCGTCCTTCTTTCATTTGCGTCTGAACCTCTTTTGCCTTTGCGGCTTCCGGGTTCATCATTTCCTGCAAAGCATTCATGCTTGTTCCGAGCATCGTTGTACCTTCGGCGTTGCTTTCAAATTCCTCTTCAGTTCGCGTTTGAGGCTTGCTTAGCACCTTCAAACCGGCGATTATGCCGATGATAAGCAACACGAAAAATCCCAAGCCCAGCCAGTCACTCATACGTTTTGGATTGCAGGCTCGGCTCTTTGGATTTCCAAAATCTTTCTAACCCTTTCGAGATCTTCCTGTGTGTCGACCCCGATCGAGCCGCCTTCGATCTCGGCAACAACTATCCGGCCGGCATTTTCGATAACCCGCAGCTGTTCGAGCATCTCGGTTTTTTCAAGCGCGGTCGGTTCCATCCTTGCAAACCGAAGCAGAAAATTGCGGCGGTACACATAGAGCCCGGTGTGCTTTCGAAATTCTGATATAAGCTCCGGTACGGCGTCCAACGCTGCGCTTATACTGCCGTACTTGCTTACCGCGTCGCGCGGAAACGGTATAGGCGAACGCGAAAAATAAACCGCATAACCACGTTCGTCTGTCACGACCTTAACGACATTCGGATTCAAGACATCTTCCTTTTGCTTTATCGTTTCACAGGTCGTGGACATATCGGCTGCGTCATGTGCCAGCAGAGATTCAACGGCCGCATCGATCGTTTCCGGAGCGATTAAAGGTTCGTCGCCCTGAACGTTCACGATGATCGAGCGGTCGGGCAACGTCTGCGCAACTTCGGCAATGCGGTCGCTGCCAGAACGGTGTTCCGGCGACGTCAAAACCACCTCGTTTCCGCTTTCGCGGATGATGCGCGAGATACGCTCATCGTCCGTTGCAACGATCACTCGAGAAATGGTCTTCGCTTTGCATGCTTGCTCCAAAGTCCGCAAAATCAATGGTTTACCATCTAGCGGAAGCAGTAATTTACCCTCCAAACGGGTAGATGAATACCTCGCCGGAATGATCGCGATCACATTTTGTCGGGGATTTTCTCCGTGTTGCTCCACGGGATTTTAGGTTATCTTGGTTTCGGATAAATAGCAAATCGATGTCTGAAACGTTTGCGGTCACCAAAACGCAGGTCGAGTAGATCGTACGGAAAAAAACAGACAAAAAGGTCTGGTATTACATTCTTCTCTAGGTTATCTGTTCTTATCCGCTGGTTGGCGTTCAAAATCAATTGTTAAACATCTCACCAACCGGAGGTTTGGAACTTCTTGCTAATTTGGCTACACTTTCTTCGTGGAAATTACAAATCAAGAGCCGGAAAACGAGATAGCCGGCATTGTTCCCGCTCAGATCCAGACTGTCCCGTTTCCGTCCCCGAACAATCCGCCATGGAACACGCCGGCGGCGATCGGGACTTGGATCGCAAGCGTGGTCTTTATACTCATTTTCCCGAACTTGTTTCTTTTACCCTACCTCTCGGCAAAAAGTGTCCATTTTTCCGACTCTGCAAAGCTCCTCGAATTCCTTCTGTCCGATCCGACCGCGATCATCATTAACGTGCTTGCGATCATCCCTGCACATGCCCTGACGATTGCCGTCGCGTGGATGGTCGTTACAAGATTCAGGAAGTTTTCGTTTCGGGAAACACTTGGGTGGAACGGCGGAAGTTTGGCCTGGTGGTATTATCCGGCTTTGTTGATCGGATTTTTCGCGGTCGGTTGGCTTATAGGAAACTATTTTCCCGATCAGGAAAACGACCTGTCGCGCATTCTCAAGAGCTCGAGAACGGCCGTCTATCTAGTCGCTTTTCTAGCGACGTTTACAGCTCCTATCGTCGAAGAAGTTATTTACCGCGGCGTGCTTTATTCTGCGCTCCAACGTACTTTTGGAATGTCGTTCGCCGTCGTACTCGTAACCTTTTTGTTCGCGTTGGTGCATGTGCCGCAGTACTGGCCGAGCTATTCAACTATATTCTTGCTCACGCTTCTTAGCCTGACATTGACTTTGATACGGGCCCGAACCGGCAACCTGCTGCCCTGCATAATATTTCACTTCATATTTAATGGGATACAGTCGTTGGGGTTGGTGCTTGCTCCGTTCCTCGAAAAGCCAGAAACACAGGTCGATCCTGTCTCGGCAATTTTACGTTTCTTCCAATAAAAATGAGGGACGACATTGTCCCTCATCCACGAAACCTCATTTGTGTCCCGCTTAATTATCCGGTAGTCCCTTTCTGTTCATTATACCTCTCGGAGCCACTGGTTCTCGCGGGGCGGATGGAGCGACAGCCGGTTGTGATGATGGAGCCGCCGGTCCTGAACCCGAAAATACTGGTGCAGACTGGCCCGAGTTTCGGAACCCTCCGTCCGAACCGCCAACGGCCGCATCTCCGTTCGCCCTGCCATTGTTCTGCACTCGCATAAACGGAGGTGCATTAAGCCGTTCACGCCGGGAGATATTGTCAGGGCGCGAAGTAGGCGGACCGCTCGGCGGCGTACCTGGCGTTGTCGACGGCGGTGTTCCCCCTCCGGTCGGCGTTCCGTTTGTCGGTCGTTGCGTGTATATCACAGGCGGGAGACGCACTGCCCACAGGTCGAAATCATAATAATATCCGTACGGCGACCCCCAACCGCTGCCGAAAGGTAAAAAGCACCAATACCTCTGTGAAGGGTTGAACACCCACAGCCCGAACGAATCGTACAGGTTCCATCCGCGGTTAAAGGAATTAAGCAGCGTGTTTCGCATTGCGCTCCGCTGCAGGCTGGCGTTCGCCCTGGCCAACTCCTTTGCACGGTCTTTGCTCCAAACCGTCAGATCGTCACGGTCGCCTTTATCAAACTTTTGCACATCGGCATTGATACCGGCGATCGTTGCATACCTTCCCGATTTGATCACCGTCTTGCCTTCAGTACCAAAATAGACCTTGCCCTTTAGCACCGAGACCTTGCTCGAACGATCGGGAAGAATATCGATGCGGTAAACGCCCGACCTTGTAAGTGCGACGGCCGTTCGCGGCATCAACACTGTAACGCGGAAATCGTCATCGGCAATTACCTCAAAAATGGCACTCCCTGCGGCGAGCTTTAACCGCAGGTCGTCGAGTGCGGTATTTGTAAATTCGAAGGCAGTCTCAGGCCCGACGCGCAAATACGATCCAGGATTAAGCAAAACTTCCGCCTTGCCGCCAGTGTCGGTCCATACCTGGTCGCCGATGTTCAGATCGTCACCCTTTACCAGATTTCCGCTGGTTCCGTCGGCTCGGCGTACGGCGACGCTGCCATCAGTTTCGTTTATGCCGCCTGCCTTTGCTGAAATGACGTATTTGTCGCCCGCAGCCGCTCGGATCTTGTTGTCCTGAGCGTAAGCCGTCGCGTAGACGAATGCCACGCTCACGATTCCGACAAAAACGCGAATAATAAGCCCTGTTTTCATTTTGTTCTCCTTACGGGAAGAGCGGTATTTCGTTAAATATAAATGTTTCCAGCAAATATAGCAATAAAAATCGTCATATATTTGATGCGAGACGCAAGCCGCAAGGCCGGAAAAAGCCGGAACAACCTTTTCACCGGCATCGTAATCTAAATGGTTGTCCGGGCTAAAGGCGTTTCGGCCCGTGACTGAGGAAAAATATGGCAACTTATCAAGACCCTTCGAAATGCTTTGCACCGCTGGAGGTAATTGACCGGTTGCTCGAGATCAAGGAAGAATTGGGATTTGCAGAAACGCTTTACCTCGACAGGTCTCAGGAGTTAACTGACTTTCTCGATGCTTACGGTTTTGATATTTACGCATTCTCCACGCGGAACGAAAAATTGAACTATGGAGATTTTCGCACACCGGTCGTACCCGGAGGCGACATTGTCCATTGTTCGGGAACAGCGCACTGATCTTTAATTTACAATTTCCATACAACTGAATAAAACGCGGAAGGCAACCAGGCAATTGAACGCTTTCCGCGTTCTTTTTCGTCTTATAAAGCCTTCACAACAAACAGCGTTCCGTCATCGTCCAGAAATTTTCGGCCGGTAAAATCCGCGACATCTTTTCTTACATGATCGATAAGCTTCTTGGCGGGCAGATGAATTCCCTCCAAAACTCGTTTGGCGAAGCGCTCCTGGCCATATTCTTCGCCGTTTTCGCGCGCGGCCTCGGTGATGCCGTCCGTGTAGATCACCATCACTTGTCCTTGTTCGAACCGTATAAAATGCTGGTGATAACGCATCTCTCGAAACATTCCCAGCGGCATATCGCCGTATTCGACAAAGCGGTATTCACCATTGGGTTTTATTAGCAGCGGCGGATTGTGCCCAGCATTCGAAAATACGAACGTGCGGTTCGTTCCGTCCAAAATGCCGTAGATCGCAGTGATAAACTGGTGGTCTTCAACCGAGTCCCACAGCAGATCGCTGACCTTTGAAAGTGCGATATGCGGGGCATAACCGACCTGTACACCCGCCCTGAGCGACGCTCGCAAAAATGCCATCAGCAAAGCTGCCGGTATGCCTTTTCCAACCGCGTCCGCCACTACGATACCGATCTGATCGTCAAAGATTCGAACCCAGTCATAGTAATCGCCGGAAACTTCTTCGGTCGGGAAAATATATGCGCTAATGTCAAAATTTTCGAACGTAGGATCGTTGTCAGGCAGCAGTTCAAGCTGGACCTTTCGGGCGATCTCAAGCTGTGCTTCGATCCGCTTTTTCTCGATCGCCTGTTCGTGCAGGTGTACCTTTTCGATGATTATCGCGACCTGCGAGGTCAGCATTTGCAGCAATGAGAGTTCGTCCTCGGAATATGCATTCAGGCCGTCGCTCTCGAGGGCGAAAACGCCGATCACTTTGTCGTTCGAGATGATCGGCGCGACCATCTCGGACCGTGTCCGCTCACGTGCCGCAAAGTAACGTTTGTCCTTTGTCACGTCGGGCGAGATGATCGGCTTCCCCGACTGAGCAACACGGCCGATGAATCCTTCACCCATTTTCAGTCGCGGCTCGATTAGTGCAAAGCTGATCTCGTACCCACGAATCGCCTTTGACTTGAAAATGTAAGGGTTTGTTTCTTCATTGCTTGCGTCGATGAGATAGATACCAGCCGCATCATAAGGAATAAGTGATCCCAGCGTGTCCATCACCAGGTTCAAAACCTCGTCCAGATCCAGCGAGCGGCTGATCGTTTTTGTGATGTCCAACAACAGGCGCAGCTTGTCCACCGTTTTAAGTTGTGGATTTTGCGATATGTGCTGGCGATTGTCGTTTGACATCTTAAATGCCGTGAAAAAGATTTTCTTTGTAGGTGTCCCAGAGCCGCGAAACTTTTATACGATATTCGACCAGCGCTCTGCTTACATCAAAATGACGGGCGATCTCGCGCGAAGTCTTTCCCTGCTCGACAAAACGTTTCAATGCCGTGTATGGGACGAGAGCCGCCGCCCCTGTCGAGTACGCCTCTTCCTCGATAGCCGCGTTATAATCGCGCGCAATGATCTTTCCGTCCTTGTTGCGGTTCTCTATCTGCAGGCGGCTAGGCTTATGCCCCAGAAAAACGTGGCTGATCTCCTCCATCAGCGTCGCTTTGTGGCGCGTTTTTGCATGGGTCGGATTCAGAACGATCAGCTTTTGCCCGTTGGGCAGTTTTAGAGATGCCGCCCCGCCGGACCATTTATCTTTTCCATCGCCAAGCAAATGATTTGTTGTCCTCTCGCTTAGATCGTTGATCTCATCAAACGAAACAACAAGCAGATTTGCATACTGGGCCAATTTGAACGGATCGAGCCGCTGATCGTCGCGTTTCAGTCCGGCAAATTCACGTAGGCCGCGCGCCCGTAATTCATAATGTCTTCCTTTTTGGGTCGGAGGCAGATCCACAGTTTGATTTGGGATTTGGGAATGCTGATCGCGGATTTGTCCGTATCACCCGTAGCAGTAGATAGGATCTTTCAATTCAAAACCCCAACACAATCCCAAATCGCTAGACTTCTTTATATTCCGAATCGACATCCTCGCTCGACAGCGCGACGCGATAATTCTTTGACTGCTTTTGCTTTGTAATAAGAAGGTCGTCCTTGGTCTTGAGCAGATCGGCACGGTTGAAGACCGAGATCTCAAAATTGTACCCGTGCGTTATCGCGTCCTTAGGGCAAGCCTCGACGCAGAATCCGCAAAAGATGCATCGGCCGTAATCGATATTGTAAACTTTCGCGTAACGCTCATCGCGCCCGATGCGTTCGGCGTACGGACGCGGATCGGTCTCGGCTTCGATATATATGCAGTCAGACGGGCACGCCGCTGCGCAGAGGTAACACGCAACGCATTTTTCCTTTCCGTTTTCGTCAACGTGCAGCAGGTGCTGTCCGCGATAGCGAGGCTGAACTGTAATAGGCACGTCCGGATACTGTACCGTCCACTTTTCCCTGGGTATTTCGGCCAAAGTCCGCTTCATTCCCTTTATAACCGCAACGGTCGACTGGATGACGTCAGTGATGATCGACATAATTTAGTTAAAATTATAACTTAAAAAGCCCGCTCCCGTAAAAATGAAGCGGGCCTATCCAAAATACTCTTTTTCTCGTTTAATACCCGCTCGTAAATGCGGCAGAGCCAACAACGAGAAACACGTAAGCAACCCAAGCAACAACCAGCAATAATTCGAGTGTGCCAATCACTCCGGTGATTATGCCGCCTAGTGCGAGACCGGACCCGCCGTACTGTGCCGGATTTCGGGCCGCTTTCCTGCGAGCCATGATTCCCATAATGAACGCTATCGGCCCGGTAAGCCCGCTGCAAAAAATTATTCCGAGAATTCCCAAAACCAACGAAATGATCGCCAGCGTCTGGTTCGGGCCCTTTGCAGCGGCAGGAGCTTGTGCTCCCGAACTTACTGCCGGTGGATTTTGCCAACCCGCATCGGGAACCGCGGGCGGGTTCCAGTCCGCCGGTCCTGGCGGTGGAGCAGACGGCTGATCGAATGGGCTCCCCCCTGCCGATTGCTGAAACACCGGCTCAGGTTCCTTGTAGTCCTGAAAATTCGGCGGAGGAGGTTCCTGCGCTGCCGGTTTCGGCATGTCAAACGGCGACGGCGGAGCTTCGCTTGCCTTTGGCGGCTCAAACGACGAAGGCGCAACCTTCTCGACCGGCTTCGGCTCGCTGAACGGTGACGGAATCGGCGGGCTCGTCTTTTGAAAATCAGGCGCGTCCGAAGGCTTGTCCTGCGGCGTGTCGAACGGCGACGGCGGTTTTGACCCGACATCACCAAAGCTCGGCGGGCTAAGACTCGGTTCGGCAAATCTCGGCGGCTCGGGCACCGGAGATTCGCCTAACGGCGGGATCTCCATCACCTGCTCGTCGCCTGGCTGCGATGCCATCTCGCTGCGAATCTCTTGTTCGGATGCGAAGACCGTTTTTCGCGAATCCTCATCCTTTGGAAGCTGCAAGACTTCTTCGTGATCCGGTTTCGGCGCTGCGGCCGGAGGCTCACTAGCAGGCGCATCGAACGAAGATTTCGGTATCGCCGCGGCAATATCGGCCGGACGCGCGACCATCGTCTTGTACGGATCGACGGGTTCTGCGGCCTGTTCGAGCGGAGTTCCGTCCGCCTGGCAAAACCTCATCGCATCATCGTAAGTCTTCTCGCAAGTTGGGCATCTTTTCATTGTGTTTG
This sequence comes from Pyrinomonadaceae bacterium, assembly GCA_035494575.1. Classification (GTDB taxonomy): domain Bacteria; phylum Acidobacteriota; class Blastocatellia; order Pyrinomonadales; family Pyrinomonadaceae; genus OLB17. The sequence continues at coordinate 392 of DATJGV010000019.1, read as the reverse complement.
TCCGATCTTTCGCGTCAGCGGGTTCGAGCCAGTACGCAACGGGCCAGTCAGCATACAAAGTTTTTGACTGCTTACTGCCCTCCGCTGCCAACCGGTTTCATTCCGCATTCCGCAATCCCAAATCCGCAATCAAAAAACTCTGAACTTTTATACCTTGACTGCTAAACTAATTCAAGTTTGCTGAAGAAATAACTAATTTCTATCGCGGCGTTCTCGTCCGAGTCCGAACCGTGAACGGCATTCTCACCGATCGACGTCGCAAACTCTTTACGCAGAGTGCCTTCCGCAGCCTCGGCCGGGTTGGTCGCTCCCATCAGATCGCGCCACGCTTTTACCGCATTTTCCTTTTCAAGCGCCAAAACAACGCACGGCCCGCTCGACATAAAATCGGT
>DATJGV010000018.1:0-11796 GCA_035494575.1 Pyrinomonadaceae bacterium | reverse complement strand
TCTGCGATTTGCGAATGAAAGCTCTCGCGCATCCGTCACAAAGGCAAGCAGATCCGATTCATTCTCAAAAAATACGATTCCGCTAAAAAACCCTTCGGGCATTGGCAGCAGCGAAAGTTCGGTCTCGGCTATCACCCCAAGCGTCCCTTCGCTGCCGATAAACAGGTCAACCGCGTCGAGTGGTTTATGATTGAAGTAGCCGCTAACATTTTTGCGAACGTGCGGCCGTTTGTAGGTCGGCCTTTTCGCCGTTACAACGTTTCCTTGCTCTGTCCTAAGTTCCAGAACCCCGTTTTCATCAGCGACAGTTTCTCCGCGCCGAAGATTTAAAATATCTCCCGACGCAAGCACGACTTTCAGGGCATTTACGTAGTTCCGCGTCGCGCCGTATTTAAAGCTCCTCGAACCCGAAGCGTTCGTCGCAACCGTTCCCCCGACCTGACAACTCCATTCCGTCGGGTCCGGCGGATAAAATAGCCCTTCGGCCTCAACAGCTTTTTGCAGATCGCGCAAGATCACGCCGGCGCCGGCAATCACTGTCTTCGTATCCTTATCGATTTTCGCGATCTTATTCAGCCGCTCGAGTGAAACAACATATCCGCCAAACGGTATCGCACCGCCAACCGTTCCAGTTCTTGCCCCTGAGATCGTCACCGGGATCTTTTTCTCATTTGCCTCGCGTAAGATCTCAGCGATCTCTTCCGCCGACTCCGGAATAAAAAGCTTCTCGGCATACCCGCCAGACATGTTGCTCGCGTCAGTTAGATAATTCGTCAGTTGATCAAGTTCGGTTTTAACTTGCATATATGTCGCAAAAACAAGCCCGTAAAATAATTTATAATTATGAATTTTTAATTATTAATTATTTCCAGGTAGATTCGTTATCATCTAAATATACTGCAATTCCCTCTCTCGCAAATATTTTAACTTATCTCTTATCTCGGCGGCTTGTTCGAATTTCATTTCCTTCGCAGCGTGCCGCATGTCTGCCTCGAGCTGCATGATAGTTTCCTTAAGCTGTTTTGGTGAGTATTCTTCGAATTTGTCCATTTCGATCGGCACCTTGAAATAATCGGCTTCGTACGCTGTCACCAGCGTCGCTTCGATCGGTTTAACGATCGTCTTTGGAGTTATGCCGTTGTCGATGTTGTATTGTTCCTGAATCGCACGACGGCGGGCAGTTTCGCTGATCGCGTACTCCATCGATTTCGTGATCTTGTCCGCGTATAATATCGCCATTCCGTCCGCATTACGCGCCGCCCGGCCTATCGTCTGGATCAGCGAACGCTCGGACCGCAAAAAGCCTTCTTTATCGGCATCCAGGATCGCAACAAGCGAAACTTCCGGCAGGTCCAAACCCTCTCGCAATAGATTGATGCCGACCAGAACGTCGAATTCTCCACGCCGCAGATCGCGTAAGATCTTTATTCTTTCCAGAGTGTGAATGTCGCTATGCAGATAGCTCACCTTAACTCCGACTTCGGAAAAATATTCGCTCAGGTTCTCCGCCATGCGTTTTGTCAGCGTGGTTACGAGAACGCGCTCGTTCCGCTCGGCCCGCTGGCGGCATTCTTCGAGAAGATCGTCGATCTGCCCGCGCACGGGCCTCACCTGCACCATCGGGTCAAGCAACCCGGTCGGCCTGATGATCTGCTCAATAACCTCGCCTCCGGTTCGCTGCAATTCGTACGGCCCCGGTGTTGCCGAGACATATATCGTCTGCCCGACACGTGCCTCAAATTCCTGAAAATTCAATGGGCGGTTGTCCTTTGCGCTCGGCAATCGAAAACCGTATTCGACCAGTGTCCCCTTTCGCGACTGGTCGCCCTTGAACATCGCGCCAAGCTGCGGCACTGTCTGGTGCGATTCGTCGATGACCATTATCGCGTCGTCCGGCAGATAATCGAGCAGCGTTGGCGGCGGCGCGCCTGGCGGCTTGCCGGTCAAGTGCCGCGAATAGTTCTCGATACCACGGCAAAAACCCATCTCTTTGATCATCTCGAGATCGTACATGGTCCGCTGGTGCAGCCGCTGTGCCTCGACGATCTTACCCTGATTTACAAGCTCCTCTTCCCACCACGTCAGCTCTTCCTTGATCGTCTGAACAGCGCGTTTGATCGTCGCTTTCGACATCACATAGTGCGTTTTCGGATAGATCGGAATTCGCGATTCGTGCTTGGCGATCACTTCGCCCAACAGCGGATCGATAGTGTAGATCGCGTCGATCTCGTCGCCCCAAAATTCAACACGATACGCCTGGTCCTGATAGCTCGGATATATCTCGACCACATCTCCGCGAACGCGAAAAACGCCGCGGTCAAAATCGATATTCACACGCTCGTATTGCAGCTCAACCAGCTTTTGCAAAAACTCTTCGCGTTTTATCTTCATTCCCGGCTCGATAAAGATCAGCATCCCGTAATACGCGTCCGGATCGCCCAAGCCGTAAATGCAGGAAACCGACGCGACAACGATCACATCGCGCCGCTCGAACAGAGCCCGCGTCGCCGACAGCCGCAAACGGTCTATCTCGTCGTTTATCGTCGCTTCTTTTTCTATATAAAGGTCGGCCGCAGGGACGTAGGCTTCGGGCTGGTAATAATCGTAGTAAGAGACGAAATATTCGACCGCGTTTTCGGGAAAGAAGGTCTTAAATTCCTGGTAAAGCTGCGCCGCGAGCGTTTTGTTGTGTGCAAGCACCAGCGTCGGCCGCTGGACTCTGTCGATGAGGTTGGCAATGGTAAAGGTCTTTCCGCTCCCGGTTATCCCGAGCAGAACCTGGTCCTTTGCGCCGTTATTGAGCTCTGAAACAAGCTGATCTATCGCCGCAGGCTGATCACCCTTGGGCTGATTTTCAGAAATGAGACGAAATTGCATATCTTAATCATAACCAAAAATCAGCCGTTTCAAAAGTGTTCTAACTTCAAGGGCGCCGCTCAACTAATGAACGGCGTGTTGGTTGACCACAGCACAAAGAAAATAGAATTCGGTATCGATCTCGATTGCGACCGGTGTTGTCCCGTCAGGGAGCGTGGACGCCAGCAGATCGTCGACAGCTGCTTCCGAACGTGTAGGCAGGTGGCCCGCATAGGCCGCGGCGATCGCATCATCTTTTCCGGGGTCTCCGCCGGTCAAGAATGAATAAGCCGGAACGACCAAAAACACGTGCCACAATGGGCTAAACTCACCGTGCCCCGGATTGGCCGGCATCGAATCAAGTACATGATCGTGGAAGTCGATAAAATCTATACCGCCGCCATCATGGTCGCACGGGTTGCACTGCGGCGGAGCGAGGCCAAGTTGCTGCCAGTTAATCGGGTAAACGACCTGGTAGAAATCGGCCTGCGCGGTTTGAGGCGCGTGGTTTGGGACTTCGATCGCATTTATGGTTACCGTTTGGCCGGCTACATAGGCCGGCTCGTATCCCGGTTGGGCGTTCACGCTGCTGGCGAGAAAAAGGCCGAGCGCAAGTATCAATGAAAAAATAAGGGACATATTGAATTTCGTTTTCATCTGAGTATCTCCCTGCCCGTTTTTACTGGGCAGAATGCAGCAAGGGACATCATCCCTTACGTATATGACGAGGGAGCAGACGCTCTCTAACAAAAGATCGCGTAAAAAATTGGCGTGAATGCCCTAACTTATAAATCAAAATTAAACAAAGTGCAACATATTTTTTTCCCGGTATCGGAGAAGACTCACCTTTACTAAATCGAGCTTTCATACTAAAGTTATCTACACCAACGAAGTTCTGCTAACAGATTCTTATGACCGCTGTGTCAACAGTCACAGAGACAATTTTTGACGACCTTTCGCTTTTATATCGCGGTAAAGTCCGCGACGTTTATCAGATCACCGATAACGAATTACTTCTGGTTGCGACCGACCGGCTTTCGGCGTTCGACTGCGTTTTGCCGACACCGATCCGTTACAAGGGTGTGGTGCTTACCGCGCTTTCCGAATTCTGGTTTCGGCGGCTCGCGCACATTTCGCCAAATCATCTGATAACGACTGATTTTGAAAAAATGCCCGGGGCCGTTCGCCGTCACCCGGAGCTTCGCGGCCGCTCAATGCTTGTCAAGAAGGCGAAGGTTTTCCCTGTCGAATGCGTCGTTCGCGGTTATCTCGAAGGCTCGGGCTGGAAGGATTATAAGGCGACCGGAAAGGTGTGCGGGTACGATCTGCCTCGCGGACTGCAGCAATGCGACCGCTTGCTCGATCCGCTCTTCACCCCATCGACAAAGGCGAAATCCGGCCACGACGAAAACATCACCGGCCTCGAATGCAAGAGCATTCTCGGTACCGAAACGGCCGCGATGCTGAAGTCGACGTCGCTGAAGCTTTACAAAGCCGCTGCGGAATTTGCGCTCACTCGCGGCATCATCATTGCGGATACAAAATTCGAGTTTGGCCTTGACGAAAAAGGCGACATTCTTTTAGTTGACGAGGTTCTGACGCCCGACTCATCCCGATTTTGGGCCCGCGACACGTATGAACCCGGCCACCCGCAGCCGTCGTTCGACAAACAATTCGTCCGCGAATATCTCGAATCGCTGGACTGGGACAAAACTCCTCCCGCACCGGCGTTGCCCGACGACATTGCCGCCGCAACGACCGAACGCTATCTTCGCGCTTACAAATTGTTAACCGGAAAGGAATTGCCTGTGGTGTAGGCCTTTTATAAAAGGATATGCAGCTACGCAGCCAAATGGAGGCTCTCATCAAAGAAATGCTCGACGGGCAAATTTTGCTTTCCGAGGCCGTCAGCGAATTCGAAAAAGTTTACATAGAATCGGCGATGGCTCGTCACGGTGACCACCTCTGCAACACCGCCGCCGCCCTCGGCATCCATCGCAACACCCTCTCGAAACGCGTCGCCGAGTACAACTCGACACCAAAACCTAAGAAACGCGAACATCCCTCCCGCCCCAAGAGCCCTCGTTCAAATAAAGGCGAAAAAAACCTCAAGGTGCGCAAAAAAGCCGCCCGATAAAATGCGATTGCAAACTCGTAGGAGTTACGCGTTTACGCCAAAATCACCAGTGATAAAAGTCGTGCTGCTGAGACCACTTGATCACACTAAAAAAACCCGAAAAGGAATCCACCGTTTAGTGTTTTTTCGTGTCTTTTGGTTTCAGTATTAAAACCCGGATAAAATTCAATAAAAAACTACAACTCGCAATTTGGGTCTATTTAACTTCAACGATCTCAATTTTATCCCCGACCTTCAAAACCGCACCCGGTTTTTCCGCGATCAGGTTCTGCCCGAATAGGACCTTGCCGTTGAAATTGCGGAAGGTGTTAAGCGTCGTCAGCGGCTCTTTTCCTTTTGTGCCTTTCACTTGGTCGATAGTTGTGATGACACATCGCTCGCAGGGCTTCACAACGTGAAATACAGTTTTGCCTATGCTGATCTTTTTCCAAGTGTCCTCGGCAAACGGCTCCGCTCCTTCGACGACAAAATTTGGACGAAAGCGGTTCATCGGAACCGGCTCGGCCAGCCGCGAATTCAGATCGTCGAGCGATGCTTGCCCTATCAATAAAAACGGGTAGCCATCCGCGAAGCTCACCGTGTCCTCATATCTGCGCACAGCGTATTCAGGATTAACGAGCCGGTTCGTCGTCTCAGGCATCCGCACCAGCTTGCATTCCAGCCCGAGCCGTTCCGAAAACCAATGGTTCACGACCGGCTGGTAAACATCGGCCTTGACCGTGCTGCCCCACACCGTTACGCGTGCCTTTGCGTCGCCGTATGCCTCGAACGGAATATCGACGCGGTCATGGCTGTTCAACACCTTCAGATGATCGTTGTGGATCTCGACCGCGAGCGTCGCCATCTTCGGGAATTCGCGCTGCGTTATGAATTTGTTATGTTCATCGACCAGCATCCATCGACGATCAAAACCGAGGCCGCGAGCCTCGATCTTTGCTTCGGTTAGCGCGATGCCTTTGAGCGATTTGATCGGGTAGATATTAATTTCCGAGAGGTGCATAAAAATTATCAGTTATCAGCTATCAATTTCAGTTATTCCGAAAAAGTCTCTTTTCAATCTTGACAACACCACACTCATATTTTCTAAATTCTCCAAAACACCCTTGACAAGTTTAACCCTGTTTACATATACTAGCACTCTTGGAGACAGAGTGCTAAAAATCTAGGTTTTGCGCTGCAAATCCAAGTCGTTATTTTATCAACTTTACTAACATTAAAGGAGTAAATCAGTTATGGCAACAAACATCAAACCGTTACACGACCGTGTGATCATCCGCCGGATCGAGGATTCGACCGACAAGACTGCGGGCGGCCTTTTCATCCCGGACACCGCAAAGGAAAAACCGCAGGAAGGCGAAGTGATCGCCGCCGGCGAGGGCAAGTACAAAGAAGACGGAACCCGTCAGCCGCTTGATGTCAAAGCAGGCGACCGCGTTTTGTTCGGCAAATACAGCGGCTCCGAGATCAAGCTCGACGGCGAGGAATATCTCATCATGCGCGAAGACGAGATCCTCGGCATCATCGAACGTGCAGGAGCAAGTGCAAAATAAATTGGATCTGTTTAGCGGCGGGCTTACCCGCCGGGTCGGGCAAGCCCGATTCTAAACAACAAGTTTCAGGAGATTAATAAAAAAATTATGGCTAAACAAGTTATTCACGGAGAAGATTCACGTGCCGCAATTCTTCGCGGCGTCAATCAGCTCGCTGACGCGGTTAAGGTAACGCTTGGTCCCAAGGGACGCAACGTCGTCATCGACAAAAAATTCGGTTCGCCCACGATCACAAAAGACGGCGTGACCGTTGCTAAAGAGATCGAACTCAAGGACACCCTCGAAAACATGGGCGCTCAGATGGTTCGCGAAGTCGCCTCGAAAACCAGTGACGTAGCCGGCGACGGCACGACGACCGCGACGGTTCTCGCGCAGGCGATCTTCAAGGAAGGCGTCCGCACGGTTGCTGCCGGTGCTAACCCGATGGCTCTCAAACGCGGCATCGACAAAGCTGTCGCAGCAGTTGTCGAAGAGGTCCACAAAATTTCGAAACCCGTTTCGGGCGACGCTATCGCTCAGGTCGGTACGGTTTCGGCAAACGGAGACAAGACGATCGGAACGATCATTGCCGAAGCAATGGACAAGGTCGGCAAAGACGGCGTCATCACCGTTGAAGAGTCCAAGACCATGGACACCCTGCTCGAGGTCGTCGAAGGTATGCAGTTCGACCGCGGCTATCTCTCGCCCTATTTCGTGACCGATCCGGATAGAATGGAAGCCGCTCTTGACGAGCCCCTCATCCTGATCAACGAAAAGAAAATTTCGAACATGCGTGACCTGCTGCCGATCCTCGAACAGGTTGCAAAAATGGGCCGTCCGCTGCTCATCATTGCCGAAGACGTCGAAGGCGAAGCCCTTGCGACATTGGTTGTGAACAAGCTCCGCGGCACGCTCAACGTTGCTGCCGTTAAGGCGCCTGGATTTGGCGACCGCCGCAAGGCAATGCTCGAAGACATCGCGACCCTGACCGGCGGTAAGGTCATCAGCGAAGACCTGGGCATCAAGCTCGAATCGATCACGCTCGAAGACCTCGGCAAAGCTAAAAAGATCACCATCGACAAGGAAAACACGACCATCGTCGAAGGTGGGGGCAAAGCCGAAGCCATCGACGGCCGCGTAAAGACAATTCGCACGCAGATCGAAGAAACCACTTCGGACTACGACCGTGAAAAATTGCAGGAACGTCTTGCTAAACTCGTCGGCGGTGTCGCCGTCATCAAGGTCGGTGCCGCAACCGAAACCGAGATGAAGGAAAAGAAAGCACGCGTCGAAGACGCAATGCACGCAACCCGTGCCGCTGTCGAAGAAGGCATCGTACCGGGCGGCGGCGTCGCTCTGGTTCGCGCAGGCAAGGTTCTCGACAACCTCAAGGTTGACGACGCCGACGAACAGGTTGGCGTCAACATCGTCAAACGTGCTCTCGAAGAACCGCTTCGCCAGATCGCCGGAAACGCCGGTAAAGAAGGCGCGGTCATCGTCGAAAAGGTCGCCGCTGCCAAGGGAGCCGAAGGCTTCAACGCAGCAACCGAGAAATACGAAGACCTCGTCGCAGCCGGTGTCATCGACCCCGCAAAGGTCACCCGCACCGCACTGCAAAACGCTGCTTCGATCGCCGGTTTAATGCTCACAACCGAAGCAATGATCGCCGACGCACCCGACGAAAAAGAAGGTGGCATGGGCGGCGGAATGCCCGGCGGCATGGGCGGCATGGGTATGGGAATGTAAACATGTCCAACAAACTTCAGTTTGTTGGCTGAATTCGGACGAAAAAAGGCCTCGTTGGGTGACGAGGCCTTTCTTTCTGCTCTTGTCTCCAACGGGGGTAATTCCCTTAGCTCCCCTCCTTACGAAGGAGGGGTGGCAGCCACATGTTTTGTATGTGGCTGACGGGGTGGTTCTCTTCCTGTCAGTACCACCTGCGGTAGCGGGTGGTTCAACGTTACGTCCCAAAATCCGCCATCCAAAATCCAAAATCGAACAAGGCCTCGTCACCCGACGAGGCCTTTTTATTCCGGAGTAGAAGCATTCATGTAACCGTGCTACACTAAGGCAGCCATAGATTCTCGCATATACAATTGTTCGGAATTGCAGTAATCGCATTAAGCCAAGAAATAGGGATCATGCTCATGAAACGATTAATTCTTGTAGCTATCTGTTTATCAACTCTCTCGTTTATTTCGTTTGCGCAAGCGCCGGAGTCCTTCGATATAGCCACTTTCCGTGCACCCGCCGGATGGAAAAAACAGGCGACACAGAACGCCATTCAAATATCTACCGCCGAAGGTGACGCCTTCTGCCTCATCACGCTGTCCAAGGCTCTGCCGGCACTGGGCACGACGGACAAAAATTTCAAGGCGTCGTGGGACACGATCGTCAAAGAGACTGTAACTATCACGTCGGCTCCGCAGACGCAGCCCGTAGAAAATAAAGACGGCTGGGAAATATCGAGCGGGTTTGCACCGTTCGAAAAGGACGGCACGAAAGGGATAGCGGTACTCGTTACCGCCAGCGGTTTCGGCCAGATGGTAAACGTCCTGATCCTTACAAATACCCAGGCGTATGAGAAACATGTCGCGGCATTTTTGGACTCGATAACTTTGAAAAAACCTACAGTCACTACGCCGCCGCAAACGACGCCGACAACCAACGGCTCGCAGCCTTCGCTTACCAACAACTTCTGGAAGCAAGGCGGGGTCCGCCAGGGCACGCTAGGGCAGGTCGGTCTGTCCACAGCATCTTTTTCAAAAACCTATCAATTTTTCGACAACGGCACATATAAATTTTCCACGGTAAATATGCAGTTAGCAGCCCCCAAATACTATCTGGAGAATGAAGAAGGTACTTACACGGTCAGCGGAAACACGATCACCATCTCACCAAGAAAGGCAAGCTTCAGCCAACACCGCCTCAACAAAGAAGACCCGCCTATAAAATCGGGACCTCTCGCATTATCGACGGCACAGTATCGTTACGAGTTCTGGCTGTATGACGGCAACTGGCGACTGTTGCTTTCGCCGGTCGATGGAAACGAAACAAAACGCGACGGCACATTTAGCTTCTATAGAAACGGTGAGCCGCAGCGAACCTATCAATACCAAATGGTCGATGCAAATCAACGCCTGATCCTGCAATAATGTCGAAAAACGAACATATGAAAAACGCGAAGCATCTCTTACCGGTTCTTGCGGTTCTCTTGTGTGTCTCATTGTCCTGCACGTTTATTAAGGACAGGGTTTCGAATCTCACTGCCGGCTCGGTCAAGGCGCCGACTGTCCCGCCTTTCGATCCAAATGGGCGGCTGGTCTCGCCGGGCGCGTACGTGATCCGGCTCATGGCCAAAGACGAACCGGCGCTTGCGGCGCTGGCCGACCCGATAGACGCTGCCGAGCAAAAGATGATGAAACAGATCATCGAAGAAAATCGGTCCAAGGCGCAAACTGACAATCCACGCGCGGCATACATGACATCGCCGCCGGAGGGAACGAAAGCAATTGCGAATTCCCAAGAGCCGCCGGTTGCCGCGCATTTGATGTTTCAATCGGGAGAGCTTTCTCTGCCTACATCCGGCGACGGCACGATACTTGGTGGATTCACGGGCTTCCTGAAAGGAATGCTAGCCGACGCAGTCAACGAGAGATCGTTCAACAAAAAGGACAGCAAGACAGAAGCTGTTGAAGGTGGAACTTCGACGATGCACTCCGAGATCGGCTCGAATCCGGATGGGTCAACCGTCTTTGAAATGGGGATCGTCACCGAAACTCAAAAGAACGGTGTTAAGGCAAGGACCGAGTTGAAAGCAAGAATCGAGGGGCAAGATTGTCCCAACGCCGAAGGGCAGGTCCCGTTCTCCGTAAAAATACGGCTCTCAGGACAGTCCGGGAGCTCGCAATATGAGCAGGAAATGACCGCATTTGTACGACTGATCGTAGACGACAACGCAGATGTTGCGAGCAAAACGGTAGATGTCACGCACGGCACGAAACGCACTAGAAACGGTCAAACCAGCTACTTCGAGCGCGGGTTTACCTATCACCTTAACACCAACGAATCGGAGGGCACGCTGTCGAACCAGCGCGTGGTCCAAAAAACGGACAATGCAACATTGGATGACGTCGTCGACGCCACCCGCTCAGGAGACAGTGTCGCTTACGGGGCCGCCAATGCCGCGATCAGCGCCGCAGAATCGGCGTGGCAAGGGGGTGCATGTATACAGATCGTTGCGGCTTCACCGGGAACCGTTGCGCTGAACTCATCAACTCCTATTCCGGTCAAGGTCATGCACAAAAAGGAAGGGACCGAGTTGGCGGCAAAGCTGGATAGGAAATTAGAAGGCGCCGTATCCGTAGAGCCAACATCGATCCCTAAAACACCCGGAACATTGACATACGTTGCGCCAGGCGAGACCGGGAAAAGCGCGACGATCGAATTAAAGGCAAAGTGTCGTCGTGGGCGAGCCACACTTTATCTGAAAGCCGACACGGGTGGTAAGTCATATCGTGTTTCCGGCACAAGTAACGGGGTGTCGTTCAAGGGCAAAATTTGCAACGTGAATACAGGTTTTCTGCTTGACGCTACTTTTCCGGGCGGCACTGCGAATGTCAACTTTGGGGCCGACGGCTCGACAAACACCGACGGCGGCGGAAATGGCTGCCAGATGACGGGCGCGGGAAACTATACGCTCGAGTTCGCCGACGACGGTACGGGAACATTAAAGTGGACGACAACCGACAAACTTGCGTGCCCGGGTTTTAGCAACAGCAGGACCGCCACGTTCACACTTCTTCTTCAACCGGCACCGGAGCTCTCGTGTCCATGATTTTCATTTCGATAGAAATCCTCGTTCGGATCGGTTCAAGTGAGAGCGAGAGATAATGTGGTGTTACGAAAACTGGTTTGGCGCGGAATTGGAGTTCTGCTGGGCGCCGCGCTCTCGGTCGTGTCGGTGTTTGCGCAGCTCGCCCGGCGCAAGCCATAATCATTGACCCGCGCTATTTTCTGACTACCCGAGAAACGTGATGGTTCCCCGACGAGGCCTTTTTTATGCAACCTCAAGCCCCCCACGACCGTCAAACCTTTTCGCCCAAAAAACAACGCTTTAATAGGCTGATTATTTTTTCACTCTCACGTTATAGCTAGGTCTTCGTCTACGAATACCTCACATTTGCCGCGTAACATCTTTGTCCTTACTGGTTTAGTACTGGTTTTAGCGATTTTATTTTATGCTCGATTTCCCTTTCAGGCTCAAGCTCAGCA
>DATJGV010000017.1:0-10398 GCA_035494575.1 Pyrinomonadaceae bacterium | reverse complement strand
GCCATTTTTAACTGAAACGTGTCGCCACCTGTTGTCGTATAGCTTTGCGCAGATTGCGGTTTTGGGTAAGAATGTACCGGGATATCTCCGTAATTCGCACCAGAAACCAAATTCTTGTCATAAATTAGGCGATCGCGGTGTATTCCTATTGAAAGGCATTTTTGATGCTGAAAATGAGCGAAGGCACTGACATTTTTGTGGACATAATGTCCGAAACAACGGCTGCGGCAGCAAAGGTGAGAATCGGATTTGATGAAGCTTTCACGCTCCATCATCGTACCGTTTTCCGCACCGCGCGGTCGGTCGTACGCGATTCGGGCCTCGCCGAGGATGTTACGCAGGAAGTTTTTCTTCGCCTTTACAAAAATCTGGACTCGATCGCGGACGAGGAAATGTTGCGGCCGTGGCTGATCAGGGTCGCCCTGAACGTTGCCAGAAATACGCTTCGCGGAAATATAAGGGCGAACACCCGCGATGAGAATTACGTCAAAGAATCGGTTGATAAAAGCTTTTTTTCAGTCGAGTCCGATTACGAGGAACAAACAGGTATTAACGAGATCTATAGGGCGTTAAATAAGGTGAAGGAACCGCTCAGAAGCTGTTTGGTATTGAAACAACAAGGCCTATCTTATAAGGAGATCGCCGAGAGCCTTTCGCTTAACGAAACGAGCATCGGAACGTACGTTGCTCGAGCGAGACAAGAGTTTGCCCGATTCTATGGAAAGATCGGCAGGGACGTGTTATGAACACAAAATGTTACGACATCGGTATAATTCAAGCCTTTCTGGACGGTGAGCTTTCGTCCGATCTGGCTGCAAAGGTCACAAATCACATCGCCGCATGCGACGCGTGCGCTCTCGCCCTTGCCGAAGCCGAAGAAGAATCCGCGGTTGTATTCGCCGCGCTCGAAAACGAATTTAACACGCTCGTCCCGACACAGCGTCTATGGAACCGGATCAATGATTCGATAATCGTCGAAAAGCAGCAGGTATCATTTTTTGGGAAAATTTGGGCGTTTCTGGCTGCAAATTTGGGAAGCCCTTCGTTCGCAGTCGCAGCAACCGTTTTGATCGTATTCGGTATGTTTGCCGCGTATTGGGGACTGAGAACACCTCAGCAAATATCGAATGTTCCGGCGGTTGCAGTTAATTCTCCATCGGTTGCAGATCTGCCGCAACCTATCGTAGGACCATCGCAAGATAAACAGTTTGAATCTAAGACCACGGTTGCAGCGGTAGCACCCAGAACATCCGACACGGTTGCTGAGGTTCGAAAGGATAACCGGAGAGGTTATCAGGTAGTTAATGCGATTCAGCCCGTAACGCCAAAGGCAGCGGTCAACAACGCGGGCTATCTGCCCGGCGAAGAAAGCTACATGAAAACCATCGCAAGCCTTTCTCAATCGGTTTCCGGCCAAAAGGACGCACTTATGCGTCCATCTGAAAGGGTTTCGTACGAACGCGATATGGCTGTCGTGAACGATTCGATCAAGAGAATGCGTGACGAAGTTAGAAAGAACCCAAAAAACGAATCGGCAAAGCAGGTTTTATATTCTTCCTATCAAAATAAGATCGACCTTCTTAATTCGGTAGCGCAAAAAGAGGAGCTTGTGGCGAGCCTGAAATAGGCCTTCAAAATTACGATAATGAATAACGGCTCCATAAAACTCCTAAGCTCGATCTTTGGCCTGACGTTGATATTAGCGGCGGCCGGATCAGTGCCCGCGCAGGTAACGCCGAAACCCGCGCCGACGGCGCAACCGGAAACGCCCGTCTTGCCCGGCAAGATCTTCCCGAAGATAATGTCCGCACCTAAGGTTTTCGCACGAGTCGGTCCAAGCGGAGTGACGGAAAAATCGATCGCCGTTGATGGCCGGGTCAATGTCACAATCCCTTGTGTTACACAGGGCGACGTCAAGATAACCGGCTGGGAACGCAACGAGGTCCGCGTTTTTATAAAGGACGGAAGTCCAGTAAGCTTCACCGTCAAACAGACGAGCCAAAAGAGCGAAAAGCCGGTCTGGATCACCCTATCGAGCGTTAGTAAAGCCGGTGACATGCCAGCAGCGCACAGCGATTGTATCTGGGGCGATGAAATTCAGATCGACGCTCCGATGGGTGCGGAAATTGCCATGAAGGGACGTGAAACCAATACGGTCGTCGATTCGGTTCGCAAGGTGATGGTCACAAGCGCCGGGGGCGATCTTTCGTTCCGTAACCTTTCCGAAGGCGTTTCGGCCAAGACGTACGAGGGCGACCTGTTGGTTGAAAATTCGCAGGGACCGATGAACCTTGAAACAACATCCGGAAACATCGTCGCGTTCGGCGTGGCTCCCGGCGATGTTGGAGATACGTTTAGGGCGAAAACGAACAGCGGCACGATCTCGCTGCAAAAGCTCGAATACCGACAGACGGAGGCCAATTCAATATCCGGTTCCGTACTGTTCAACGGTTCGATCCTGAGCGGCGGCTCTTACGCGTTTAACACAACGAACGGTTCGATCAGATTGGGTGTTCCCGGCGATACCGCGTGTTCCATAATCGCAACCTACGGCCCGGGCGGTCTTAATTCGGAACTGCCTCTAAAGGCCAGCACAACCGACGTCGCACCCGGTCCGGTAAAGACCGTACGCGGAACACTCGGAGCCGGCGGCGACGCTGTAGTAAAACTTACAACAAACAGCGGTGCGATTTTGATCAGAAAACAATAATTCAATTGCGGAATGCGGATTTGTTATCTGATCAGTGCATATCGGTGCAATTTCTATTCTCACAAGACCTGACTTCAAAACACCGCCAGCCTTCGGCCTGTCCTTTGCTCGAACTGCTCGGCCATCGACGGTATGTCACCTGCTCCCTCATCGCTGGTTAGCCTTTCGACACGCCACATCGGCAGAAAACAATCCGACATAGGCAAATAGGGTTCTCCGTTTGCGATGGAACGGCTCCAATCCTCGAAATATTCGAGGTCGATGCCGCGCAAGGTTATACCCGCCGGCGATATTTCATGGAGTATCCCGAGGAGCTTTTCACGCGGATTTTGCAAAACTACAATAACGGCGTCGCCGGGTTCGAATTTCATAAGGTGTCGTAGGCATTGCCTGCCGTTAATTATCCAATTAGAAATTATTGATCAAACAATTAATTGGCAGAAATTCTGGGACAGAGACTTTATAAATCGTCACCATTAAAAATGCAAATTCCAAAAAAGCCAGTGACCCCCTTACGTTTTTGGTTTCCGCCAAATTGAACTAAAATCTAACTTTAGATTTTACGTATGCACATCACCAGGATCGAGCTTGAAAATATCAAGTCCCACGTAAATTCAGAGTTCGAATTTTCGCGTGGAACAACAGCAATTACAGGTGAAAACGGGGCAGGGAAAACGACCCTGCTCGAAGCTGTTGCATGGACTTTGTTCGATCTGCTCGATTATAAGAAGGACGATTTTGTTCGACGCGGAGCGAAAAAGGGTATCGCCCGTGTTACGTTCGAAAGCGGTCTCGATGAACGCGAATACACCGTTTATCGCGACACCGGCACGGGTTATTATGTTTACGACCCGCGGTTAAAAAACCGTATAGCCGACAAAAAAGAGGAAGTGTGCCGTTTTCTTTGGCAGCATCTCGGCGTTGATCCCGGAACCGATCTCGAATCCCTTTTTCGCCGTGCGATAGGCGTACCACAGGGAACATTTACCGCTATATTTCTGGAAAGCCCAACCGAGAGAAAAAAGGCATTCGACAAGCTATTAAAGGTGGACGAATATCGCGAGGTAGCCGACAAACTTCGCGATACTGCGAGATTTATTGACAATAAGATCGCTGACGTCCGTGAAAAGATCGCCCGAGCCGCCGGCGAGTTGGCACAAGAAGAACGGATCATTCAGGAACATACCGAATTAGAAGAAGCAGCCGAAAAGCTCGGCAGCGAGATAGCGATAATCGTTGGTGAAATCGAGCAAAAGACCGCGGATATAAGGGTTTTTGACGAAAAGGAAAATGAGTTCTTGAAGATTAAAACTCGGTTCGACGAATACACGGCCGAGTTGGCCAAGACCGAGATCGTTCAGCGCCAAAGGCAAACCAGTGTCGAACAAGCGATGCGGGCCTCGGAGTGTGTTGAAAAGGCACGCATCGGTCACGAAAAACATCTTGCCGCGCTTGGTCGCCTTGCCGAACTCGACCGCGAACGAGCGACTCGCGACAAGCTGCGCGCGGAGTGTGCAAAGGTCGAGTCCGCTATTGTAACCGTAAACGCCGACAGAAAGCGTCTACAGGAAAACCTGGAAAACGCGCTGAAAGCTCACCGCGAGGTCGAAGAGCTGCGGCCACTCGCCGCCGAACAGATCAAGCTCGAAAAAAGCCTTCATGCGTTGCGCGTGGAATTTACAACGGCGCACGGCGCGAGGGAACGGACTAGAAAGCTTGAAGAAGACCGCGAGCGGCTTCGCGAAACCTACTCCGCAAATCAAAGCAAGATCAAAGAAGCCGAAGCAAAAGCGAACGGAGCGGCCGACATCGACAGCCTTCAACTCAAAGAAGACGACCTTATAAAACGTCTTGCGTCACTGCAGGCGCATTTGGAACGTGACGAAAAATTTCAGAAAGAGATCAAGAACGGCCTTTGTCCGATTCTTTCGCAAAAATGTCTTAATTTGAAAGAGGGCGAAACGCTCGAAGGATTTGTATCGAGTCAGTTTTCAGAGCTGCGAACTGAGATATCAGCTGTAGAGGCAGAGCAAAAGCAGGTCGCGGTGACACTAAAGGCTTCGCGCGAGGCCGAAAAATTTACCGCCGCTCTGGAAACCCTTCGCTCGCGCCAGGACGAGATAAAAGCCGAGGGTGACCGCATCAACAACGAGATCGACAAGCTGAAGGCTCAAACCGCAGCGGTGACCGAACTTGAAACCACCATTAGATCTACCGAATCTCAGCTAAACAAGCTGGACAATCCGGCCGCACGTCTCCGCATTTTTGAAACCGAAGCCGGACGCGAGGCTGAGTTTCGTGAGCAGATCAGCAAGCTCGAAAGCAACCTGGAACGTTTGGAAAGCGAGCGCAGAATCCTGACCGAGCAGCTTGAAAACTACAAAGACCTTGATATTCAGTGGTCAGAGTTTACCGCGGCGCGCGATGCTTCATCCGACGATCACCGTACTTTCCTTGCAAACGAAACGCTCGCAGCGTCGCTTGCAAATTGCCAGGGCGAACTCGAAACGGCAAACAACGCGATGAAAAAGATCGCCGCGTATCTGCAAAAATCGCGGGAAGACCTTGACGCAGCAGGCAGAGATTATGACCGCGAGCGGCATCTTAGCCTCAAGGTTGAGCTTGTCGAAACCGAAAAACGGCACATCGAGACCAAAATTAAGTTGGACACTGCCGAACAGCGAAAAAAACAGCTCGCACGCGACCTCGAACGTCTAAACGAGGTGCGCGTCGCGATGCAGATCGATCGCGCCGAAAGGGAAAAGCTTGAACGATCGTCCGAGCTGACCGCATTCATTCGAGAGACTTTGAAAGAGGCCGCTCCGCGTGTCGCGCGAAATTACGTGCATCACGTGTCACTCGAAGCAAATCAACTGTTTCGCGAGATACTTGGCAAGGCCGAGCAGACCTTGAAATGGGCCGACGATTACGGCATTGTCCTTGAAGAAAACGGACATGACCGGCCGTTTATGAACTTGTCCGGCGGCGAACAAATGGCAGCGGCGCTCGCTGTTCGACTCGCATTGCTCAAACAGCTTTCCGATATTCGGATTGCCTTTTTTGACGAACCGACGGCCAACATGGACGCTGCGCGGCGCGAAAATCTTGCGTTGCAAATGAGCAACATTAAACACTTCGACCAGCTTTTTGTCATCTCGCACGACGATACGTTCGAGGGGTACGTCGATAATGTTATTTCGGTCGAAAAGCGGGATGGTGTTAGCGAAGATAGTTTAGCTGAAACTGCATGAAAAACGTCACCATAGTTTGCGACGGATCGAGTTTGGGCAACGGGAAGGGAACAACTCGTGCCGCCGCTGTCGCCGTACTCGGCTATCGCGGATATTGGCGCGCCGTCGGCGAATACCTTGGCAACGCGACAAACCAACAGGCCGAGATCGCAGCTGCCTACGTCGGTTTGCAGAATCTGAAGGAGCCTTGCAAGGTGACCGTAATGACGGATTCACGTTACGTTGTGCAGACCATGACGGGTCATTTTCGAAAAAAGACGAACCACGAATGGTGGGAAAAACTCGAACGCGCCGCCAAGAAGCACCAAATAACCTGGGAATGGACCAAAGGCCACGCCGGCCATGAGATACAGGAGATCGCCGATAAAATGGCGCGAAAAATGGCGGCGCTCGGCCGTGTGGACACCGCTTTGTTGGACGAAGCCGTCGCAGAGATCGGAGTGAAGGAGATATGATGCGACGCCAAGAAAGAGGGACGCGGAAACGCGGAAGGGGGCTTCTCACCGTGTCCCGGTGTCCCCGTGTCCCTGTGCCGCATCAAATCCCTGTTCTGCGTCTTTGCGTCTTTGCGGGAATTCTCCTTCTCGCGATTTCGACAGCCTTCCCCCAGAAACGCAATGCCTACGGCTGGATATGGCAAAATCCGCTCCCGCAAGGAAACCCGCTCTATTCGATCAGTTTTGCAAAGGACCGCGACAGTGGCTTTGCGGTCGGGTCGGACAGCACGATTTTACGAACGCAAGATGGCGGATTTAGCTGGGAAAAATTAAGTGCTCCGCAGGATGTCACGCTTTCGGGCGTTTTCGTCCGCGACAACAGAAACGCCGTTATTGTCGGTTCGCGCGGAACGATCCTTTGGACGGACAACGCCGGCAAGAATTGGAAACAGATCTTAACGGGAGCTAAGGATCATCTCTACGGCGTGTCCTTTGCTCCGCAGCAGCCCGAAACTGGCTGGGCCACGGGCACATACGGACGCATCCTAAAAACTACTGACGGCGGTTCGACCTGGCAAACGCAAAGCTCGCCAACCAGAGAACACATTCTGAAAATTTCCGCGCTTGATTCTGATCACGCAGCGGCAGCCGGAATGAACGGCACCGTATTGACTACCGGGGACGGAGGAGCGAAATGGAAATTGACGGACCCTTGCGGCACGGCCCTTGTTTCCTCCGTTGCGTATATTGCGGCGAAGACGATAGTGGTCGCAGGCTACGGCGGCTGCGTAGCCCGGACTGAGGACGCGGGCGAAACGTGGTCGCGTATCGATATTTTTAGCCGGGCTGACATCCTTTCGATGTCGTTTTCCGATGCCTCGAACGGCGTTATGACCGACGCCAACGGCCTCGTCTGGCTTACCGGCGACGGCGGCGTGACATGGCTGCCGTTCAACGTGCGAACCAATCCGAAACTCGTCGCAGTAGATCTGGCAAATGACACGACGGGCTGGGCAGTCGGTGAAAACGGACTGATCGTTCGTACGGACGACGGTGGTTACAGCTGGCAGCGCTTGTCCGAAGGCGGCCGCGAAGACGTAAACGATCTCGCGTTTCTGGACAAAGAACTCGGGGTTTCAGTCGGCTCGCGCGGGAAGATCTGGCTTACCGACGACGCGGGTGACAACTGGTTCCCGGTCTATTCCGGCGTTGAGGAAAATCTCAATTCCGTCTCGCTCGTCGGCGATAAGAAAGGCTGGATCGTCGGCGATAAAGGAACTGTCCTGCGGACGATCAACTCGGGTATTAGTTGGGGTAAGGGCGTTTCCGGAGTAACCGATGATCTGCTCGGCGTTTGTTTCCTGAACGAAAAAACCGGCTACGCCGTCGGAGCAAACGGGATTATTTTGAGGTCGAATACTGGCGGAGCCTATTGGGAACAGGTCGAATCAGGCACACGTCTTTGGCTCGAGGATATAAAATTTGCCGACGCAAAAACCGGTGTGATCGTCGGCGATAAGGGAACGATCCTGCGCACCGTTGACGGCGGCGAAAAATGGCAAAAGATAAGATCAAACGTTAAGGAAAATATCTATGCCTTAAATTTTAGCGAAAACGTGGGATTTGCGGTCGGTGCGAATGGAATAATCCTGCGAACCGAGGACGGTGGTGCCACCTGGCACGATCAGGAATCGCCCACACAATCAAATCTGTACGCCGTTAGCCTCAACAACAAGCTGAACGCGATCGCCGTTGGCGACAACGGAGCGGTCATTGTCACAGATGACGGCGGCCAGACCTGGGAAGTCCAGCCGAATGTGACCAGCAAGGTTTTGCAGGCAATAATTTATCGCGGCGAAAAGGAGCTTTGGGTGGCGGGCCGCGGCGGTGCGATCCTAAAACGCGTCGAACCGCTTTCCGGTCAGCGAGTCGCTTCGCCAAAACTCCCGCCGGTTCTACGAGGCGCCGTGCTTGGCGGCACAAAACCCAAAAAGCGAATTCCGCTGATTACGATCACAGACGACGGCGACATCCCTACCGCATCACCGCCGAAAAAAGAGCCGTAAAGGGTGAACCATCTAAGCAGCACGCGGTTATTTTCAGGAGAATAGGACACGGCTGCCCTCTTATTCTCCCCAAAACTCTAAGCGCTTAGCTGCCAGAGCGAATCGCAGTAGTAATATTTACTGTCAAAGAAGTTTTGTTTGACCGCAAAACCACTTTCAGCGGCGAGGGCTTCGATCATCGGCAAGCTATATTTTTGTGAGATCTCCATAAAGATGGCTTCCCAGGGTTCAAACGAAAAACTGCGGCCAATAGCTTCGATGTGAACCGTCTGTTGTTCGCGGCTGATCAAAAAACTTCGTGCGGCGCATTCGACCGGACGGTAAAGCGCGTAGTGGACAAATTTATCGAGATCGAAATCGCCGCCGAGTTCACGGTTTATCCGCCGAAGTAAATTAAGGTTAAACGCCGCCGTAATGCCCTGCGGGTCATCGTATGCTTTTAAGATGACGTGCGGATCCTTTTGCAGGTCGAAGCCAATGAACAGCAGGTCGTTCGGATTCATCACAGCACGAAGCTGCCGAAAGAAATCGATGGACTGATCGCGACCGAAATTGCCTATATTCGATCCAAGAAACAGCAAGATCTTGCGTCGCCCGCCGCCGTTTTTCAACGACTTTAAGATCTTAAAGTAATCGCCGTTTCGCGTTTCGATCTTGAGGTTCGGAAATTGAGCGTTAAATTTAGCGGAAAGAGCATCCAGCGCCTCCTGCGAAATGTCGATCGGCGAATACGTTATGTCGGCGTTGTGTTTCAGAAAATGATCGACAAGAACGGCGGTTTTTGTCCCGTCGCCCGCACCCAACTCAATAAGGTCAAAACCGTTGTCGCCGTTTGCAAAGGTTCGGCGGATCTTCTCGGTCTGTGTTGAAAATATTTCAAGCTCTGCGCCCGTCAGGTAATATTCGGGCATTTTCATGATCTGCTGAAAATATCGAGTGCCTTCGTCGTCGTAAAAATATTTTGAAGAAAGGGCCTTCGGCTTTGAAGACAAACCTTTTAGCACGTCATCGGCAAATTGAGTTAGTTCTGCACATGTGGAACTTTGCATATTTTACGAATTCCAAAATTCGGAACTGTTATTCCCGCAGACGGTTACGTCGCCAATCTTATCCCGGTAAATTGCCAACTTAAATGCGGATGGAAAAAGTTGCGATAGGTTTTTCGGCTGTGGCCCGGCGGTGTAACAACCGATCCGCCGCGCAGCACCATCTGGTTTATCATAAATTTACCGTTATATTCGCCGACCGCTCCGGCCGCTTTTTTGAATCCGGGATAGGGAAGATATGCACTATTTGTCCATTCCCAACGCAGTCCCCAACGAAATCTTCCACTTGCCGCTTCCCATTCGAACTCCGTCGGCAACCGACAGCCTTTCCATTCGGCAAAAGCGGAAGCTTCGTAAAACGAGATATGGCAAACCGGCGCATTCGGCCAGATCTTTCTAAGGCCGGCGTATGTGTATTGGACCAACTCGCCGTTCAGGTCATGCCAGTAAAGCGGCTTTTCGATGCCGTTTTGGCGAACCCAATCCCAGCCTTCGGAATGCCAGAGCCGAAAATCGCCATAGCCGCCGTCCTCGATAAACTCAGTGTACTCACGGTTGGAGACAAGACGCTCGCAGATCGAAAAATCGTTCAGAAATACCTTGTGCAGAGCTAACTCGTTATCAAAGCAAAAACCGCCGCCGTCAAAGCCGATATCGAACGTCCCGCCATTTATTTCAATAAAATCACCTTGCTCGGATTCTGTGACCTCGATCGGCAGGAAATCGTTTCTGTACACAGGAAAAAGAGGGTTGACGCCAAAAATATACTTTAGATCAGTGAGGAAAAGTTCCTGGTGCTGTTGTTCGTGGTTCAAGCCCAAAATCACAAGATCGCGAACATCTTGGGCAAGGTCGCTGTCGAGAAATACATACATTTTTTCATCGACG
>DATJGV010000016.1:0-12458 GCA_035494575.1 Pyrinomonadaceae bacterium | reverse complement strand
ACGTAAAGGTCCTGCGTTAGGTTGAGCGCCGGAACTTTCAAGTCTTTTCGCAGTTCGGCTTCATCCGCGTTTGCCGTGAAAGTGATACAGCTAGTCGGGCAGATATCGACGCAGGCGTCGCACTCGATGCATTTCGGAGCGCTAAACACGGTTTCAGCATCGCAGTTCAGGCACCGCTCGGCTTCCTTATATCCGGCCAGTCGGTCAAAGCCGATCTCGACTTCCTGCTTGCGATTTTTCAGCGTGATCGACTTATCTGTTTGCGGCACGATGTAGCGCTCGTCATTGGCGATCTCGCTGTCGTAAGCCCATTCGTGAATGCCCATTTTCTGCGAAACGAGATTTACGTACGGCGGCAGGCGGTCGTTGATGTCTTGTCCTTTGCACAAAAGATCGATCGAAACGGCAGCCTGATGGCCGTGCGCGACAGCAGTAATTACATTTTCCGGACCAAACGCTGCGTCGCCGCCAAAGAAAACTTTTGGATGCGTCGATTGGAAGGTAGTTTTATCGACGACTGGCATTTCCCATTTGTCGAACTCTACGCTTATATCCCGTTCGATCCACGGAAATGCGTTTTCCTGGCCTATGGCAACCAGAACATCATCCGCCGGAAAGAAAAGCTCAGGTTCGCCGGTAGGGACGAGGCTGCGTTTGCCATTTTCGTCATAAACGGCATCGACCTTTTCGAACATCACGCCGCGTAGACGTCCATCCTCAACAACAAAGCTCTTGGGAACGTGATTATCGATGATCGGAATATCCTCGTGCTGGGCGTCCTCTTTTTCCCAGGGTGAGGCTTTCATATCGGCGTAGGGCGAGCGGACGATGACCTTTACGTCCTCGCCGCCGAGACGCCGCGCCGTTCGGCAACAGTCCATCGCGGTGTTTCCGCCGCCGAGAACAATCACGGTTTTGCCGATGCTGTGCGTGTGCTCGAACGCGACGCTGCCGAGCCAGTTGATGCCTATGTGGATGTTTGCCGCGCCTTCGTCGCGTCCGGGAATTTTTAGATCGCGACCGTGCGGAGCACCCGTGCCGACAAATACGGCGTCGTAGCCCTTCTCAAGAATGCCTTTTAGCGAATCGACGTAGTGATTAAAATATGTGTGAATGCCGAGATCGAGGATGTAATTGACCTCTTCGTCCAAAACGGTTTCGGGCAGGCGGAACGCCGGTATCTGGCTGAGCATAAAGCCGCCGCCTTTTTTCTGCTCGTCGTAAAGGTGCAATTCGTAGCCAAGCGGTGCGAGGTCACGCGCGACGGTCAGTGAAGCCGGGCCCGCGCCTAGAAGCGCAACCTTTTTGCCGTTCGGCGCAAATGGCCCGTGCGGCATCAGGCTTTTTACATCACCTTTGTTATCCGCGGCAACGCGTTTTAAGCGGCAGATCGCGACTGGCTCCTTTTCGATGCGCCCGCGACGGCAGGCTGGTTCGCACGGACGGTCACATGTTCGTCCGAGAATGCCGGGAAACACGTTCGAGTCCCAGTTGACCATATATGCCTCGGTATAGCGTCCAGCGGCGATCAGCCTTATATATTCGGGTACAGGCGTATGCGAAGGACAGGCATACTGACAGTCCACCACCTTGTGGAAATATTCGGGATCCTTGATGTCGGTAGGTTTCACTTAGTGCTTTCCTTGCTTATAAGATGATCTTCGCAGCGGCTAGGGATGCAAAAACCTCGGTCTAAGGCGAACAAAGCAATCAGCCTCAATCCAAAAATAATACATTTTTAGTTTAATACCAACGCTATACCTGCAAAATTGCCTACACAGGCGTAAGATAAATTGGATCAACCGCACTAGACATCAATAATTTATTGCGAGGTAGTCATGAAGGTACTGAAATACGTGTTTGCCACAGCGTTCGTCTTAGCTTCCTTAATCGCGGGAATGAACGCACAGCAGCTTGATAAAACCTTTGGCACGGCGATGCACTGGCGCAGCATCGGACCGTTTCGCGGAGGCCGGACGCGAGCGATTTCGGGCGTGCCGTCACAGCCGAATGTTTACTATATGGCGCAGAACAACGGCGGCGTCTGGAAAACAACCGATTCGGGACGCGTCTGGGTTCCGATATTTGACGATCAGCCGACGGGATCGATAGGAGCGTTGGCCGTGTCGGTCTCTGACCCGAACGTGATATACGTCGGCAGCGGCGAGAGCCTGCACAGGCCAGACCTGTCGATAGGCGACGGCATGTACAAATCTACCGATGCCGGAAAAACCTGGGCGCATCTTGAGCAGCTTCGCGACGCGCAGCAGATCTCCGAGATCGCGATCGATCCAAGCGACCCGAACAAGCTCCTAGTCGCGGTGGGCGGCCACCCGTATGGACCGAACCCAGAACGCGGCGTTTACCGCTCGACTGACGGCGGCAAAACATTTGAAAAGGTTTTGGGAAAGGACGACAATATCGGCGCGTGGGACGTTATTCTCGATCCGACAAACGCAAACGTTGCGTACGCCTCGCTTTGGGAATCGCGTGAATTCCCGTGGGAAAACGGCCATGCAGACGGCACAAGCGGAGGCATTTATAAATCGACGGACGGCGGCAAAACGTGGACCCAGCTGACCAAAGGCTTGCCGCCAATGACGCAGGCAAGCCTTGCCGTTGCCCCGAGCAATCCGAAACGATTGTTTGCGGCGGTTCGCACGCCCGAGGACACGAAATTTTACGGCTCGGACGACGCAGGGGAGACATGGACTTACGTCGAAACGGATACGCGGCCGACGCTTCGTATCGCTTCGGGTGACCTGGGCGATATCCAATTCGACCCAAAAAACGCGGACATCATTTATGTCGCAAGTATCGTGACATGGCGCTCGACCGATGCGGGCAAAACGTGGAAGGCGTTTCGCGGCGCGCCGGGCGGCGACGATTATCAAAATATCTGGATAAACCCGAGTGATAGCAACATAATGGCGGTGTCCAGCGACCAGGGCGCGATCATTACACTGAACGGCGGCCAATCGTGGAGCTCGTGGTACAACCAGCCGACGGCGCAGATGTACCACGTAAGCGCCGACAACGCTTTTCCGTACCGGCTCTGCAGCGGACAGCAAGAGAGCGGTTCGGCTTGTGTTTCGAGCCGGGGAAATTACGGCGAGGTGACATTTAAAGATTGGATACCCGTCGCCGCCGAGGAATATGGTTATGTCATCGCCGATCCGCAGGACCCTGACATTGTTTACGGCGGAAAATTGACGCGTTTTGACCGTCGGACCGGACAGGCGCAAAACATTTTGCCGAAAGTGTTTCGCGGCTCCGATTTTCGGACAATCAGGACCGAGCCGATCGTATTTTCGCCGATCGATAACAAAACGCTCTATTTTGCAGGCAATACGCTCTGGAAAACACAGGACGGCGGAAACACGTGGCAGCAGATAAGCCCGGACCTGACTCGCAAAACATGGGATGTTCCGGCAAGCGTCGGAAAATATACGGGTACAGCCAAGGCGACGCAGCGTGGTGTAATTTACACGATCGCGCCGTCGTTTCAGGACATTAACCGCATCTGGGCCGGTACGGACGACGGGTTGATCCATTTAACCACGAACGGCGGCAAGACCTGGACGGACATCACGCCGAAACAGGTTACGGCCTGGCAGAAGATCTCGATCATGGAGGCTAGTCATTTCGACGTGAACACGGCTTATGCGGCAGTGAACACGCTGAGATTGGACGACAACCGCCCGCATATTTACCGCACGCGCGACGGCGGAAAAACCTGGAACGAGATCGTCCGCGGCATACCTGACGGCCAGACCGTTAACGTCGTGCGCGAAGACCCGAAGCGTAAGGGTTTATTGTTTGCCGGAACGGAGCGCTCGGTTTACGTCTCATTTGACGACGGCGAAAACTGGCAGTCGCTCCGGTTCAATATGCCGGCAACATCCATCCGAGATCTGATTATCAAAGATGACGATATCGCGGTCGGAACGCATGGGCGAGGGTTTTGGATCCTTGACAATATCACGCCGCTGAGGCAAATGAGTGATGCGGTTAACACAAGGCTTTTCGCTCTGCAAACGGCGATGCGTGTCCGTTGGAATCTGAACACCGACACGCCACTTCCGCCGGACGAACCCGCAGGTGAAAACCCGCCGGACGGAGCGATCATCGATTACTATCTCGACAGATCGGCTAAGGACGTCGAGCTTGAGATAAGAGACGGCAAAGGGAACCTTGTGCGGCGGTACACAAGCAAGGACCAGCTTCCCGCAGTAAAGGATACAAACAACGTTCCGGCGTATTGGATACGTCCGCCGCAGCCGCTTTCAGGTGAATCGGGAATGCACCGGTTTTTGTGGGACATGCACTACCAACCGGTTCCGGGCGTTGCTCCCGATTATCCGATAGCGGCCGTGTATGGCGAAACTGCGCCGATCGCTACGTCGCCGTGGGCAGCCCCGGGAACATACTCGGTAATTCTGAAAGTGGACGGCAAGACCTACACCGAACCGCTGACCGTCAAAATGGACCCGCGGGTAAAAACACCAGAGGCGGAATTGCAGAAACAGTTTGCGCTTTCGAAAGCGTTGTACGATGCTCGTCTGAAGCTCGAACCGATAAGCCAAGAGCTTAACGGTATTTCGGCGCAGTTGGATGAGGCAAAAAAACACGGGCCGAAACAGGCACTCGCCGCCGAGATCGACACGCTCAACGCAAAACTGAGCGAGCTTGCCGGCGTTTCAAATCGCCGTTCCGGAGGGCAGTTGAGCCTCGGCGTGATCAACAAGTTAGCGACGGTTTTTGATCGGCTGCAGGAAGTCGATGCCGGGCCGACGCCAAACGTCGAGGCCGCGACACGCGAGGTTTTGAATGATTCAAAAGAGGTTCTCGCGCGATGGAAAACTATCGAAGAAACCGACCTGCCCGCGATCAGACAGCAATTCAGGCAAAACGGTTTGCCAGACCTGAAACTAACGGGCCGCCAGATAAAATATCATTCGATATCAGACGAGGATCTGTACGAAGAGGACGATGATCCGAGAACCGAACCTTAATATAGGTTGAAACGAACTATTTCCGGAATAACTGATAGCTGAAAACGAATAACTGAGAACGATTCGGTTATCAGTTCTCAGTTATTCCGGACAGTTGTTTTAGGCTCTGAATCTTTACTGGTCATGATCAACTGCTGGACCGCCCACGTATCGGGTGATGTTAGATTTCCGCGAGCCGTAGTTTTGACACCCGCCTGTTGTAACAGGTCGTCCAATGGATCGAATGCTCCGCGGCCTGTGAGAGACTGACCGCGAACACCATCGAATTCAAGTAAACCGGCATTTAAAAGCGGACGGTCCGTCACCAAAAGAACGAATATCTCGGTACCGTATGGCTCGCCCATTTTTACGGTATCGCCGTTGTCGCCTGAGAGCACTATCTGCTGCGGAGGATTTTCGGCGCTGAAATTTTCCATGCCGCCGTTCCGTTCCGTGAAACCCAAGTTATGCCCGGCGCCGGTGCTGTCGATCTCCATTACATAGACCGAAAATTCCGTCAGAATCACGCCGTTATTTTTGAGTTTTGACGGGTCAGCAACGAGCACGAATTCATAATCTTTGTCCTTGTACATCGGTTGGCCGAATTCGAGAACTTTTCGCGCCGTGCCAGTACGTTCGCGTATTTCAAGGCGATAAGGAAATTCGGCGCTGCCGACGTCGATGGGCGATCTCAGTTTTAGCCAGCCGCTGATCTTGCCGAGCTTTAAGGCGAGAGTTTTTAGCTCGCCGGCTGTCGTTTTCGCGGCGTCACCGGAAACCCAATCTGTAAGCGGAGGAAGCGATCTCACGGGAGAATTCTTGCTGCCCTTGATGCCGGGATCAAGCTGCGACCGGAGGATCCAGGCGTACTCGATCTTTCCCGTTTCGGGCTTATACCTTCCGGACAGGATATATGTCGCGGCATCGCGGTTTGTGGTAACGGCGACGCTGGGAAAATCTGTTTTGAAATTCGCATCGAGCTCTTTTCTTAACTCCATCGAGGGCGGAAGATCAATGGAACGGCCAAGCTTGGCGGTTCCGGTCCGTGGGAGAGCGGCTGCTGTCTTTATCAATTCCGCTTCGCGAAGCCTCGCCGGTGGTATCCAAACTGTCAGATTCGGTTCCCTTTTCATCACCCAGCTTGATTGCTCGAAAATATCGCCGACCGCGATGTGGGCATCAGCAGGCGTTGCACGCCCATCTCCGCGGACGACCTCAAATTCACTGAGGCTCAGGCCGGCATGCTTGACGACAATTTTCACCTGTAGAGGGCTTGCTTTGCCGGACGCCGGATCGATCCGATAAAGTTCGGCGCCATCGACCAACCCGTCGGCCACACCTGCGGCTAAAACAAGTCTGTTCTCATTATTTGCTGTGACAGGGACGCGAAGCTTGCCTGCGGGTTTGACCGGTTCGCCAAAAATGTCTTCGTCCAACCTTTGAGTGTCAGCCGCAAGCGTAGGCGTCTGCGTTCGGCCCGCCGCCGTGAGCCTCGCAGTGATCCGCCGAAAGAGGTCGTTCGCGGACAGCCGGTCGGCCGGGGCTTCGTACAGGGTTTGTAAAAGCTCGGCGGTCAGATGGCTGTATTTTGCCTCGTGGCCGTTCAGCTGGTACGTTCCGCCGCTTGCCTGCTGGTAATCTTCGGCGGCGGTGATGATAAGAGCGCCGCGATCTTCGGGTTTTATTTTTTGTGCTTCGGTCGGAGCGAGATTGATGTCAAAATCCGCTTCTTCTATTTCCTTCGTCTGCTCCTCTCCGCGTGCGATCGAGCCGCTGTGACAACTGTCGAAAATTGCCGTCAGCTTGACACCTTTATCAACCGCCCGGTCAAAAATTTCGGCGATCTCCTTGTCGCGGATATCTTTGAATTCGGCGCGATTCGTGACCGGGCGAACGGCGTCCATCGGCACGATTGTTTCGTCGCGATGGTCGGACTCGTCGCTTAGCGAATTTTTCACCGACGAGCCGTGACCGGAAAAATAGAACAGCGACACGTCGCCCGGTTCAGCATCATCAATGAGAACTTTTTGTATGGCTTTGAGTATGTTTTCGCGTGTAGGCTTCTGTGGCGAATCGTCCGTAAGAAGCGTAACTGTAAAACCATATTCGGGTGATCGGAGCAGTTCGGCAAGCCTTGCGACGTCATTCGGCGGATATTCGAGTTTTGGAAAAAGGGCGCCTTCGTATTTGCTTATGCCAACGAGCAGCGCCCTTCGTTTTTCGGGGCGAGGGGCCGGGTTTTTTGCGAGAGAATGCGGAAGGATCTCAAGAAGCGCAAGCAAGAGAAGAGGTGCGAAAGCAATCGCGACGATCTTTTTCGATCTCTTCATATTTCCTCCTGCTACCTTTTTACAACCGGTTCGAATAACGGTGTATTTGCATTGCCGAAACGTGGGTCGATCTGTGGATGCTGATCGTTCGAATGATTACGCGAGGCACTTGCGACTTGCGGCTGAACAAGAGCGATCAACCTGCGATACGTGAGCGGCGTTTTGCTGCTGCGGATGGTGTGGATCAATGTTTCGGTAAACAACCCGCCGGGGATGTTGGATTCGCTGTCGTCTAGCGCAAACTCGTTGTCCTTTGCTGCCGTGATCGTAATGTAATATTGGTTCGGCGGGACGGGTCCGGCCTTAACCTGATTTGCGGGCGTTTCGAACTTGAAGAACCCGCTGCCGGCCGTTTTCGTCATTTTTTCAAGCGGAAGAAACTTGATCTTTGCTTTAGTCAATTCGCCTTTACCGACAGTTCCCGAATGACAGCTATCGGAGATAAAAACGACAGTCGCGCCCTTTTTTGTAATCGGTGCAAACAGTTCGTAAAGCTCGTCGTCAAGTATCAGGCCGCCCCAATTCTTGCCGCTGTTGGCCGTCTCGGCGTCCCAGGGCACGAGAGCGGAATCATAATAGTCGAGTGGCAGGTGATAATCTTCCTCACCATTTCTGCCGGGATATGTAACCTCGGTTTTGACTGTCTCGTCGAGAACTTCTGAAAACTTATCAGGCCACAACGAACCGTGCCCCGAATATTGCACGACCAATTCGTCGCCGGGGCCGACAAGTTTGCCGTAGGCTTTTATCTGGCCGAGTATCGCGTCGCGGGTCGCTTTGTCGTCGAGCAAAAGCGTTGTGTTGCCGCGCGGAAATTTGTAATTTGTCACCAGCAGCTCCTGCATATTTTCGGCGTCGTTTACGGCTCCGTAAAGGTCCTCGTCGGTTCCGGGATAATTGTTGATGCCGATAAAAATTCCGTATCGTTTATTTTTTGCCTCGGCCGAGCCGGCCGCAAGCATTACGGAAAAGACGATCATAATTACAACAAATGCCTTTTCGATCTTTGCGTTTCTTAAATTTAACATTCCTGTTTCCATTTTATTTTCCTCTCGCGTAATTTATGTCGAGGGAACGCGATCCGTTGCGTTCCCTGCTAACCCTTATGCATATATCATCTTATCTATCGCATCGAACTGTGCCTGGACAATCGCGATCTCGGCGTCGGTCAGCGACGATTTACCACCCATTTGACCCAGCGTTGCAAGAGCCGTCGTGAATGTCGCGGGAGACGAGGCCGGTGCCGTTTTTGCCAGATTGCCAAGCTCGACCATACTGTTTTTCATGGCAACAATGTCTTTTCCATTAAGCGCCGTGTACATCTGTGTATATGATTTGCCGACATTGTAGAACCATTTCTGCTCGCCCTTGAAGCGTGTCTCGACCGCGGATTGTACCGCGTCCAATTTGTTCAGGCGGTCCTTGACCGTTCCGCTGCCGCGTATCTGCATCCGCAGCAACGCTTCCATCTGGGCGGCTTCGGGTTGGCCTTGCAATTCGTCCCAGAGCACTGCCAACTGCGTGATCGCGTTTCGCTGGTCTTCGCTGAGTATGAAATTTCGCGAGCTGACAAAATCTCCGCCGATAAAGTAATTATTCACGTTCTCGGCCGAGATCGCGTCGGCTCCGGTTCGTGCTGCTCGAACAGCCGTCTGTGCGGAGCGGTCGTGCTTCATCGCACGCACGGTCAAAACCGAGTTCTGTCCAAAAACCAGGGCGCTTGCAAAAACGCCGACCATCGCAACTGTCAAAAATCTAACCAATGTTTTCATTTTCATCTTTTCCTCTATTTAATATTTTTTAGATCGCCGTTATCCGGCCTCACACTGATGTGCGATAAAAGACGAAAACCTTACCTGCCTCGAAAAATATTTTTATCCTGTGGTCGGCAGCACCCGCAGTATCTCGCGAACCAGCTTGTTGATAACATCCGCTCGTGTTCCGGTGGCCTTTACTTTTGCAAGCAGCTTTTTGTCGCGCGAGAGCGAAACCTCTATCGTCACCTGATCGCCGTTTACGGTATAAAAACCGTTGGGGCTGATGCCGTTCGCGGCCTTTTTGGCGTTTATATAATTGATCGGAGCAGCCGTCCCGCGGGCATAATCAATGCTCTGTTCATAAAGCGCGGTTTCGAGTTTTTCGCTCAAACCTTCGGTGTCGATAATGTCGTTCGTATCTGTTTTCTCGAATAGAAATGGCTCGAGAATTAGCGGAACGCGCGACGCAAGCGGGATCATTTTTCTCTCGTCGTCGTCGATACGGCCGATATCGAACGATCCGGCGGAACCACTCTGCGACGCATCCGAACACGCCGAGCCGCTGTCAGAACACGGCCTGAAATACGACGGCTGCTGAACGCCGCCGATGCCCTTTGCAAGCTCTTCGACACGGTCGCGGGCGCCGCCGAACCATTTTTCGACATCGAGGAATCTGCCGTCGCGGAGCTTTCCGTCGATGGTCATCCCTTCCAGCAGAGAATAAGTCAGAAGTCCTTGCCGGTATTCATTCGCTTCGAACGATTGTGCATTTGCCGCGCTGCCCATTAAAACGTAAAACCCCGTCCGCGTCCGCAGGCGCTCGATCGATTTTGTCTGCAACGCGTCAACGTCGCGAATCTGCGCAATCAGGTCCTTCTGTACCGCTCCGGCAGCGCATGTGTCCAGGATCAAAACTTTTTTATCCGCCTTGATATCCGAGAGCCATTTTGCAAGCTCGAGACTGCTCACAGTCTTTGCTTTGCGTTCCGTCTCATTTGCCAAAACGGCGCGGTCGAGCGTCGTCGCTTCGCGGGTTGCGTACAGATAGGTGTCCGCTATCGAGCTTTCGCGAACGGCTTCGTCCGTCGTGATCGACGTACCGTGACCGGAAAAATACACGGTCACGACGTCGTCTGCTTTTGCTTTTCCGGCAACATCTGCGAAAGCCTTTTCGTAGTTCGCTTTTACCGGATCGAGCCGTTGAAAATCGGGGACATCAGGCAGCCCTGCGAATTGAGCGTCCTTGTTCGTCTCGGTGCTCAACAGGCGAATGTGTACGCGTGTGCACTGTTTTTTCGCCGCCATTTCTTCGGCACAGAAATATTTACGCGCGGCGACGGTCAAAGCCCGAGCCATATCCTCGGCGTCTTTTGCCGCGTAACGTAAGTTAAGCGTGTCGGAGCCATAGTTCGAGATGCCCGACACTATCGCATAATAATCGATCTGCGACGGCGGCTTGCTCGCCTTGTTTCCGGTAAGCGTTGCGCCTCGCGACACCAGTCCGTTATCGGCCATACTAAGGACGATCGAATGGTTGCGGCTTTGAACATCACCTTCGAGATTCCAAGCAATAACATCGATCTTGTTATCGCCGGGCCGCAGCTTTTCTTTCGGAATATCTACTTGTAGCGAAGCATCTGCCGCATGGGTGTCGAATGTTGTGCCGCGTGCATCCGGCGTAAATTCGCCGCCGTTTATACGAACCTCGACCCGCCCGATGCCGCCGCCGCGATTTTTAAGATCAATTTTGAGTGATGACTCGTCAGGCTTAGCTTGTTCGATCTGAACATCGGGGAAAAGCGTTACGGCAAATTCGCCTACAGAAGGGAGCGGCTCACGGTCGAATATTTTTTTCAGCAGGCCGGGAACCCAATAGCGTGACTTGAGCTGGTTGAGCGAAATCGTTTCGTAACCCGTCTGCGGATCGCTAACTACGAACTGCATCAATGCCTGTGCACCGTCAGATGCATCAAAGAGTCCCTCAGGTGTCACAACCGCCCAGTCATTGTCACCAACCGTGATGAGGGTAGCGACCTTTGAACCCGTTTCGACATCCCAAAGATTTATCTTTGCTGCGCCCTCGGCACAAAACAGGATCTTCCCATCCGGGCTGAACGACAATCTCGCCTGCGAATACAGAGCAGACGCACCGCGTCCGGGGAACGATCTTACCTGCGTTCCGTTTGAGACATCCCAAAGGTATACGTTTCCAATAATATCCTGCCCGGCAATAAATTTGGAATCAGGCGTAAATACCGCATATTTTGGGAAAAATTGCTTCGGTTCGATCTTTAGTTCCTGGATCAGGTTTCCGGTCGCAACGTCGCAGATCCTCACGGCAGCTGTTCCTGAAGCCATCACGAGCCGTTTGCCCGTTGTGTCGAACGCGAGGGATCGAAGCACAGCGGACTGCCCACAAGGGAATGGTTTCTCGGTTCCGGTTTTGACATCCAGAAGACTCGTAGTCCCATTAATGCTTTCCGCGATCAGTTTGCCGGTCGCATCAATCGCGACCACCGGCTCTGACATCGTGTCGGGCGCCGGCTGGCTGGCAAGCCCCGCCCGGTTGAGGAACAAACGCGTTATTTTCCCGGTCTTTAAATCCCTGATTGACAGGATTTTCTCATCTGCTGTCAGGATCGATCTCGAGTCAGGCATAAATAGAAGCCCGTTACCGAACGTCGCAGGTTTCGCATCATCGAGCCGTTTTACAACTTCCCCGGTGTTGGTATCAATGATCGTTGTCCCGGGCCAACCGCCGACCGCAAGTAGTTCGGAATCCGCACTATAATCCATTAACGGCCTGCCTGCTCGTATGATGGATACCGTTCGCAGCAGCTGCTGGCTATCCGGGTTCCAGATCCGAATCGTTGAATAAGCGTCAGAAACGGCGAGCTTTCGGCCGTCAGGACTTACGCTTGCTGTCCACAGAGTGTTCGCCTCGCCTTCGAATACCGCGGTTTCCGCAGCCGAGCTCTTGCTCCAGAGCTTAATTACGTAATTGCCTGCGCCCTGCATTCCAACCGATCCAGGGTCTGGAACAAAAGCAGCAGTTGCGACCTTGTCATTATCAGGGCTGAACAAAACGGATCTTAGGTTGCCAGCGGTTTTCGCCTTAAAGGTGTTGGGCCCGGCTTTGCCGTCTCCCACGACAAATTTAAGGTCGCCGCTGCCATCGACGAACGCCAGCGACCTGCCGTCGCGGGTTATGGACATCGACTGGATGTTCTTGGGTGTTTCAGGACCGGGTATTTCGCTGCCGCTTTGAACGTTCCAAAATTTAACCTCATTCGCGCTCGCGCTTATCAGGGTCTTACCGTCAGGCATAAAGAGCAGGCTGTTGACCGGAGCGGTATGGCCGGTTAAATGCCTGATTT
>DATJGV010000015.1:0-9883 GCA_035494575.1 Pyrinomonadaceae bacterium | reverse complement strand
GAAGGAAATTAAGCTCGACGACGAACAGCAGCCCGACGACTTTGCCTCCAAGTCCTTCTACAAGATCGACGACGGCCTTAGCCGTGCCGCCAGTTGCGAGCAGATCGTCGACGATCAACACTCGATGGCCTTCACCGACGGCATCTTTGTGCATTTCCAGTGTGTCCTGGCCGTATTCCAGATCGTACGAAACCGAAACACATTCGGCCGGCAGTTTCTTTGGCTTCCGCACAGGGACAAAACCCGCTCCAAGCTGATAAGCAAGCGGTGTTGCGAAGATAAATCCGCGCGACTCGACGCCGATGACAGTATCGATCTTTTCGCCGTTGATCTCGCCGGCAAGCGCGTCTATCGTCTGCTTTAGTCCATCCGGATCTTTCAGCAACGTAGTAATGTCATAAAAATTTATGCCCGGTTTCGGAAAATCGGGCACCTCGCGAATAAGTTTTTTTAAATTGTCCATCTCGTATTTTAACGAGGGATTTTCCAAAATTAATTATTAATTAGTAATCATAAATTAATAATCAATTTGCGGAAAAACCCATCTATCTTTCAATTCTAAAAGCCGGATACGCACCGCTAGGCTCCAAAACGGTTTCTTCCAGATGATCGACCTGCGAATACGTCGGCCCCGCGGTCAGGTCGTGTTTGAATTCCTCAACCGATTTTTCGGGACCCTCGGCGAGGGCCTCAACGCGGCCGTCATCAAGGTTTTTCACATACCCTCGAACCTGATGCCGCGCCGCCGAACGCTGCGCAAAAAACCGGTAACCAACGCCCTGAACAGCGCCGCTAATCACAAATTTTCGGGCAATGATCATCCGAAAAAGTCTAGAAATCTGAACTCAAAACTCCGAACGCCGAACTATCCGAGCGCGTCGAGACATTCCATCAGGCTTCGCTGCCGGCACGTATAAACGGGCATTCCGCGAAGCGTAAATTTGCTCGCGGGCGTCTGTCGAAGCTCCTCTGCAAGCGCGAGGAAATCCTTCGGCTCGTCCGTCTCGAACGAGATGATATATTCCTGATCGCTAAAGCCGAACGCGTGCGTCATGTGTATCTTTATGTTGTGAAACTTTTTGCCGACCATAAAGTTTTCTTCGATCAGTGCATCGCGTTCCTCGCCCGATTTCTCGAACCAGTCCTTGTGTTTCGCGCACGGATACAAAAAGTGATATTTCTTCTCGCCTGCAGCTACATGATATCTGTCCTCGCCGCCTCCGTTGACGAACATCATTTTCTTTGTGACCGAGAGATAATTGTCCGCAGTTTCGAGATAGCTGCCGAGGTTCGTCCGGTAAAGCTTTGCCGTCATCTCCTGAATGCGGTCGAGCGAATTGCCGATACGCCAGAACATCAGGTCAGCCTTCGAATCGAAGCCGACGAGCGAATAGCTGAACAGCAAAAAATCATCATTAAAAGCATCGTATGTGCTTTGAAATTCGTTCTTAAAGATACATTTCGTATCTGCATTGAGCTTTCTCCATTCCGGGCTGACCCGCAGAAACATAAAGTTAACGAATTGCTTTTCGATGGTCGGAAATTTTTGCGGCTCCCGCGCTTCGTGCACGAGCCGCAGGCCAGACGGTTCGGCCGTTTCTTTTTGTGAGTTTAAAAGGTCCATGTTCATGTAAACGGGGACTGTTGTTTCGGATTTTCCGCAAGCTGCGCGGCCTGTGGCGTTCAGAAATTCAACTGATATTGTGCCAACTTTTCTTTGCGTTGTCCAAAGCACAACCACAACACATCAACGCAATAAACTGCATTTACAATTATTGCTTTTAATGCAAGAATTACGAGTATGTTTCGCTTCGCTGCGTCGTCAATACTAGTCCTGCTTGTAACAGCGGTTGCGTTTGCGCAGCAGCGCCCGTTAATAACAGACGACGTTGACATCACCCCGCAGGGTGCAGTCGAACTAGGCGCTGGCGTTGATTTTTTTCAGAACGTGAAATTTCCGCTGTCCGGACTCAAGGGCGATCTGACCCGGGTCGGCGACATTCGGCTCCGGACCGGTCTCGCGGGAAATGTGGAAGTGCAGATCGAAGGAACGCTGCAAAACTTTCTCGCCATCAATTCGCAGACGGTGCCGTCGCCGATACCGCTGAACGTAATGGGAAATTCGACAAGCGATTTTGACGATTTTACCATCTCGACAAAGATCAAGGTGCGAAACGAAACGCGAAATCTCCCGGCCCTCGGCGTTAAATTTGGTTTTCAGATGCCCAATTCCGACCAGGCAAAAGGTATCGGCACAAACCAGATCAATATCTTTAGCAAGATCATCGTCCAAAAGCGATTTGGCAAAAATGCGGGACGCACGCCTTTTGCGAACTTTTACGGCAACATCGGGCTTGGCATAATGACAGCGCCGCTTGCGTCGTTTACCCAGAACGACGTGCTGCTGTATGGCCTTGCCGGCATTTTTCGCGTGACCGACAACATAAACCTTGTCAGCGAGGTCAACGGCCGTGTTAATACCCGCAGCGGTGTCGCTCCGCTTGGCACCGAGAGCCTAGGTCAATTTCGGGTTGGAACGCAGATCAAAGCGTCGGGCCTTCGATTCGATACTGCCGCAATTTTTGGATTGACTCGCTTTTCGCCGCGAACGGGCGTCACATTTGGCGTCACCTATCAATCACCACAGATTTTCACACCGGCTAAGTAAGCTTTTGGTTTTTGGTTCCGGGAACAGGCTCTTCAGAAAACCAAAAAGACGCAGAACCTATTTCCAATTCTTTATATTCAGCGGCGAGTGCCCATGGCCAAGACCCGGAGCGGTCCTGATCGCCTCGGTCACGAATCGTTTTGCAATATCGATCGAAGCCATTAGATCATTCCCGAGTGCCAGATTTGCCGTGATTGCCGCAGACAATGTGCAGCCTGTGCCGTGAGTTGAGTTTGTTTCGATATAATCGGCCTCAAAAATGTGAACATCGTCACCCGAAAATAAGTAATCCTTCGCCTTCTTCACCTCCGTACTCGGTTCAACATGCCGCATTCCGGATTTCGTATTCGGACCATGGCCGCCTTTTATCAAAACATTCTTCGCCCCCATCGACTGCATCTGTCGGGCAGCAGCTTGGATATCGGATTCGTCAGAGACGGCGACGCCCGAGATGCGCTCGGCCTCAGGAATATTCGGCGTGATCACGTGGGCAAGCGGAAAAAGCGTTTTGATCAGGCTTTGCAAGGCTGCGTTGTCGATCAAGTCAAACCCTGACGTCGAACGCACAACTGGATCGACGACGATGTTTTTCAGGCCGTTTTCGCGAATCAGACTTCCAACAGTTTCAATAATTCCGGCGGTGGGCAGCATTCCCGTTTTTACGGCACTGACCTCAAAATCGTTTAGAATCGGTCGAACCTGATCGCGAACGGTTTCTGCTGACTGGTGTGCGGCGCCGAAAACCCCTACCGTGTTTTGAAACGTAAGTGATGTGATCGCCGCCGTGGCAAAACATCCGAACGCCGAAAACGTTTTGATGTCCGCAATGGTTCCGGCCCCGCCCGAAGGGTCAAGCCCGGCGATGGAAAGGCAAATTTTGAGATGACTCATTCTTAGCCCATCTTACGCAAAAGTTTCTTGTATCGCCAACGCTGCTCGCGCAGACATTTCGCTGGCCGAGCTAGTCCACGACAGGATTCAACAACCCACGCTCGGCAAGTAGCCGAAACGATACGGGATCGTTCAAAAACCTGATCGCAGCAAAACCTGCCGCTCCTGCGTCAAGAACCTCTTCAAAATTGTCTGCATCGATACCGCCGAGTGCGAGTATTGGAAAGGGCGAGTTCGCGTCGCATACCTTTTTCAGCGTTGATGCTCCGACCGCAACTCCCTTCCCAGGCGTCAAAAATATCGGCCCGAACACCGCAAGATCCGCGGCGCTGTCGGCTGCAGCCCTTACGCCCTCGGGTGAATGTGTCGAAACGCCGATCAGATCCAGTTCGGGAAAATGTGCACGCACGACGTCCGCCGGCAACGAACTCTCGGTCAAATGAACGCCATCCGCACCCGCGGCAAAGGCAACATCCGCCCGGTGGCTTACGAGGATCTTAGTTTGTGAACCACGCGAAATTTCGGACGCACGCGACACAAGTTCAAACAGTAACCGCGTAAGTAAGCTTTTCTCGCGGATCTGGATCAGCGGCACACCATAAGCGACCGCTTGCTCGATCAGGCGTAGCGTTTTACTGCTTTCACTGGCAAAATTTTCGTTTGTGATTGAACCGTCGGTGATGAGGTAGACCAGAGGACGTGCGGATAATATTTTCACTCTTTACTTTTTTGCTTCATGTTGGTTGCGAAGCATCATCACGCTTTGCTTGAAATGTGCTATCTCCCAAAACGCGATCAGGAGGTTAACCACTCCGAGGCCCGTGACCGCTCCGCGAAACCACGTCGACGCGATTGTCCGCTGCAAGATCGGCACGCCGGCCTTGTCCGCCACAAAAACCAGAAGGTAATTTTCACCCCAAGGCCCGAACAGCGTATCCCACGGCGAAAGGATCAGATAGAACCCCAGCAGCATGCATAAAATTATAAAAAAAATGACGGTCAGTCTTTCAACCATACCGTCAAAGTATAACCTCATTTTGTTTTGATAAACAACCGATTATCAGGCGTGGACCATAAGGTTTTTTATGCGTTCGCCGACGTTGCGGTAATCGACGTTTTCGGCATAAACCTGCTCGTAATACTTCGCCGCGTTGCCGGTGTCGCCGTCAGCCTCGTAAGCAGCTGCGATCTCATACCAAATGCCTTGTTTCTCGTCGTCCGTAAGGTTCGACGTTTCGAGGGCCCGGTTATACCACTTGAGCGCCAGCTTGGCCATCCCGTTCTGCACAAAGCAGTGCCCTAAAAGATTCGCACACTGGAAAAATCGCCGCGTTCCGTCGCTCGGGCTGACACAGCCGATCGCATCCTGATATTCCTTGATCGCATCTTCCATCAATCCCATTTCCTGATAGGCGATCGCCATCTGGTAATGCGTGTCATAATCGCTGTCGTCCGCTTCGGGTTCCTCGAGACCGAACTCGGTTCGCAGATCATCCAGATCAAATCGCGTGTCGTTGGACGCGACGACCGGCGTGGGATCCACCGTAATCGATTCCGCCGACAGAATGTCATTGGTGTCGTCTGCTGCGACAGGCGTCGCCGTGATCCGGCTTGCAAGAGCGTCAAATTCGGGCCTGTTGCCGTATTCGGCACGAAGCTCCTTAATTGTGGTCTCCGCCAGCTCGTTGTAGCCGCTTTCGAGATAAAACTCAACACTCTCGATATCCTTCGCAATGGCCTTTTCGACCGGGTCGGTCAAATCTTCGACCGCGTGGCTTTCGCCGTTGCGTTCAAGAACGTCCGAAACCGCCGCTGTTTCGGGATTTGGCTCCGCCTTGCCGGACGCATGCAGCAAATCGCCGTTACTGCCTGTGAACATCGACCCGGTGTCCAGATCAGCGTGTTTGCCGTTTCCGTTCGACGTCGGGTCGGCGTAAAAATCATTCGCGGATTCGGCGACGAGAGCTCCGAAATTTCCTGTCAGCTCGTCTTCGGCTGGCGCTTCGTGGTCCTCGAATTGATATTTGAGGATCGCATCGTCGTACGGATTTTCGTTAAATCCGTGCTTTTCATTTATTTCGCGCAGGCGGTCGGCAAAAACCGGTTCCTGCGGCACAACCATGGCAAGCTGCGACAGCGCGTACCTTTCGTCGTCGATCGAATCGACCGACGCGGCGGTATCTGCCATCGTCTCAAGAGCGTCGCGCAGACCGCTGCTGTTACGGTTCCAGGAACAGTGCTGAGCCAACAGCCTCAGAGCGCTCAGATTTTTGGGTTCCTTCGCAAGGATCTCATCAACCCAGCCTCTGAATTCGTCCGCCTTTCCGCCTTCCAACATCGTTTCGGCGGAAAATGTCAGAACCCGGGCGGCTCCCGTTGTGTCGTCAACATCGAGATAGGAACGCGCGATGTCGAGGAGTTTTGGATGGTTTGCCGGTTCCTTCTCGATCAGCTTGATAATTGCCTGTTCCGCTCCGGTGTTGTTGCCCTGAAGCAAATGGCAGTCGGCCAGGAGCGATAGCACTTCGAGATTGTGCGGATCGTTTTTAGAGATACCTTCGACGCGTTCGGTGGCCTCCGCGAGCCTGCCGAGACCTTTGAGCGACTCGACAAGGCCTTCCAAAGCCTCTGCGTGATATCCTTTTATATCAAGGGCTTGCGTAAAACATTCAGCAGCCCGTTCAGGCAGCCCGGTTGCCCCAAACCGCTTTCCGGCTTCGGTAAAAGCATTGGCCGCCTCGTCGTTTTGCTGTTCCTTAAG
Organism: Pyrinomonadaceae bacterium; assembly: GCA_035494575.1. GTDB lineage: Bacteria > Acidobacteriota > Blastocatellia > Pyrinomonadales > Pyrinomonadaceae > OLB17. The sequence continues at coordinate 3,563 of DATJGV010000015.1, read as the reverse complement.
GTACGAGTCGGCAATATTTAAATAAACCTCGGTGTTTGTAAGGTCCAGGGCCGCGATCTGTTTCCAAATCGCAAGCGCCTCCATTTTCAGGCCCTTTTTCTGGTAATTTTCTGCAAGCGTCGTGTAATGGGATTTGGCCTCGGAAACCGAACCTTTGGTCTTGTACAATTCGGCCAGTTTCTCGGAAATTTCCAACGAATCAGGCTTAAGCTTCGAGATCTTCTTATAAACGGCTATCGCCTTTGCCGCAAAACCCTGTTTATTGTAATGTTCGGCAACCCGCGTATAACACCGGAGAGCTTCGCCTTTGTCCGAATTTTTCGAATACAGGTCGCCAAGCATATTCAGTGTGCTGATATCCTTGGGGTCGTTATCGACGACACTCTTGTACTCAATGATCGCCGCGCGTAGTTTACCTTGAGCAATGTGCCGCTCGGCATTTCGCATCGCCTTTGATCTATCAAAACTCATCGTTATATGTGGACTAATTCAAGAATTGCAATCGAACCAAAATGAACGAAATACGAATTGGTTTTTCGACGGGAAGACAGGTAAGGTCTACAAAACCTGCACAAAATAAATTATCACGCGGTATTGAACAATGTCAATGCTTTTTGGTCATTGTTTAACAACAAAACCTTTCATTTTGACTTAGTTCAGTCAATTTGAAACAACGCCCGCAATCAAGTAACCCCTTTATTGACATAAGATCGGCTATGAGGAAGACAAATTTGAGAAACTAGACTAATGAGTGTTCTCAACGGCTCCGTCAGTTGCTATCGGAGAGGCGTAACTTTTACTATTTTGTCCCAATTTGTCCCAATTTGCTAATAGTTGAGACGATCTTGGGACACGCAAGTGTCTGAAGCCACATGGTTTACCGTCTTGTCCCGTTTGTCCCACTTGTCCCACGCATTTTTGCAATTTTTCGTGTTAGCCGCGGGCGGTTATCAAAAAGTTTTCAAAGATCACCTCGCTCTTTAAAAAAAGCCGGCGCGGTATTTTATCATTTTGGCACAAATGCAACAATATATTATTTACGGCACACAGTAGATCGAGCCTCCCAGCTGCTAGAACTTAATCTCCGGCCTCGTCAAGCGTCCCATAAAAATACACCCGGTTGTATCGATATGACCTACAGCCCGCTTGGCGGCAGGTTACGAGCCTCATATAGATCTCGTTTTTGGTGTCGATCCGGGGCAAAACTGCAAGGCACGCGAGTTGCGGACAACAAATGGTAAATGTGAGCGCAACACAACTGCGCTGCGAACACACAGGAGGTATAAAGATGAAAAAGATTTTGGCATTGATCGCCGGCCTCGGGATCGGCGCGATGCTGATGTATCTGTTCGATCCGAAGGGCGGCAACCGTCGTCGGGCGCTGATCCGCGACCAGGGCATCAGTCTAAAAACGAAAACCCAAAAAGCAGTCAGGGGAAAGATCGCCGATCTAAAAAACCGTTCGCAGGGATTACTGCATGAAACAAAGAACGCGTTTGATAAAGGGCGGCAGCGTGCTCAGCAGGAAATGAGCCGCGATATTGTGCATTGAGGATAATTCTGCAAAACGAGCGGAGGTGGAAAAATGCAGCAAAACAACCTTGTGAAAAAGCTGTTGGATTTCGAGCCGACCGATCTCCCGTTTATCTCGGCGTATTTCAACACCGAGCCGGACCAAAACGGGAAATTTAACTACAAGATGTCGGCCGAAACGTCGATCAAGCAAAACGCCGAAGATTTCGAAATGCGAAGCCCGCGGCGAAAAAGCTTTGATGATGACGGCAAACGCATTCTGGATTTTCTCGATGGCGTCGATCCGGCGACAAAAGGCGTTGCGATATTCGCATGTTCGGGAATGAACTATTTCGAAGGTCTGGGGTACAACGTGCCGTTCGAAGAAGATCATTTTTTCGTTTTCGACAAGCCGCACGTTTATCCGCTTGTCCGCCTGCTCGAACAACATCCGGCGTTTGCGGTGCTGCTGGCGGACACGAACTCGGCTCATATTTATGTATTTCAAGGCGGCGAAACACGCGAGCGACGCGATGTCGAGAACGTTAAAACCAATCGGACCGAGGTTGGCGGATGGTCACAGGCGCGCTATCAGCGTCACGTCGAAAACTTTCACCAGCAGCACGCAAAAGAAGCGGTCGAAGAACTGTCAAAGATCATTCGCCGTGAGAGGATCGATAAAATAATTCTGGCCGGCGACGAAACGGTGATAATTCCGCTGCTTCGAGCCGAATTGCCGAAAGACATTGAGGAACGTGTCGTCGGCTCCATTCCCATGAATGTTCACACGCCGCCGCATGAACTTCTCGAAGCCGCTCAAAGAGCAATTCACTTTGACGACACGCTCGAGGACAAGAAAAAGATCGATTTCCTGTTTGATCAAAATTACGATGGCGGAGTCGGCGTGATCGGAGCCGAAAAAACGTTGGCGGCGCTGCTGAACGGTCAGGTCCGGGAGTTGTACATCAATGCAGATTTCGATTCGATAAAGTACGACAGCGGCGAAATGTTGATGGTTCTCAGCGACTACGCTCCAGGCGCGGACGAGGGCCTTCCCTCGGCAAGCCTGCGCGGAATGATCATCGACGAACTGATAAAACAAGCAACACTTTCAGCCGACGAGATCAGGTTCATCGAGGATAAAAACCTGCTAAAAGAAGCCGGCGGGATCGGCGCTTTGCTGCGCTACCAGGCAAAAGGAGTATCCAATTTATGAGCGAAAAAACGCGACAGAAAAAGGACGGCGAAAACAAAAACAAAAACAACCAGCGAATGCGTGAGGTAACCCAAAACGCCGATAAGAAAAACATGGCGACGTCGCGTCAGGACAACACCAGTCGCGGAAAGCCCAAACAATAGATCACCGAAAATAATTATGAATTAGAACTTTTTGATTCATAATTATTTTGGACTTTCTGCGTTTTCGTTCGGGGACATCAGCGATTAAGATATCTGCATGCCCGAACTTCCCGAGGTCGAACATGTCGCAAGGTCGCTGGACACTCTGATAAAAGGTCGCAAAGTTGTGTCCGCCAGGTTGCTGCGGCCGCGACTTGCGCCTGACACCACGCCAAATGAATTTGCCGCGAAGCTAAAAAACTCGACAATAAATTTCATCCATCGCCGGGGAAAGCACATACTTTTCGATCTTGATAACGACCAAACTCTGATCACCCATTTGCGGATGTCGGGGAGATTTATGCTGTTGACATCTGACCGCGAAGACCCGAAATTTACCCACGCGGTTTTTTATTTCGGAGACGAAAAGCGGCTCGTTTTTCAGGATACGCGGCATTTCGGATTGATGAAGATCGTCAAATCCGAACACCTCGGCGAAGCAAAGGAGCTGAAAAAGCTTGCGCCGGAACCATTTTCGGACGAATTCACGCCGGAATATCTGCGTGCGAAATTGGATGCCTCCGGCCGCAGCCTGAAGGAGTTTCTGCTCGACCAGACAAAGGTCTGTGGGCTCGGAAATATCTACGCGTCTGAGGCGATGTTTCGCTCGCGAGCGAATCCGCAGATCGCCGCAAGAGACCTGTCACGCCGTA
>DATJGV010000014.1:0-8548 GCA_035494575.1 Pyrinomonadaceae bacterium | reverse complement strand
GGCCGGTCTTTTGCCGTAAAGACATCGCCTTTTACATGTTTCGGCGTACTCCCGAGCTTGTTGAAAAGGTCCTTTGCTTCGGGGTGATCGGGAACCAGCTTTGAGCCTTCGATATGTGCAAAGTCTTTACTTACGAGCCATGTAACAGTGTCCCACGAGCCGCTCTTTCGCTTTCCTGCAAGCCGCTCGATGCCGCCGGGTTCGCCTACGTCCTGATTACGAAAAGTAACAAACTCGCTTTTCGGCCGTACCTCTATTCGATAAAAATCGCCTTCGCCGGTCGACCCGGGCTTGGCACGCCCCCGGCCCTGCGGCTGACTTCGGGCATGTTCGGTGTGCGACATCTCTTTCCAGGCCTTTTGCGCCTTCTTGATATTTTTTCTCGCTGCCTCAATTTGTTTTTGCGTAGCCATGTTTAACCTCCCTTGTCTAGTGATCAGGCCAACCGGAATTTCTGCGATCCAGATTCGCCGTGCGGGCTTCTGCACTCTCATTTTGCCGGAACCAATCTCATTATCCTGTCGTCGCCATTTGCCGGCGAGCCGCGACCGTCACGGTTGGACGTTGAAAAGTAGATATATCCGTCCGGTCCCTGTTCCATTTCGCGGATGCGGCCGTATGTGTTCTTTAAAAGGTCTTCCTGCGAAACAACCTTTCGTCCGTCCAAAACCACCCGGATGATGCGCGTTCCACGGAGACATCCGAAAAAGAAATTGCCTTTGAATTGCGGAAACGCCGAACCGTTGTAGAACATCGCGCTCGCCGGAGCGCACGCCGGAGTGTATTCGAGCAGCGGCGATTCGAGGCCGGCTTTTGCATCTTTATGATGAATGACGGGCCAGCCGTAATTTTTGCCGCGTTCGACGATGTTAACCTCGTCGCCGCCTCCGGGCCCGTCAAAACCACTTGGTCCATGCTCCGTTTGAAACATCAGTCCCGAGTCCGGCTGCCACGCAAGACCCTGTGAGTTCCGGTGGCCGAGCGACCATATCTCCTGCCGCGCTCCTTGCTGATCAACAAAAGGATTGTCCTGCGGCACGGTGCCGTCGTCGTTCAAACGCAGCGTCTTGCCGTTTATCGAATCCATTTTTTGAGCTAACTCGCGCTGTGTTGCGTCGCCCGTCGTGACATACAATTTACCATCCGGACCGAACCGGCACCGCGTTCCAGCATGAAACTGCGCCGCCGGAATATTGTCGATTATCGTTTTTGGATCGCTGAACGTCTTGCCGTCAAATTTGTAACGGGCGACACGGACAAAACGGCCGTCTTTGCTATACGCATAAGAGATATAAACGAATCCGTTAGCCGCAAAATTCGGATGCAGCGAGATGTCCATCAATCCGCTTTCGCCCGAAGGCTCGACATCTGGAACGGTAAACACCGGATCGGGCCTTAGCTTTCCGTTCTCAATGACCCGAATTCGGCCCCGCCGCTCGGTAAACAACATATTTCCGTTCGGCAGGAACGCGAACGCCCAGGGAACTTCCAATCCGCTTGCGACGGTTTCGACACGAAACTGTACATCGCCGGCCGGAGCTGAAACGACTTGGTTTTCGGCAAGGCCGTGCGGCGCTTGCCCGCAGCCGAATTCGATAAGCGCGAGCAGGAGCAGCGTTCTCAGGATGTGCGGTCCCGGTTTCATAGATCAGTGTTCCGTTTCGGACGGCTTTTTATGGAAAATGTGCATCCCGATCGGGATCGAGCTGAGAACCCCTCCGATAAAAAGCGGCAGCCCGATGGCCTTTCGTTTATTCCTTGATAAAGCGTTTGAAAGCAACAGGCCTAAGCCGACGCCTAATGCGCCGCGCGTTGCGGCCACAAGTCCCAATTCGGGATATGACATCGTCACCGTCCGGTCGCCGCTTTTCTCTGCGTCCATCCAGTTTGTAAACGCCTCTTCGGTCGTTTGATTAAGCCGAACTTCGTTCTGATCGACAGAGCTTACCCAGTCGGCCGGTATCGCATGGTGTTTGCCGTGTGACATCGGATCGTTCTTGGTAAGAATTATCTTCTCACCTTTAATGCGATCGACCGTTCCGATATGTCGCCCGTCCGACCCGAGGACGTTCATGTGTTCCCTAATTTGTGATGTGTCTTGCATAATATTACTCCTTATTTCAATTTTCGTACGCGTTGCGTTATTAGACCTTATTGCCAGATCCAAGATGCGTATCGCCTTCGCCGGCGGCATATCTAAACCGCATGCAGTTCCGGCAGCGTTTCGCAAGAATCGGCCAGAAAACACCGTAACCGGCCCCAACGCCAGGTCCGGCGTCATACCCGCAACCTATCTGTAAGAACTCCATGATGGTTCGGAAACTGCGCATACAACATCTGCGACAGCCCGCCGTTCACCCATTCCGGAATTATCGCCCGCATGCTGCGCCAGATCGCTTTGGCTCACTATGCCCACGACACGATTTCGGTCGTCGACAATCGGCATTCGCCGTATTTGATGGTGCGACATCGACCGCATACACGTCTCGATCGAATCGTTTTCGTTACATGCAAAAGCCTCGTCCGTCATGCAATCGCCCACGCGAGCATCTTCCACATTCATATTTTCGGCAACGAGCCGCAATGTAATGTCCCTGTCAGTTATCATTCCGATCATACGTCCGTTCCAATCAACGACCGGAATTGCACCACAATCGCAGTCGGCCATCATCTGTGCAGCATGTCGGGCGGAGTCGTCCGGATGTACTGTAGCGACACTGCGTGTCATCACGTCGCGAGCTCGCATATTGCGCCAATTGCGCCCAAACATTTCCGGCGAATAATATGCATTTCCAAGGTAGGACCGCCGTCCCATGTTTCGTCTGCTGCCTGCTTCGCGGCGTTCATCCATTCTGCGCCGGCGCTCGGCGTCTTCGTCGCCAAACCACGAGGAAACTTCGTCAGATGTCTTGTCCCACCAGCCTCGATCCACGCCTTCGGCGTTCAGCCTGCCCCCGTATGCGCGATCACCGTAATCGCTCCGGGCGCTTCCGAAATTCGGACTGCCGCCGTAATATCGCCGATACCCGTAATCTCTTTCCCGCGTCGGTTCTCCGTAATAATCTCTCCTCATGACTTTTTCTCCTTACAAGCAAACCCGTTTACCGGCCCTCTTTCTTTTTCTCATCGTTAAGATAAAAAATTTCCGATGAACCCGCATCTTTATACCCTTCGGCGCCGCGTTCACCTTGCCCAAAAGATTTTTCGCCCTGAACCACAGCATCGTTAGGGGCGTTTTCAATTTCGGAGACCGGGTAAACTCCGGACTTTCCGACCTCGTCTACGCGGCCCTGGCCGCCGCCGGGCTCACCACTTTCGCGTTTTTCCTCACCGATCTCTTGTTTAGCTTGTCCGTTGTTCATAACACCTCCAGACGGGAACGCGCACCCAAAAAGGTGCGCGTTCGGGAAACAAAATCAGCGAAATCAGCGTCCCGCCGTTTTGCTTCGGCTTGTGCCTGTCGTGCCGGTACTCGTCTCGGTATGGCCCGCCGTATCGCTGTATGACCAATCGCCGGTCGTTGCAGTGTCACGGTTTACGCGAATATGGTTTTCAACGTTCCTGACGCCCGTGACATCCTCGGCAATACTTTCGGCAAGCCGTTTGTCATAACGACTGTCAACAGTACCACTTAGGATCACCTCGCTATTGTTTACCTTAACGTCGATGTCGGATGCGTCGATGTACGCATAATCGGTCAAACGGTCGTTGACGTCCTCCCGGATACGCTCGTCCGAGCGTGTGTAATTTTTCGGCCCGCGTCCCCGGAAATTACCCTCTCTCCTTTCGTCCATTTGGCGACGGCGTTCGGCCTCCTTATCACCAAACCACGACGAGACCTCGTCCGACGCACGATCCCACCAACCGCGGTCTCTGCCCTCGTAGCCGCGACCGCTCTCAAAGCCTCTTTCCGATTCCGGATAGCCGGGGCCATATTCGCTGCGTCCGTAGGTGCTGGTGCCGTACCGGGTCTGGCCCGTATAGCCACCAATGTTGCGGGCACGCCAATCTTCTCCGTACCCGCGTTCATAATCGCTTTGGTAAGCTCCGCCGTAACTCCGATCGGCATCGCTAAATCGGCGCGGGCCTTCGTAACTGCCATATCCGCCTTCGAAATCGCGCGGATAGGTATCTTCGCGATAGGAGCTGCCACCCCTGTAGCCCTCGCCGTAACTTTGGCGTCCGCTGCCGAAATAATTTTCCTCGCGGTCATCACCGCGAAAATCGCCGGCGCCGAAACGTGAGCTGCCAAAGCGCCCTCTGCCCGGCTCGGGGCCGTACTCGCTTCGGCCATAGCCGCGTCCTCTTCGTTGATCCTCGTATCCGTATCTACTAGCCATTTTCTGAACCTCCTTGTGAATAGTGAGTATTTTTCCGGATGTGGGTCCGGAAAGAAAGTTGGTTGCGACCCCGATCAGTTCCCACAAAATCCTCTTCGCTCGGGGGCATGGTCTTTATCAAACAGTTCAATCGATTCTTCTCCTATAGACCGCCAGTTAATGCAGGTGACTGACGGCCATTTATCATTTACTTTCGACTGGCAGTTCCGCTTCCTGCCAGGCGTCAAAACCGCCGATCAGCGGATGAGCGTCACGAAATCCGCGATCCGACAAAAACTGCGCCACACGGGTGCTGGATGCTTCGTTCGGTCAGGTGCAGTATGTGACGATAAATTCGTCCGGCGACACACCGCCGATATATCTTTCAATATCGTCGGGCGGGATCCGGACCGCACCTTTTGCCTTAATGTTCGATTCTCCCCATGCATCAGCCGACCGTGAGTCGACGATTGTTACGTCGCGGCCCATCTCCAAGAGTTTCCTCACCTCGCCGACCGAAATTTTACTTGTTGCGTCAGTTGATATTGCCTGATTCATACTGTCACCTTTTCGCCTTCTCTTCCCCAGACGTGATCGGCCACGCCTTCGACCCCTGATTGCTTGGCGCAATTTGCGCAGCAGTAAAACGTTTCGTTTGCCTCGATGCCGTGGCCGACGATCTTGCAGCCGCAATGAGCGCAGATCGGCGCAAGCTTGTGTATCGCACACTCGAAACTGTCGAAAATATGGCGGCTGCCGGCCGTTACAACTTCGAAGGAAAGATAATAATCGTTACCGCAAACTTCACATCTGGCCATTGTTTTTCTCCGTATTTATTTCCAGGCCGGTTCCGAGCGGGTTTCAAAATGGTCATAGGCATTATGCAGCCCGTCCAGAACCTCAGCCGTCGTTTCGAAAAGCGCACGAGCCCTTTGGTCCTCGATCTTTTCAACGTCACGACGAACGTGATCGGAAAGCTCCTTTAACGCAACTTTGATCTGGTTCGTGTGCACACGCGGATCGCCGCTTTGAATGTCCTGCAGGCCGAGCGCCGTGCCTGTACTATCGTTTGCTGCCATCGCTCTCCCTCCTTATTTCATCTTGGCTTGAATGCTCTTTATCGCGTCAAGGTGTTTTTGCAGCACCGGCAGCGTTTTCTGCGCAAAGGCGCGAACGTCCGGGTCTGTGGCATTCTTAGCTTCGTCCTCAAATTTCGCTACGTCCTCTTCGTGGTCGTCCACCATCTCCTCGACATATTCCTTGTCGAAGTCTGCTGCGGCCTGCTCGCGAAGATCGTCCATCGTCGCTTTATGGCTCGAATCAAGATCGGTCGGAAGCGTGACACCTTTTTTCGCGGCAAGAGCTTTCAGGTCATTATTAGCCTTCGTATGATCGTCAACCATCATCTGGCCAAATTTCTTGACGTCGGCGCTCGTTGCCTTTGTCGCGGCAAGTTTTCCCATCTCGACCTCGGCCATTCCACCGACCGCGGCTTCCTTCATAAAGTCGTTGTCGTCGCTCGCACTTTCACCGGCATTTGACGCCGAATTCGTCATCGCGTTCGAACTGTTGTAGGCGGTGTTTGAAGTATTTCCAAACTCGCTGTTGTACGTTGAGCCGTTTGCCGTCGTCGAGTTTGTGCTATACGAATTTTTCGCACATGAACTCATGCCGGCAACGCTGATGATAAAGATCAAAAGACAAATGAATTTTTCTGTCATAATTCCTCCAGGGGCAAAAACGCACGGGCGAATTGATTTAGTGCGCATTGAAACCTTGCGCCGGGAACAACCTTACGCAGCCGTTCGCCGGGTGTTTGCCCGCAAACCTTTTATAAAGACAAAATTACAAGACCGGCCTTTCGTGCCGGGTCTTCGTTCAAAAAACTATTAGCAGGATAATTAACGCAAGTGCGATGCCATTAGAAAAAGCAACGGCCGCACGAAGACAGGAGAATCAATCCAGATTCCGCTATCGCACAAGCGGAACTTCGCGCGGCCGAACTTTCAATTTTGTCCAGGCTAAATGCGGCGTTGATGCGGCCGGGCCGATCTGCCGGAACTCCTTATCTCATATTCCCGTTTCTGTTTGTGCTCATATTGCTAACCGGACGATTGCTCATATTGGAATTCATCGGCCGGTTGCCCATGTTTCCCGTATTGCTCATGTTTGTGTTCATGCTCGTGTTCATGTTGCTCGAGCTCATGTTGGTGTTCAGGTTCGAAGTGCTGTAATTGGTCGTGGTGTTCATCATGTTCGTATTGCGTAAATTCGAATTTGTCGTCTCGGATGAACATCCCATCGCGCCCGCTGCGGCTAAGCCGAGGATCGCGGTTATAACCATTCTTTTCATATTTTTTCAATTCCTCTCAAAGAAAATCTTGCCGGCAAACTGCTTGATCAAATGAAATGCACAACCCGCCCGCAAAAAATCTTCGCAGACAAACTTCGATCCTCTTCGACTAAGCAGTTTTTCAATCGTACTCCTCAACCTGCGGCAGCGACGGTATGGAATCGAACAAAGGCCACGGCGTTGCGCCGTCGATCAGATGGAATTTTGCGGTGTAAGAGTTCGGCAGGAGCCGAGGCTGGGTGTGAGACGATCAGTTAAACTTTGAACCAAGCACTTTTATCCAGTCGTAGGGCTTTTTGATAACGGGCCAAACGCGGGCGACAAGCGATCGGTTTTCTGACTTCGGTGCGGTCCTTACAAATTGTTTTTCAGCAGCAGGATTTAGTTCGCGGGTGTTTTTGACATACACAACTCGCTCCGTCGCAGTTGTAGAATGTCGCGGGACATAAAAGATAACCGGTGCGAAAAGGACCTTGGTTCGGGCTGCTGATCTGTACTCGTTCGATCGTTGGCGAGCTTTTACGCCCGATGCGCGACGCTGCATTGATGAGCGGACACCCCGATCATTCAAAACCTCCTCCGAGTCCGCTTTTACGGCTGCGATATCAGTCGGTCCGGCAGTATTATCAGCCGAAGGACCAGAAGCGGCCGTTAAATTATTTGATATACCTGAAGGAGCCGCAGCCGTGGCGGTCTGCTCCGGTGTCGGAGCTTTGTTTACGGTAAGGTCCCTCTGAAGCCCCACTGAAGTGTAATAAACGAAACCTATATCCAGACAAATCAAAGCTATTATTCCCAGAACAAGATTTCGCATAATTCAATTCGTTAGATTTTTAAAACAGAGAAGTGATCTGCTTTCTTAGTATACGCGTTCAGTAGAAAAGTTGTAAGTAAGTTGGAAAAAATGATCAAAAGAATTGTGTCGGTGCATTAGTGCTTTCGACAATCGCGGGTTCTGGCTTACAATCATAAAAAGTTCAGTTTTCGGAGGAGCTGAAAAGCTGAGAGGCGCTTTATTTCAAGCGCGACTCCTAAAACCTGATGCGGATAATACCGACGAAGGGAGAAAAACAATGAAAGAGATCAAGCCAGTACCACCTGCGGTAACGGGCGGTTCAACGCAGCCAACAGAGAAAACCAGCGACGAAGTCAAACTTGCAAATTCGCGCAAGATTTACGTTGAAACAAACGGCAACGCCGTAAACAGCGGCGGACACGCCTTACGCATTCCGTTTCGCGAGATCGCGCTTAGCCCGTCCAAAGACCTCGACGGAACATTGGTAGAAAATCCCCCGGTGCGCGTTTACGACACCAGCGGAGTATGGACCGACCCGACAGGAAAGTACGACGTTCGCGACGGCCTTCCACCACTACGGCGGGATTGGATCGTGGCACGAGGTGATGTTGAAGAGTATCAGGGACGTGAGATCCTGCCGCAAGACAACGGATATTTAACGAAAGGTGCCGAGGAGGTCGCCAAGGTCAAGGAAAACGGAAAGCTGGAAGAATTTCCCGGTTTGAAACGCGCGCCATTAAGGGCAAAACCGGGCCGGTGCGTGACACAGATGCACTATGCCCGACGCGGCGTCATCACGCCGGAAATGGAATACGTCGCGATACGCGAAAACCTGGGCCGGCAGATAGCCTTCGAGACAATGCAGAACGGAGCGGGCGACGACCGCTCATCGCTTTATCACCAGCACGAAGGCGAGTCGTTCGGAGCATCGATCCCGAAATTTGTAACGCCCGAATTTGTCCGCGACGAGGTTGCTTGCGGCCGCGCGATCATTCCCGCAAACATTAATCATCCTGAAAGCGAGCCGATGGCGATCGGGCGCAATTTTCTCGTAAAGATCAACGCGAACATCGGCAATTC
>DATJGV010000013.1:0-11682 GCA_035494575.1 Pyrinomonadaceae bacterium | reverse complement strand
CATAAAGATATCGGCACCCGCTTCGATCAAATGCGCGAGGCGTTCGTTGTAACCTCGATAAATGCCGACCTGGTGCGGAGCGTGGTCACGCAAACGCTGCCAAAACTCTTCGTAATGCCGCTCTCCGGAACCGAGCGAGATCACATACGCTCCGGCTGCGAGCAATTCTCCCGCGACCTGCATCATCAGATCGACTCCCTTTTGCGCGGTAAGCCGTGTGATGTTCGCAACTATCGGCCGGTCAAGTTCCACGGGCAGATGAAATTGTTCAAGCAGCGCTCGTTTGCATTCCCGTTTGCCGCTAAGATCGCTGCGATCAAAATGTGCCGGCAATTCAGGATCGGCCGACGGGTTCCAAATCTCGTAGTCGACGCCGTTAGTAATTCCAACAAGCCGGTTCGCACGCTGACGTGTCAGCCAGTCAAGGCCATAACCGTTCTCCGGCATCTGTATCTCCTTTGCGTAGCGGCGGGAGACGGTCGAGAGCATATCGGAAACTTCCAGACCCGCCTTCATCGCAGAAGCATAGCCATTGAACATGAACGCGTTGCTCTCCCATTCACCGCCAAACCCGAACTTCCACAGCTCGTCCGCGTCAAACCCGCCCTGGTACGCCATGTTGTGGATAGAAAAGACCGTCCGCGTGTTGCGCCAATAGTCGTCCCAGCGGCGTTTTATCGCGATCTCGACCGCCGCAAACCCGCAATGCCAGTCGTTCAGGTGAACGATGTCCGGCGCCGCACCTATCCGCTGCAAAAGGATCAAGGCTGCGTGGTTAAAGAATGCGAAGCGCTCGTAGTCTTCGCGATAGCCGTAGATCGAATCGCGATGAAAATATTCCGGAGCGTCGATTAGAAAGGTCGGTGAGCCGTTCGCCTCGCTATAAAACGCCTTTGCTCGAAACGAACTACCGCGCCAATCGATCCAAAGATCGTCTATAGCGGTATGCCAAAGAAATTCGCCTTTTGTCTGAAGATAACAGGGCGTAACAAGAAGCGAATCGACACCGATTCCCTTCAGCGCTTTAGGCAAAGCGCCGGCGACATCGCCCAAACCACCTGTTTTGGAATATGGAACTGCCTCGGCAGAAATTACGGCTACGCGCATAAAAGTGGACCGTAAATAGTAAATCGTGAATCGGAGAAATCGTCAAACACTTCCCACAATTCACGATTTAATCAAGATCTGAAAGACTTACCAAATTACAGCTCAAATTCGATCATCTCTTGAGCGGCTGGAGTCGCCTCCCAAGACTTATGTACACAGTCTTTCGGCACTACGCAGCCAATTCGAGCCGTCCCAATTTCGCTACGTCTGCATCGATGCCAGGAATTCCGCGTTTGTCTTTGTCTTGCCGAGCCGCTCGAGCACAACTTCCATTTGTTCGACGGGTGACAGGGGATTTAGCACGCGGCGCATGACCCAAATGCGATTGAGGTCTTCCTTGCCGATGAGCAATTCCTCTTTACGCGTACCCGAACGCTGAAGATCAATTGCCGGGAACAGACGCTTATCGGACAACCTGCGGTCAAGGTGAATTTCCGAGTTACCGGTTCCCTTAAACTCTTCGAAAATAACGTCATCCATACGCGAACCCGTGTCGATCAGAGCGGTCGCAATGATCGTCAGGCTTCCGCCTTCTTCGATATTTCGGGCGGCACCAAAAAAGCGTTTCGGACGCTGCAAAGCATTCGAATCGATACCGCCGGACAGGATCTTGCCGGATGGGGGCACAACAGCGTTATGCGCACGCGCGAGACGCGTGATCGAATCGAGCAAAATGACAACGTCGCGCTTGTGTTCGACCAACCGTTTGGCCTTTTCGATGACCATGTCGGCTACCTGAACGTGCCGCGTCGGCGGTTCGTCGAACGTTGACGAGATGACCTCACCGCGAACAGAACGCTGCATGTCAGTAACCTCTTCCGGTCGTTCGTCGATCAACAGAACGATCAACGTGGTTTCCGGGTGATTCTCGGTTATCGAGTTTGCTATCGTCTGCAGCAGCATCGTTTTACCCGTACGCGGCGGAGCGACGATCAAAGCACGTTGGCCCTTGCCTATGGGTGTTACGAGGTCGATGACACGGGCCGAAATATTTTCGGTCGTTACCTCCATGTGCAGTTGCTCGTCAGGATACAGCGGAGTCAGGTTATCGAAAAACACCTTTTCGCGCGATTGCTCGGGCGCCTCGAAATTGATCGCTTCGACCTTGATAAGCGCAAAATATCGTTCGCCTTCCTTCGGCGGCCGAATCTGACCCGAAACAGTATCGCCTGTGCGCAGATCAAATTTGCGGATCTGTGACGGGCTGACGTAGATATCGTCCGGACCAGGCAGGTAGTTGTATTCGGGAGCACGCAAAAAGCCGAAACCGTCCGGCAATGTCTCAAGCACACCTTCTGAAAAGATCAAACCGCTCTTTTCGGTCTGGGCCGCAAGCACCTTAAAGATAAGCTCTTGTTTGCGTAGGCCGGTCGCCCCGTCAATGCCCATTTCCTTGGCGATATGCGTCAGCTCGCTTATGGACATATCCTTGAGCCCGGCCAGATTTAGCGGTGCGCCGTTGTCAGCGGCAACCGCCCGTGCGGCCGTAGCCTCAGTATTTTCCGCCGGAGATTCGCCAGCTGCGCCGTCAGACTCTGCCGATTCCGCAGATTCCTTGGTATCCTCGATCGGCCCGAACGCGTCCTCCGCCTTTGCAGTTTTCGCTTTACGATTTGGTGATGTTTTGGTAGCCATGTTTTTCAATTATTTTGTGGGGACTTATTTTTGCGAGAATTTCAGCTTTTATTCGACTTATAGTGTTCTTAAACCCGTTCAATTTTCGGTATGAGATTCAAAGTGGAGAAAATCGTAGGGGTGTTCGCAGTTACGCCAATGATTTAAGCCCTGGAGCTTGCTCAAGAATCCTCGAGTATAAGGGATGCTTAATAATTACTATATTTTAGACGACAAATCAACTATTATTTGCGGATTTTTTTATCGAGGCCTGAATTGCCGCCCAGAGAGTGTCTCTTCCAAGTCCAGTTTCGGACGAATACGCAATAAGTTCGCTGCCCGGCAAAGCATCGCCGATCTCCTTCAACGACCGCTGAAGCTGCGACTTAGACAGCTTATCGGCTTTTGTCGCCGCTATCATCTGCGGTTTTCCGTGAAAAACGAGCCATTCGTGCAGCTGAGTGTCGAGCGACGTTGGCTTGTGCCGGGAATCAACAAGTTGGATCGACAGCGCAAGGTCCGGCCGCGACGCAAGGTATTCCTCCGCCATTATTCCCCACCCCTCGCGCATTTTTTTTGAGACTTTTGCAAAACCGTAGCCCGGCAGATCAACAAAGTAAAAGCTCTCGTTTATCAGGAAAAAATTGATGCTTTGAGTCCGGCCGGGCGTATTTGACGTGCGTGCGAGTCCTTTTCGCTGAAGCAACGAATTTATAAGCGACGACTTGCCGACATTCGAGCGGCCGAGAAACGCGATCTCCGGCAATCCGTCAGTTGTGTAATGACTTGGCTTGAACGCGCTTTTTACAAATTCTGCGGAGGTTATTCTCATCTGGGTTTCACGGAGAATTGTACCCAGTAAATGAATCTCTGCAAATAATTATTTAATTATCAATTAGAAATTATTAATTAAATAGCGGAAAAAAAAATTAGTTATAGGTACAAAGTTCTCGATTTTTCGACCTATCGTGTTAAGACTCCGCTTAACGCGCGATCGGTCTAAGCAACAAAATATCTACAGGAAGTCATTCTAATTCAACCAATTCGTACGACAAAAAACGGATCTGATGTTTTGTAAGAAACCAAACACAACGATCTCAAAAACACGGTCATTGGACGATCAAAACTATTATTACTGAACCAATTAGCCGACCTTTGTTGAATATCCCTTTCGAAAATATGCGCTTTCTTAAAGACAAACCATTTTGTTTCAATAGTTTACAATGTTTAGAAGCAAGAGTAAAATAGAAGATGTTTCAAGGGGGCGGGTATGCGTTTAGTAAAGATTCATGCTCCGGCTGGCCGTGGAAAAAATGTGATGCAAATTGCATTTTCAAGCGGTATCCACAAAGTCTCTCTTTATAATTCAACTTGTCATAACGCAGACGGCACGATCAAAAATCAGGATGTTGTAGACATTGAAACCTCAACGCCAAAGGCGAAACGCTTCGTCGATGAACTCCTAAAGGCAGATTTTTTTGACAAAAATGAATTTTCTCTGACCCTGCGGCAACCACGCTCGATCTTTTCCGACGAAGGTCTTGGTGAAATAACGAGGCCTCTCGCAGAACCGTCTACCGACCTGCTCGAAGAGTTGTGGCAGTTTAGCCACCTAACCTATGGTTTGGCGATCAGGGTATTTATAGCCGCATGTTTGTTGGCCTACGGCCTGATTCAACAGCAGATCTTGCTGATAATCGGCGGACTCCTTTTTCTTCCGCTGCTGCCGATCTTGCTTGCGATCGGTTTTGGGGCATGGTCATCACAATGGAAGCTTGTCGTGCAGGGATTGGCCACTTTTGCGGTTTCAATATTAGTTCTTGTTGGCGGCGGGATGGTGGTTGCCGCCATAACAAGCCCGCCTCTTCGGTACAGCGAGTTTAGTTCAATTCTCACAAGTCTGCTGATTTCGAGCATCGTCGGGATCGCCGCCGGATTTTCGTCCATCGACGACGCCGGGCGTCGTGAGCTTATCGGACTGGCCGCCGCCGCCCAAATAGGCGTCATCCCAGTTTGGGTGGCTGTGTATATCATATTTGGGCTAACCACCGACGTGGACGAGCAAATCCTTGAAACCCGGATTCTCTCCTTTGTTTTGAACGTCCTGGGAATTGTCGTAACTTCACTGGGAGTTTTTGTGATAACGCGCGTGGTTAATAACGATCTATCAAGGGTGAGAAAGCGAAAGACGTCATTTAGCCCGAAAGTCACACAATACCCGACAGAACGGTAAGACAACGCTCCGAAATGTGATCCCATTCTGGATACTCAAAATTGACCATCTTCGACACAATTTTGCTGCGATCTTCGAGTGATCCGTGATATTATCATTGCCTCTCGACAGAAGACTGTTTCTTTTAGCTGGTTATGGTTCTCCATAACCAAGGAGGGATTATGGCTGTTGTTTTGAGATTCGCGCCGCAGGGTATGACCGCGGCAAAGTACGATGAGGTCGTCAAACGTCTGGACCAGGCGGGTGTCGGCGCTCCCGCGGGCAGACTATACCATGTCTGCTTCGGAGACACTGACAATCTACGCGTGAGCGACATATGGGACTCACGTGAATCATTTGAAAAATTTGCCCAAACGCTTATGCCTCTGCTCGAGGAACTAGGTGTTAAGGAAGGGGCTCCTGAAGAATTGAAGGTATACAACATTATCGCCGGAGAGGCGACGAGTGCCGCCGGACAACCTTAAATATTATAAGAGCTACGGTATCAGCGGGAAACTTTCACCGCTGATACCGTAGCTCTTAGTTATGGCTTCCCAGACCTCTCGACAAATCTACTCAACCGATGTGGTGATATCCGCGGTTGCCGGTGCATCGGCCGACCAAAGGTGCGGCGTCTCAAGCGGTTCTTCGGCTTTCTCGATCTCGAGCGCAAATTTCAGCACCTCATCGATCGTATCCACCAGATGAATTGTCAGGTCCTCACGCACTTCTTCGGGAATATCTGCAAGGTCTTTTTCGTTTTCCTTAGATAAAATAAGGGTCTTCAAGCCAAAGCGGTGAGCCGCGAGGAGTTTTTCCTTGATGCCGCCGATAGGCAGTATCTTACCCCGAAGCGTTATCTCGCCGGTCATCGCCACATCGTGACGCGCACGCTTGCACGTCAACGCCGATACCATAGCTGTGGCCATCGTGATACCCGCGCTAGGGCCGTCCTTCGGAATTGCGCCTTCGGGAACATGGATGTGAAGGTCTTTTTTACTAAAATCGTCCGGATCGATGCCGAGCGATTCAGCGCGCGTACGAACGCAGGTAAGCGCCGCACGGGCCGATTCCTGCATCACTTCGCCAAGCTTTCCGGTAAGGGTCACATCGCCCTTGCCCTTGACGATCGTCGCTTCAACCTGCAGCACATCGCCGCCGACCTCCGTCCAGGCCAATCCGTTCACAAGGCCGATCTCGCTCTTGCGCGCGATGTCCTGTTTGCGAAAGCGGATCGTGCCGAGCAGTTCCTGAACTTTTTCGGCGTCAACAATAACGCGGAAATCGTTCTTCGCGTCCGACACGACATACTTGCGGGCGATCTTGCGCAGGCATGAACCGATCTCGCGTTCGAGATTTCGGACACCGGCTTCACGTGTGTAGTGCCGTATCGTTTCGAGAATTCCGTCGTCGGTGAACTTAACAGCGTCTGCATCGATACCGCTGTTCTCACACTGTTTTGGTATTAAATGGCGTTTTGCTATTTCGAGTTTTTCTCGCTCCGTGTAACCGGAAAGGTGCAGTACCTCGAGCCTGTCCTGGAGCGCGGGCGGGATCGTATGCAGAACGTTCGCCGTCGCAATAAAGAAAACGTGCGAGAGGTCGTAATCGACGTCGAGATAATGATCACGGAACGTGTTGTTCTGCTCAGGATCTAACACCTCAAGCAGCGCCGCGCTCGGGTCACCGCGGAAATCGCGGCCCAACTTATCGACCTCGTCAAGCAAAATCACCGGATTGATCGTGCCGGCGCGTTTCATCAACTGCACTATCTGGCCGGGCAGCGCTCCGATATAGGTACGCCGGTGACCGCGAATTTCGGCCTCGTCGTGAACGCCGCCAAGCGCAAGGCGTACAAACTTGCGTCCCGTCGCATTGGCGATCGATTTCCCAAGCGATGTTTTACCGACACCCGGAGCACCGACAAAGCAAAGAATTGTTCCCTTCGGATTACGGACGAGTTGGCGAACCGCCAGAAATTCGAGAATACGCTCCTTGATCTTTTCGAGGCCGTAATGATCCTCGTTAAGCGTTTTTTCGGCTTCGGTCAGATCCTCGAGTTCTTCAGAACGCTGCGTCCACGGCACGTTTATCAGCCAGTCGAGATATGTCCGCGAAACGGTGCTTTCCGCCGACATCGGCGGCATTGCCTCGAGCCGGGCAAATTCCTGCATTGCCTTTTCGCGGGCCTCTTCGCTCATTCCCGCTTCCTCGATCTTGCGCTTGAGATCTTCGAGCTCCGCCTTTTCGTCCTTGCGGCCGAGTTCTTTGTGGATGGCCTTGATCTGCTCGTTCAGGTAATACTCGCGCTGGTGCTTATCCATCTGCTTTTTCGTTCGCGAATGTATCGAACGGTCAAGCTGCCGCTTTTCGATCTCGGTTTCAAGAACCTCGGCAAGCTTTTGCAGACGCTCCTGAACGGAAAAAGTCTCGAGAAGACCTTGCTTTTCTTCAACGCTTATACGCAGGTGCGAGCACATCGAATCGGCGATCTGCGCCGCCGAAATTCCCCTCAAACTTGCATGAAGCGCGTCCGTGTAGGCATCCGGCGAAACACGCAAAAACTGCTCGACCAGGGTATGAATCTTTTGCAGCAGACCGTCGGTGCGGTAGCCCGATTCGTCGGTCGAAGCAATTTTTCGTACGTGGGCGTAAAACATGCCGTCGGCGTCCTGTTCGACGCGGACCGACTGGCCACGCTCGCGGCCTTCGACCACAACCTTGATCTGGCCGTTTTCCTGCCGCTGCGCCTGCAAGATACGTCCCAACGTGCCGACCGAATAGATCTGAGACGGATCCGGTTCGTCGATGGTCGCGTCGTGCTGCGTGGCAAGAAAGATGTTCCGCTCGCCCGTCATCGCTTGTTCCAGCGCGCGGACCGAACTCGGCCGGCCTATCTTGAACGCAACCTTTGTGAAAGGAAAAATAACGACGTCACGGATGGGAACCATCGGGTAACGCTCAATATCCGAAGGCATTTGGTCTGTAAATTCTTGCATATCAAAGGGGAAAAGATTCGAAAAATATAGGGTATAACTATATTTACTCAAAAAAGGCCGAGAAAAGCAATATTATTTTAAATGCAAACCCTTATCTTTCGAAATTAGGCTATGTCGGTATAAACGGCGATTGCTGCCGAAATTTCAATACCGCCAAGTCAACGTGTGTTTTTAAACAGCCGAGATACCCCGAGTGCGATTTGGGAGAAAAATTGCAAGATCAAGCAGCCTCTTCGGTGCGGCCAAGGACTTCGAAAACCGGCGCCTTGCGTTCTATCATTTCCTTGGTAATGATCAACTCTTTCACCTTCTTTTCCGAAGGCAGGAAGTACATAGATTCGAGCAGGATCTCTTCCATGATCATCATCAGGCCCCGAGCGCCCACCTTGCGCTTATAGGCTTCCTGGGCGATCGCCTTGATCGCGCCGTCGGTAAATTTGAGACCGATATTGTCAAACTCGAATTTTTTCTGATACTGCTTGACGAGAGCGTTTTTCGGCTCGGTCAATATCTTGACCAATGCGTTTTCGTCGAGTTCCTTTAGCGTGCCGATGACGGGAAGCCGGCCAACGAATTCCGGGATCAGGCCATAGTGAATGAGGTCTTCGGGTTCGAGCTTTGAGATTGCCTCAACGTTTCGCTGCTTTTGCGATTTAACGTCGGCCTGAAAACCGAGCGATTTGTTGCGAAAACGCTTTTCGACCACGCGCTCCAACCCGATAAACGCCCCGCCGCAGATAAAAAGAATATTTGTGGTATCGAGTTGAATAAAATCCTGCTGCGGATGTTTGCGGCCGCCGCCGGTCGGAATGTTTGCAACCGTGCCTTCCAGAATTTTCAAGAGCGCCTGCTGCACGCCTTCACCCGACACGTCGCGGGTGATCGATGGGTTGTCGTCCTTTCGGCAGATCTTGTCGATCTCGTCTATGTAGATGATTCCCTGCTGCGCCTTGTCGACGTCGTTACCCGCCGATTGCAGCAGCCGCAGTAAAATATTTTCGACATCCTCGCCGACGTATCCTGCCTCGGTCAGGCTCGTCGCATCGACGATGCAAAACGGAACGCTCAGTATTCGTGCGAGCGTCTGGGCAAGAAGCGTCTTGCCCGTACCTGTCGGTCCTATCAGCAAAATGTTCGATTTTTGCAGCTCGATGTCCGAACGTCGTTTTGCAAGCTCGAGCCGCTTATAATGCTGATAAACCGCAACCGAAAGGCGCTTCTTCGACTCATCCTGGCCAATGACGTACTCGTCGAGGAAATTCCTGATCTCCTGCGGTTTCGGAATGGCGGTCCTGGTCGTTGTGGTTTCGTTCTGCTCGTCGTCATTGATTATCTCGTTACAGATATCGATGCACTCGTTGCAAACGTAAACGCCGGGGCCGGCGATCAGTTTACGAACGTCATTCTGAGACTTGCCGCAAAACGAGCAGCAGAGGAGTTCTTCGGGTCTGCGGAATTGAGCCATATATTCAGTGGGCAGTTGGCAGCGGCAGTTGGCAGTATCAGGATGTCGACCTCCTGCCTGCTTTAACCGCCTACTGCTTACTTTTCTCTATGTTCGATCACTTCGTCGATCAAACCGTATTCCTTTGCCTGGATCGGTGACAGGATGCGGTCGCGTTCAACGTCCTTTTCTACCTGTTCAAAAGACTGGCCGCTGTGGTGGGCCAGGATCCGCGACGTCATCTCGCGCATTCTTAAGATCTCTTCGGCCATGATGCGAACGTCGGTTGCCTGCCCGGTTGCACCGCCTGACGGCTGGTGGATCAGAACACGTGCGTGCGGCAGGGCGAACCGTTTGCCCTTGGTTCCGGCGGTCAGCAGAAGAGCTCCCATTGAGGCGCATTGGCCGACGCAGATGGTCGTCACGTCGTTCTTGATGAACTGCATCGTGTCATAGATCGCCATGCCGGCTGTGATCGAACCGCCCGGGCTGTTGATATAAAGATTAATGTCGCGTTCGGGGTCCTCGGCCTCGAGGAAGAGCAGCTGGGCGACGATGAGGTTCGCGATCGTGTCGTCGATCGGCGTTCCGATAAAGATAATACTGTCCTTCAAAAGCCGCGAATAGATATCAAACGCACGTTCGCCACGTGACGTTTGCTCGACTACCATTGGAACTAAAGCCATAAATTTTTCTCTCTTATAATTGCCGGTTTATGTATTGGTTGAATTGAGCGAAGCTAAGTTGTTGAAAATGCGGCCGATTGCAGATTTTACATAAAAACTGTAAAAAAGCAAGCGGAAATTTCGCCCGATTCATTTTCAGTAAATTCCGTGGTTTTCGTGGCAGATCTTACTTTCGACCACACGAACCACGAAACCTATCAAACATCGTGAAAAACTGCTTTCCAAAAACACGGAACAGATAATATCAAGACAGCTAGGCCTCAGTCTTCGCCGTTTTCTTCTTGGCCTCTTTTTTCACAGGCTCATCGGTTTCAGCCGTCTCGGTTTTCTTTGCGGCGTTTTTCGCCGGTTTCTTTTTCTCGTTCTTCTCTGCTTCGACCGCCGGCTCGGCGTGTTCGTCAACCCAGGGACCGTCCGTAACTTTTGCTTTTGAGATCAACGCTTCGATCGCTTTGCGTGTTCGCAAATTGTTCTTAATGTTGTCCAGGCTTCCCTGTTTTTCAAAGGTCTTGCGGATCTCGTCGGCTGTTGTTCGGTAGTACTCGGCCATTTTGCCAAGTTCGTCGTCGATCTCGTCCTGCGTAACCTCGACTTTTTCCTTTTCGGCGACCTTTTCGAGCAGCATCGCACCGCGGACGTCGCGCTCAGCCTGCGTCCGCATTTGGTGATAAGCCATCTGAACAAAATCGTCCTGAACCGTTTTGAGATTGACACCGCGGCTTTGAAGGTCTTCGGCAAAGTTGTTAAGCAGGTTCCTTGCCTGCGATTCGATCAACGCATTTGGAACTTCAAATGTGTTCTGCTCGATCAGTTTTGCGATTGCGTTGTTCCGCAACCTGGCGTCGGCGTCTGTTTCAGCATATTTCTCAAGATCGCTGCGAAGCTTTTTGCGAAGGTCGGCAAGCGACTCGTATCCTTCGTCAAGCGTTCGTGCCCATTCGTCGTTCATCTCTGGCGTCTCGGTTTTGCCGACCGACTTGATCTTTGCTTTGTAATGGACGGTTTTTCCCGCAAGCGCCGGCGATGAAAACTCGGCCGGGTACGCGACGGTAAATTCCTTTTCGTCGTCTTCTTCAACGCCGGCAAGATTCTCGGTGAACGACTTTTCGATGACCTCGTCGCCGAGCACAACTTCAAGATCCGTAGCCGTTATCGGTTCACCGTTCGGGTCGTCGTCGAACCTGCCTTCCAGGTCCGCGATCACTGTATCGCCGATCTCGGATCTTCGCCCTTCGACGGGTATCAACGCCGCGTCGCGCTGCAAACGGTTTGCGATCAGGTCTTCGACCTCGGAATCTTCGACCGGCTTGACGCGTCGGGTTACCTCGAGATCTTCGTATTTCGGCTCCGGAATTTCGGGCATCACCTCGACATGCACGTGCAGCGAAATCGGCTGCGAACCGTTTACCTTGACATTTTCGTGATCGTCGAAATGCAGGTGCGGTTCGGTCAGAGGATTGAGCTTATATTCCTGTATTGCTTCCGTCACTTTCGTCGGCAAAACTTCGGCCAATACTTCGTTCTTGATCTCTTCTTTAAATCGGAGCCGGACAACGTCGAGCGGAGCATAACCTTTACGGAAACCCGGAACGTTCGCGCGTTTTGCATATTTCTGGCTGA
>DATJGV010000012.1:0-4809 GCA_035494575.1 Pyrinomonadaceae bacterium | reverse complement strand
AACGTATTAGCCTGCTTCCGATAAGTTTCTGAAATTCGCATTGGGGCGTAGCCAAGTGGTAAGGCACCGGTCTTTGGATCCGGCATTCGTAGGTTCGAATCCTCCCGCCCCAGCCAGTTTTGATATCGGAGCGGGCAATCTATTACGGATTGGCCGCTTTTCTTGTTAGAGTTTACGCAGCAGCGTGCTCCTTCAAGAAATTGGCAGTGGTACCTTGTAACGAGAAGCGAACTAAAGTTTGCAACATTGAATGAGCGTAACAGGCAACATCAAGATCTTTTCGGGAAACGCGCACCGGGCGCTCGCCGAAGAAATTTGCGGGCATCTTAGCTGCGACCTCGGCAAGGCAAGCACCGAACGTTTTTCTGATGGCGAATTTAATTTTCAGATCGGCGAAAACGTTCGCGGAACCGATGTCTTTATCGTACAGCCGACGTGTCCGCCGACGGATCAGAACCTGATGGAGCTGCTGATAATGATGGACACGTTCGTGCGAGCATCGGCAGAGCGTGTTACAGCGGTTATTCCATATTTCGGATATGCACGGTCGGATAAGAAGGACCGTCCGCGTGTTCCTATCGCGGCGAAGCTCGTGTCGAATTTGATCGTAAAAGCCGGTGCGCAACGTGTTTTGACGATCGACCTGCACGCGTCGCAGATTCAGGGTTTCTTTGATGTCCCGGTTGATCACTTGTACGCTGCTCCGATCATTGTCGATTATTTTCGCGAGAACCCGATCGATAACCTGATCGTCGTTGCGCCCGATACGGGCGGTGCCGAACGTGCTCGTGCATACGCAAAACGCCTTGATGCGGGACTCGCGCTTTGCGATAAGCGCCGGGAGCGTGCGAATGAAGCGGATGTGATGAACATCGTCGGCGACGTGCGCGGCAAGAATTGTTTGATAGTTGACGATATGTGCGACACCGGCGGCACGATCTGCAAGGTTGCCGAGGCGCTGCATAAGGCCGGAGCCAATGAGATCTTTGCGGTTTTTACGCACGCCGTACTATCCGGAAAGGCAGTTGAAAATATTTCCAATTCGTATTTGAAAAAGGTGATCGTGACGAACACCATTCCGCTCGCGCAGCGCTGCGTGCCGCTCGCTGACGGAGGAAAGATAGAGGTTTTGAGCGTCGGCAAACTGCTTGCTTCGGCGATCAAATCAATTCACGACGAGACGAGCGTCTCGTCATTGTTTATTTAACGATTAGTTCAGAGTTCGGCGTTCAGAGTTCAGAGTTAACGCCGGCGTTACATGACTCTGAACCATGAACTCTGAACTCTGAACCTTAAAAACATGGCAGAAAAAGTTGTAGTAAAAGCTGAAAAAAGAGACGAGCGCGGAAAGAACGTTAACCGCAGACTTCGCGTCGAAGGGAAAATTCCGGTTGTCGTGTACGGCGGCGGAGGCGAAAGCGTTGCCGTGACGGCGGCACTGAGCGATCTGGCTGCGATCCTGCGAACGGATGCCGGCGTTAATACCGTTTTCTCGCTTGATATCGACGGTGTCGGCACCTCGGATGTGATCTTTCAGGACCGCCAGGTCGATGCGATCAGGGGCCGTCTGATACACGCCGATCTTCGTCGCATAGCAAAGGGCGAAAAGATCGAAATGACCGTTCCGATCCACCTTACCGGTGAGGCTGAAGGGCTGAAAGAGGAAGGAGCGGTATTGTCGCAGGCTTTGCGCGAGATCAAGGTTCTTTGCGAACCGGCTAACACGCCAGAATCGATCGACATTGATATTTCGGCTCTGAGTGCCGATCATCCGCTGCACGTATCTGATCTGAAGGTAGGGGCGGGTATCGAGATACACGAAGCACCGGATACTGTCGTTGCCTCGATCGTTATCGTCAAGGAACCCGAACTCGAACCGCAGGTTGAGGAAGGTGCTGAACCTGAAGTTGAGGGCGAGGCCCCGGCCGAAGGTGAAGGCGAGAATCAGGAATAAATGTTGGCGGCAGTTAGCAGTTGGCAGGTAAAGTTCCGACTGATCACTGCCACTGCCTACTGCTTCCGACCTGATTATGCACTCGATCTCTGACAATTGGCTGATCGTCGGTCTTGGTAATCCGGGAAAAGATTACGAGCGGACGCGGCACAATCTCGGCTTTATGCTTGTTGACCTGCTTGCCCGCGAGGAGCAGACGCAGGTCAAACGCGACGAATGCCGGGCGCTGGTCGGACAAGCCGTTATCAGGGGACAAAAGGTCGAATTGGCAAAGCCGCAGACCTACATGAACCTTAGCGGTGAATCGGTGAACTGCCTGCTAAAAAAGCCGGGCCGAAGCGTCGGGAGATTGGTTGTGATCTCGGATGATCTGGCGCTGCCGTTCGGGACCATACGTATTAGACCTAAGGGTTCACACGGCGGGCAAAACGGGTTGCGGTCGATCATCGATTGTTTGAGAACGAACGAGTTTGTGCGGTTGCGTATCGGAATTCAACCCGAGCATCCGATCTCGGACGCAAAGAATTTTGTCCTGGAGAACTTTTCGAAAAAGGAATTCGAAACGGTTGAAAAAATATTGGAAGAATCGGCCAACGCTGTCCGCTCGATCATTAGCGAGGGAACGGAAAAAGCGATGGCACAGTGGAATTCGGATTTAGGATCGCGGAATGCGGATCGATAGCAGCAGGCGAGAAAGCTGGCCAGCTGATCTCGATCCGAAATCTAAGATCCAAAATTGCAATAACCTTCTTGCTTCGTCAAGACATGGCGAAGCTAGAGAGCCATAAGGAGGAAAATAGTGGCAAACAGAACATACGAAGTAATGTACATCGTCAACCCGGACACGGCAGACGACAAGATCGCAAAACTCAATGACGCGGTCGAAAAGCTTATTACGAAGGAAGGCGGAAGCGTCGTAAAGATCGATGATATAGGACGCCGCAGGCTGGCATATCCGATCAACAAAAAGAACGAGGGATATTACGTCCTGTTCGAGATCGAAGGCACGGGGCAGGAGATCGCCGAGCTTGAACGCCGCATGCGCGTGAACGATATGATCATCCGCTTTATGACGGTCCGTGTTGACGAGGACCGCAAGGCGGCAGAAAGGGTTCGTACAAAACGTGAAAATCGTCTAAGCAAACGGGCTAAATTCCGCCCGACAGAGGAGGCGGCGCCTGCTGCAGCAGAGGCTCAGTAACCGGAGGCTAATATGGTAGAAAGAGATATGGATACACTTGATGAAAGAGAATTTGTGACCGGCGATGAGCAGTTCATCGAAAAAATGCCGCGCAGGTATCAGCGACGCCGTCCGCGCAACGTCGTTCCCGACTATATCGATTGGAAGGACGTGGACTTTTTGAAAAATTTCATTCCCGAACGCGGAAAGATCATGCCGCGCCGCATATCGGGAATTTCGGCCAAGGACCAGCGCCGCATCGCCAAGGCGATAAAGCGAGCCAGAACAATGGCGTTGCTGCCGTTCGTCGCGGACTAGACGAGAAGAGGAGATTATACAATGGCAAACACTACTATTCTATTACGCGAAGACATCGACGCTGTCGGCGGACGCGGCGAGGTTGTAAAGGTCAAGGCCGGTTATGCACGAAACTATTTGCTGCCGCGCGGCCTTGCGACTCTCGCGACAAAAGGCAACGTAAAACAGATCGAGCAGGAACGCGCCGCGCTGCTCAAGAAAGTGGCTGTAGAAAAGGCGACGGCCGAAGCTCAGAAAGAACAAATGGGCGATATCTCGCTCAGCTTCGAACGCAAGGCCGGCGAACACGGAACTCTTTTCGGTTCGGTAACGTCGATGGACATCGCCGAAGCGTTAAAGGCGAAAGGGTACGAGATCGACCGCCGCAAGATCGCGCTTCGCGATGCGATCAAGGAAACCGGTGAATACACCGTTAACGTCAAGCTTCACCGTGACGTTACTTTGGCTGTACCGGTAACCGTAACCGCCGAAGGCGGCGAGGAAGTTGTCGCAGCACCTGCGACGGAAAAGAAGGGCAGAAAGGCCAAAACGGAAGCTGCACCGGCGGAAGAGCCAGCGGCCGAAGCTGAGGCAGCAGCCGAATAGACGGCTGATTTTTCGGAAGACAATAAACCACGAAAGGACACGAAACGGCACGAAAAGGTAGATCCTGATTCGTGTTTTTTCGTGTTGGTTCGTGGTAAGTTTTTGGTAACTCTCTCACACAAAAATTCGTTTCCTTTTATTTGTCTCAATTTCAGGTTGGTAGTATCATCAATCACTACACGATCCGATCGACTCTTTAATAAACATGGCAGCAGTTTTTCCCGATCAACGCCGCGAACAATACCTCGAACGCCCGCTGCCAAGCAGCGAAGAAAGCGAACGCATAATTCTTGGCGCCATACTGCTCGACAACGCACTGATCTCGCAGGCGATCGAAGCGCTGAAACCAGAGGATTTTTACTCGCCGCTGCACCGCCGCATTTTCAATGCGATGACGGCGCTTTTCGAAAGCGCAAAACAGATCGACCCGATCCTGATCATCGAGGAATTAAAAAAGGAAGGCTCAGTCGACGCGATCGGCGGCATTTCGACCATTGCGAATCTAACGTTCGGCCTGCCGCATTTTTCAAATCTGGCGGATTATTTGAAAGTCGTTAAGGACAAATCCGTCGTCCGCCGATTGATCCGCACGTGTAACCAGATAACAAGCGAAGCGTTGTCTGAAGAGGAAGACGCGACCGTACTGCTCGATCACGCCGAGCAAATGATCTTTGCGTTGGCAGACGAGCGTACGCGGCAAGGTTTCGAGCACGTTCAACCCGTAGCGGAAAAAGTTTTGCAAAAGGTGCAGGAATATGCGAAACGCGAAACG
>DATJGV010000011.1:0-9996 GCA_035494575.1 Pyrinomonadaceae bacterium | reverse complement strand
GCACTGTAAGCGAAATATTCTTCAAGTGGAATGAAATATTAATACAGCCTATTCCAATGCCTCAGCCAAATATTTTTGAACTGCTTCAGGCGCATTTCCGTTTGTGATCAAACCGATGTAATTGTCTGGCCGCAGCAGGATCGTAAACGCGCTCTTTGTTCCAAAGATTTCCGCGATGTGCGGATAAATCGGCAGCGAGTGAATGTCGATCATATCCGCATACTTTCCTAACACATCGGGTTTCGTTTCAAATGCATTCTGCTGCCCGTCGATGAATGAGATCAGGTGAAACTTCGGCTCGTGCAAGCGGTCATAGAAACTCTGTCCGTCAACCAAAAAATATGGCATGCGATCGCCGGCTTTTACCGAAAAGCTGCCGGTCGTCTCGCTCAAGCGGCTGTCGCGATAATTTATTCCGATCTGAGATACAAGAGGAAAGAGCGCCTTTTTCACAATATCCAGGCTGAACGCAAATCCGGCTACATACGGAAATATGTGAGTGCGAAAAAATGCAACGAACCAATCGTCGCTCGCGCCAAAATTAAAGAATTGGTCGGTCGTTTTTAGCAAAAGCTTTGCATTTGCAAGACGTTCGCCGTTGTATGTGTCAAGAAGCTTTTCGCTTGCAGATCCGCGGATGACCGCGCCTAATTTCCACGCCAGGTTGTATCCGTCCTGTATGCCGGTGTTCATCCCTTGCGCTCCGGCGGGCGTATGAATGTGGGCCGAATCTCCGGCGAGAAAACATCTGCCCTCGGAAAATTTGTTAACGGCGCGCGAGTGAACCTTGTAAACCGAAAACCAATTTACCTTTGTAATATCAAGGTTCAGTTCTGTGTCGGCGACGATCTGCCGCTCTACTTCCTCATAGAGGATTTCGCCTTCGTCAGCTTTATGTCCTTCGGGAAATGTGCCCACGATGCGCCAGTTCTTATCGCTGCCGCGCATCGGGAAAAATGCAGTAATGGTATTTTGTGCAAGACAAACGTGCAGCGCTTCGTGACTGAATTCCCAATCGATCTCGACATCGGCAACATAGAAAAGTCTTTCGAAAGTTCCGCCGACGAGTTCAAGTCCCAGCTTGTGTCGAACAAAACTTTTCGCACCGTCGCAACCGATCAGAAATTTTGCGTTGATGTTTTCTGTTTCACCATTCGCATTTTTTATTTGCGCGGTTACTCCGCTTTCGTTTTGCGAAAAATCTGTCAGCTCATTTTGCCAAAAAATTTTCTCTCCGCGCGACTGAATAAAATCGTAAAGCAATTTTTCATGCTTGCCTTGTTCGACGATCAAAAGAAATGGATACGGGCTTAATCCTTCACCGATATCTTTTAAAATAATTTCACCGCGCACTTTTCCGCCCTCGACCATACGCGCTTTTTCCGTAATGGCACCGAGCGAAATTAATTCGTCCGCAAGGCCTATTTGCTCGTAAATCTCGAGTGTTCGTGCCTGCACGCCGATCGCTTTTGAGTACGGTGTCGTGCCTTCTTTTTTATCAATGATAACGAAGTCGATACCGTCACGAATAAACTGACACGCGAGCGCAAGACCGGTGGGTCCCGCGCCGATTATGATCACATCTTTTTCCATTGAAAAAATATTATATACCTATCGCAAAAAATTGTTTCATTTGTGGATTCAATATGCTAAAGTTAAAAACCGAAAGTTAGGTTTTACAACGATTAAGGGTGGGGTTTGTAAAGAAAAACTTTAAGTCAAAAAATCAAATTCAAATAAATCGTCATCGATAGTTCTATCACGTCAAATATGCAGCATAAATTAAAAGCGAAAACAGCACCGTTTCCAAATCTTTGGAACAGGTGCCGAAGTCGCCGTTTGTGTTTCATGTTCGCGCGATGAGCTAAATTAACCCCGATGCCGATAGGAGGAAAAAATGGCTACAACTAAAAAGTCAACGAAGAAACCCGCAGCAAAAAAACCGGCCGCTAAAAAACCGGCAGCCGCTAAGAAAGCTGCAACAAAAGCCCCGGCGAAAAAAGCTGCTGCTAAGAAACCGGCTGCAAAGAAAACTGCTGCTAAGAAAACAACAGCAAAAGCTCCGGCGAAAAAAGCTGCTCCGAAAAAATCAACAGCTAAAGCTCCGGCGAAAAAAGCAACAGCGGCAAAGAAACCAGCTGCTAAGAAACCGGCTGCAAAAACTGCCGCTAAGAAAAAATAAACCAGCTCATAGGGCTGAAAATAGCACGATTGAGCTTGGAACGTGTTTTTTGGCCGCCCGCGTTGGAGGGCGACAGGGCTCTCTTTCCCCTAAATTCCGAAATGACATTTCAGAATTGTTTTTTAGGCGAAAATCAATCGCGCACGGTCAAACCGCATCAGTTTGACGCGGCGTTCCAAGCATCAATGAATCTCCCAATTTGATTTTTATGGAAAAAGTGGCGGGCCTCAACGAAACGAATATCTGAGCGGTCTTGCAACTTTACGCTTTTCTAAAAACTTTACGAAAATATCAGTTCGGGTTCGTCGTTAGTGATCCGAACCAGAACGCTTCCGCCGCCGGCGAGTTTTCCGAAGAGGATCTCATTAGCCAGCGGCTGTTTTATTTTTTCGTGAATAAGACGCGCCATCGGCCGCGCCCCGTAACGAGCATCGAATCCGTTTTTCGCAAGCCATTCGCGCGCCGCATCGTCGAGTTTTACAAGCACACGCTTTTCAGCAAGCTGCCCGTTCAGTTCATTAATAAATTTATCGACAATGCGTTTGATGATTTCCATATCGAGCGCTCTGAACGGCACCCAGGCGTCGAGTCGGTTGCGAAATTCCGGCGTGAATGTTCTTTCGATCACGCCCTTCGCGTTTCCTTTTGTGTCCGAACTGTTTCTGAAACCGACACCGCCGGACGAAAGTTCGCGCGCTCCGGCATTCGTCGTCATGATGAGAATGACATTTCGAAAATCGGCCTTCTTTCCGTTGTTGTCGGTCAGCGTCGCCGAGTCCATGACCTGCAGCAACAGGTTGAACAGATTTGGATGCGCTTTTTCGATCTCATCGAGTACGAGAACGGCATGTGGCGTTCGCATGATCGCATCGGTCAAAAGCCCGCCCTGATCAAAACCCACATATCCCGGAGGAGCGCCGATCAGACGCGAAACCGTGTGCGGTTCGGCATATTCGCTCATATCAAAGCGAATAAATTCGACACCAAGAATCTCGGCGAGCTGTTTCGAAACCTCAGTCTTGCCAACTCCGGTCGGACCCGAAAAGAGAAATGACCCAACAGGTTTTGTCTCATGGCCGAGACCCGCACGCGATATCTGAATCGCATCGACGATCTTGTCTATCGCCTCATCCTGGCCGAAGATCACTTTTTTGATATCGTCGCGCAAAGATTTCAATCGCACCTTCTCGTCAGCGACGACGGTTTTTGGCGGTATCTTGGCCATGCGCGCGATGGTGTTCTCAACCATCTGGACCGAGATAATTTTCGGCCGCTTGTGTTCGGGCAGAAGCTTTGTCGCGGCTCCGACCTCGTCGATAACATCGATCGCCTTGTCGGGCAGGTGACGGTCGTTAATATATTTTCCGGCGAGCTCGGATGCCGTTTTGAGAGCCTCGTTCGAATACCGAACGCCGTGATGCTGCTCGTAAAATTTCTTGAGGCCTTTCAATATCTGAAATGTTTCGTCGATCGACGGTTCGCCGATCTCGATCTTTTGAAAGCGTCGTGCAAGTGCGCGGTCGCGCTCGAACGCGGCCTTGTACTCGCTATAAGTGGTTGAGCCGATGCAGCGAAGCTCCCCCGCCGCGAGTGCAGGCTTCAAAATATTCGATGCGTCCATCGAGCCGCCCTGGACCGAGCCCGCTCCGACGATCGTGTGTATTTCGTCGATAAAGAGGATCGAGTTTGGTTGTTTTTTCAGCTCGTTTATTATTGCTTTAAATCGCTGCTCAAAATCGCCGCGGTAGCGCGTGCCGGCAAGCACTGAACCCATATCGAGCGCAAAGACTTTAGCGTCCTTCAGTACGTCCGGAACGTCGCCCTCGCTGATCTTTAGCGCGAGGCCTTCGGCCAGAGCGGTTTTTCCGACACCAGGTTCGCCCACGTAAAGCGGATTGTTTTTCTTTCGACGGCAAAGCACCTGTATCGTCCTTTCGATCTCGGCAGCGCGGCCGACGATCGGGTCGATCTCGCCCTTCGACGCGCGTTCAACAAGCTCGGAAGTAAAACTCTCGAGCGGATTTTTGCGCGGCTGGGGTCCCATGCCGCTAAAATCTTCGTCATCAAACGGCTCGGGAAAAGGATCGCCGGTGTCGATCTTTGAAATTCCGTGAGCAATATAATTAAGGATATCGAGACGCGTGACGCCCTGCTGCAACAACAGGTAAACGGCATAAGATTGTTCAGCCTGGTAAAGTGCGGCCAGGATGTTTCCGCCATCGACGGCGCCCTGACCACTTCCCTCCGCCTGCAGCACGGCATATTGAATGGTTGACTGAAACGTCGAGGTTAGCTCCGGCATGTGCTTTGCACCGGCCGGCATCTTTTCGAGAACGTCCTTGAAATAGTCTTCGAGAGACTTGGCTATTTCCTCGATCTGTGCGCCGCAATTGAACAATATGTCGCGGGCCGCACGATCCTCCAGCAAGGCAAACAGCAAATGCTCAAGCGTAACGAACTCGTGCTTGTGCTTGACCGCCTCGTCAACGGCGTAGCTTAACGTCTCTTCTAATTCCCGGGTCAACATCCTTAGTATATTTTAGCAGTTTAATCGATTTTGAAAATAGTCGGATGCGATTCTTATAGGAATACGATGCCTTCTGCGTTGACAGACGAAATGTAGGTCTTGAATTCGACCGCGGTTTGCGAATAGATCTGCTGCATCACTTCTTCCACATTTTTCGCGATATTTTTATTTTCGCAAAGCATAAACATCGACGGGCCGGAGCCGGATATTCCGCCGCCGAGAGAGCCGGCCTTTATCGATGCGGCCTTAACCGTTTCAAACTCAGGAATTAGCGATTTCCTCGCCGGTTCGACGATAAGATCCTCCATCGAACGCGCCAGCAGTTCGTAGTTACCTTGTGCGAGCGCTGCAACAAAAGCGCCGAGGTTGCTCCACTGACGCACAGCCGTGCCAAGCGCAACGTTTTTGGGCAAGATCGCCCGGGCGTCGGCAGTTTTTATTTCGATCTGCGGATGAATGACAGTAACGAAGATCGGCGGAAAATCGAGCGGAACAACATCCAGCGGATCAACTGAGCGGACGAGGACAAAGCCGCCGAATATGCACGGCGCGACATTATCGGCATGCCTCGCTCCCGAGGCAAGCTTTTCGCCTTCCATCGCAAAATTCACCAGTTCAAGTTTTGAGAATCGATCGCCAAGCAAGCGATTTGCCGCCGCCACAACTCCGCAGGAGCTTGCCGAACTCGAACCGATACCGCTGCCCGGTTTAATATGTTTTGCCGTCTCGACCTCACATCCGAAATCTGCTCCGGCGGCATCGAGCATTGCCCGGAGCGCAACTCCGGCGACATTTTTCGTCGGGTCGGTCGGGAGATCAAAGTCGTCGCGATTGATCATTCTTATCGCTCGCTCAGGTATTTTACGCACACGGACCTCATCGCAAGGTTCCTTTAGCGCAAAACCCAGACAGTCAAAACCGCAAACAACGTTTGAGACGGTTGCGGGTGCTAAAACGCGAATTTCATCCATATTTCTGAAATCGGACGATTACGTATTATGATTATCGTCTTAAAAGTTTTCATAACTTTTTCTATTGATGCACTACTTTAGCACAAACCGAAAATCGCCTCATGTCACATTTCGCGAAGCGGCCCTTGCGGGACAGCCCGCTGATAAGGGGTTGTATTTTCCTTCAGAGGTCCCGAAATACTCAGCCCCTTTTATTCAAGATCTCTTAAAACGACCAAACGAGGAAATCGCGTTCGAGGTCATCCGCCCGTTTGTCGCCAATGAGATCCATGATGAGAAGTTATTCGAAATATGCAGTGAAACCGTGAATTTCGGTTTCCCGCTTGTGAATATCTCGGACGCGGTCTCCGCTCTTGAGCTGTTTCACGGACCTACGCTCGCCTTCAAGGACGTCGGTGCGCGGTTTATGAGCCGTTGTCTGAGATATTTTACGGTAGATAGCGATCGGAAAACGATCGTGATCGTTGCGACGTCGGGTGACACCGGCGGAGCCGTTGCGAACGGATTTTACGCGATCGACGGTGTCGAGGTCGTTATTCTTTATCCAAAAGGAAAAGTGAGCGGCGTTCAGGAGGCGCAGCTAACAACCCTCGACAAGAACGTAACCGCTGTCGAAATTCGCGGCAGCTTTGACGAGTGTCAGCGTCTGGCAAAACAGGCTCTTGGAGATGGTGAACTGGGAAAGAATGCTCGGCTCACATCGGCGAATTCGATAAACATCGCACGCTGGCTGCCGCAGCAATTTTATTACTATTTTGCATTGAAACAGTGGGAAGCCGGACCACCTGTTGTTAGCGTACCCAGCGGAAATTTTGGCAACCTTGCGGCGGGCCTGCTGGCCAAGGCTTCGGGCCTGCCGATCAAGAAATTCATCGCAGCGTGTAACGCAAACGACGCGGTTCCGCAGTTTATGAAAACCGGCAACTATCAGCCGAAACCGTCCGTTCACACACTGTCGAATGCGATGGACGTTGGCGACCCTAGCAATTTTGTCAGGATACTCGAAAACTTTGAAGGAGATATTTCCAGACTGGCCGATGCGTTTGATGCCGTAAGCACAACCGATGCCGAAACTGTCGAAACCATTCGCGATGTTTATAAAAAATATGGCTACGTGCTGGATCCGCATGGCGCGGTTGGGTACCACGCATTAGCCGGTCATTTACATCGTGATCCAACGGATAAGGGAATAGTTTTAGAAACGGCGCACCCCGTAAAGTTCGAGTCGGTCAAGGAAATTATCGGCGCCGATATCGAAATGCCTGAATCGGTCCGCGAGCTGAACGATCGAAAGAAGGTGGCTATCGAGATCGAAGCCGATTACGGCGTCGTGAAGGAAATCATAAAAAGTAAAATATGAAAGTTCTCAAGTTTGGCGGTTCGTCCGTCGCCAACGCGGAAAATATAAGAAGAGTTGCAGCGATCGTCCGAAGCTCCGTCGAGGCCGGAAGCTGCATCGTCGTTTTGTCCGCCTTGCAGGGCACGACCGACGCTCTGATCGATCTGGGCCGTTCGGCCGAACGCGGGGAAGAAACCTATCGCGAAAAGATCGACGCGATCAGCAAGAAGCATTATGACATGATCGACTCGCTCATGGACGGTGAGGCAAGTGAGCGTTCGCGCGGGTTTATCTTGCAGAAAGACGAAGAGCTCGCGAGCACCTGCGAAGGCATTTTTCTGCTGAACGAATTGACGGCAAAAACGCTGGATCGCATCGTTAGCATCGGTGAGTTGCTGTCGACGAAGATCGCGTCCGAATTCCTTTCATCGATCGGTATCGAAAATGTTTGGAAGGACAGTCGCGAGCTGATCAAGACCGATTCGAATTTCGGTTTTGCGGCGGTCGATCTTGATACGACCAACAGGACAATAAAAGAATATTTTCAAAGATCCACGGCGAACCTGCACATCATTCCCGGATTTATTGCTTCGGATGCCAGCGGTGCAACAACGACGCTCGGACGCGGCGGTTCCGATTATACGGCGGCGATCGTTGCGGCCGCGGTTGACGCCGAGATACTTGAGATATGGACGGACGTTAGCGGCATGATGACCGCCGATCCGCGATTTGTCCGGCACGTTCGTGAGATACCGAAAATCACCTATCGCGAGGCGATGGAGCTTTCTCATTTCGGCGCAAAAGTCATCTACCCGCCGACGATCCAGCCCGTGATGGCAAAGGGGATCTCGATCCTTGTCAAAAACACGTTCGCTCCGGATGACGAAGGTACGTTGATCGAGGCCGAATCGACAACCGAGCAAGGGATCATTCGCGGCATTACGAGCATTGACAGGATCGCCGTCCTAAGTCTTGAGGGCAGCGGCATGGTCGGCATTCCCGGATTTTCCAAGCGGTTGTTTGACGCGCTGTCACGCGCGCAGATAAACGTCATTCTTATTACACAAAGTTCGTCCGAGCATTCGATCTGCGTTGCGATAGAAGAAAAATATTCGCATCGGGCCAAACAGGTTGTCGATCGCGAATTCGAAAATGAGATCGAGGTTGGAAAGATCGATCCGCTCCGTGTCGAAACCGGATTTTCGATACTGGCGCTCGTCGGCGATAACATGAAATCGCACACCGGCGTCAGCGGACGGATGTTCACGACGCTTGGCAACAACGGCATAAACATTCACGCCATCGCGCAAGGCTCTTCGGAACGAAACATATCGGCGATCATCAGTTCGAATGACGTACGAAAAGCCGTCAACACGCTGCACGAAGAATTTTTCTCGGACGGCAACAAGCAGATAAACCTTTTTCTTGCAGGCGTGGGCACCGTGGGCGGAAAGCTCATTGAGCAGATCCGTCAGCAGCACGACCATATCTGCGACGCAATGCGGCTCAACCTTCGGGTAATTGGTTTGGCGAATAGCCGAAAAGCCGTTTTTGAAGAAGAAGGGCTCGAGCTTTCCGAAGCGAAAAACCGCCTCGCATCTGCCGACGCGTCCGACATCGCAGCGTTTACCGATTCAATTCTCGAAAGGAATTTGCGCAACGCGATATTCGTCGATCTGACAGCGAGCAAAGACGTCGTCGAGATGTATCCAAAGCTTTTGCAAAAGAGCATTTCTATAATTGCATGCAACAAGATCGCGTGCTCGTCGCCATACAGGGATTATAAAAGGCTGAAAGACCTTTCTCGCGAATACAACGCCGATTTCTTCTTCGAAACCAACGTCGGCGCCGGGCTGCCAGTTATCAACACGCTCAACGATCTGCTGCGGAGCGGCGACCGCATCAACCGCATCGAGGCCGTGTTGTCGGGCACGCTTAATTTCGTCTTTAACAACTATGACGGAACTCGAAAGTTTTCGGACGTTGTCCGCCAGGCGCAGGCCGAAGGCTATACTGAACCGGACCCGCGTCTTGACCTGAGCGGAACTGACGTTGCTCGGAAAATTTTGATACTGGTTCGCGAGGCTGGTTATAAATTGGAGATAGGCGATATCGGGAATCTTCCGTTTCTGCCTGCGTCGTGTCTTGAAGGCAGCGTCGAAGATTTCTACGCCGAGATGGAGCGGCAGGAAGATCATTTCTGCAAGCTGTTCGACGACGCGGCGAAACAAGGGTTGTCGCTCAAATACATCGCGTCCTTCGAAAACGGCAAGGCGTCAGTTGGGCTTCAGAGCATCGGCAAAGACCACAATTTCGCCAATCTTTCGGGCAAGGACAACGCCGTTCTGTTTTATACGAACCGATATGCCGAGCAACCATTGGTTATCAAAGGCGCCGGAGCCGGAGCGGATGTGACGGCGGCCGGAGTCTTTGCGGACATAATCAGGGCGGCAAGAGGATAAGTTGAGAGCATTTGCTCTCAACCATCTTACTTCAAATCAAACAGCAAAAATTCGGATTTGTCCGCGAGTGCTTTTATCTGCAAAGCCTTCTCTTCGCTGATCGCTGCGCCGTCACCGGCATTCAGCGTTTCGCCGTTCACATCGAGCGAACCGCTTATCAATTGGATCCAGGCGTGGCGGTGGTCGGTCATTTTGTGCGTTACTGACTCACCGTTTGCAAGGATCGATGCATAAAGCCACACGTCCTGATTAATGGTCACCGAGCCGTCATCACCGCCGCGTGAGGCTACCAGCCGAAGTTTGCCCTGCTTTTCCTCAGGGGCGAAGAATTTCTGCTCGTAGCTTGGCGTCAGGTTATTTTTCTCCGGCAGTATCCAGATTTGCAGCAAGTGCGTCTTGTCGGTCGGCGAGCTGTATTCGCTGTGCAAGACGCCCGTTCCGGCGGTCATTCGCTGGACCTCGTGCGGACGGATCGTCTCGCCGTTGCCTATCGAATCGCGATGCGACAGCTCGCC
>DATJGV010000010.1:0-5695 GCA_035494575.1 Pyrinomonadaceae bacterium | reverse complement strand
CAATTAACACCTATTCAAGATGTTAGATACGTTCAAAGAATTTCTGAACGGTCGCGTCATCGTCAAAGTCGGCGATATAACGCAGGAGTCGGTCGACGCGATAGTCAATGCGGCGAATTCGAGCTTGCTTGGCGGCGGCGGAGTCGATGGAGCGATCCATGCGAGAGGCGGTTCCGAGATTCTCAAAGAATGTCGCGAGATACGTCGAACGCAGCACCCGAACGGCCTGCCGACAGGCCAAGCTGTCATTACGACCGCCGGGAACCTGCCAGCACGTTTTGTCATTCACACGGTCGGACCGGTTTATGGAATGAACCGTGACATGGACGCGGAGCTGCTCGCGGCCTGTTACAAAAACTCGCTACAACTCGCCGTCGAAAACAGTTTAGCAACCGTAGCGTTCCCTGCTATCGCGACAGGCATTTACGGATATCCAAAAGACGAGGCCGCAAGTATTAGTTCTAAGGCAATCAAGGAATTTCTTGAGCAAAATGGTCAGATCAGCGAGGTTAGACTGGTGTTTTTTGACGAGACAGACGCGAAGATATTTACTAAACACTGTCAGTTCTAGAAAATAGGCGTAGCGGGGGCAAGCCGCCCTTCCTGACTGTCTATTACTAAATTTGTTCGACCAAATCTACAATCAACTTAAATCAAGGTTTTCATCACAAGAGATATTTCAGGTCAGGAAGGGCGGCTTGCCCCCGCGCTTTATTGCTGAGTTGAGGTTTCTTGTCCGATGTTTTATATTCTTTCCGGCTTTCCACTTTGTTTATTTAGCAAACAATGCAGGACATTTCGACCGAGACAGACATAAATATGCACGCAGCCGCAGGCATGCAGCCTGAAACGACTTTTCGTACCGATTTTTATTTCAACTACGATCTGCCCGAAAATCTTTTATCGCTCGAAGCTCTATCGTGGAACTTTTTCTGGTCGTGGCATCCTGACGGCATCGAGCTCTTTCGCGAACTGGACCCGTCATTGTGGCAGTCGTTCGAGCAAAATCCGCGGGCATTGTTGAGAAAGGTAGATCAGCTTCGCCTGTGGCAAATTTCGACCAACGCCGATTATGTCGAAAAGCTGAAATGCTTTACCGAGAAATATTACAGTTACGTATCTGAGGCTCCGAAAACGTTCGGCACCGTTTCCGCCGAACGGCCCGTTGCTTATTTCTGTGCCGAATACGGCGTGCACAATTCCCTGCCGAACTATTCGGGCGGCCTCGGCATTCTCGCAGGCGACCATCTCAAATCATGCAGCGATCTTAACGTTCCGTTAACAGCTGTCGGATTGTTATATCGTTACGGATATTTTCGCCAGCGGATCGCTCATGACGGCTGGCAGGAGGAAAAGTACAACGACGTTTTCGAATCGGAGCTCGCGGTAAAACCGGTCGTTGACGAAACGGGCGAGCGTGTTTTTGTTTCGGTTCACATTCGCGGACGCGAGGTTTTTGCTCAGGCGTGGCTGGCACAGGTCGGACGCATTTCGCTTTACCTGCTTGATACGAACGTTCCGCAAAACTCCGAGATCGACCGGATGATAACCGGACACCTTTACGGAGGTGACACCGAAACGCGTATCGTTCAGGAAAAGGTGCTCGGCATCGGTGGTGTGCGTTTGCTGCGGCGTCTCGGCATCGAGCCGTCGGTCTATCATCTGAACGAAGGTCACTCTGCGTTTCTTACGCTCGAACTTGCAAATGAATTTTTGTCGGCAAATCCCGATGCGTCGTTCGACGATGCGGTGAGATCGGTGCGTGAAAAATGTGTGTTTACGACGCACACGCCGGTTGCCGCCGGTAATGACGTGTTCAATCCGGAAACGCTGCAGGCGTGTTTCAGCTCCGGCTATATCGATTCGCTAAAGATCTCACGAGAGGAATTTTTAAACCTCGGCAGAGCTATTCCGAATGACGACGCCGAGTGGTTTGGAATGACGCCGCTGGCGATCCGCATGTGCCGTTCGGCAAACGGCGTCAGTCAAAAACACGGTGAGGTCTCACGCGAACTATGGCTCAAGATGTTTCCCGAGGGCACGACGTCCGACAAGGTTCCGATCACGCACATCACGAACGGAGTTCACCCTCCGACATGGGTCGCACCCGTGTTTCAACATCTGTTCGAACGGCAGATCGGTGAAAATTGGAAAACCATCTTGCACGACGCGAAAGCGTGGAGCGAAGCTGTGAACGCAATTCCCGACCCCGACATTTGGTCGTCCCACCGAACGCTGAAACAACTTCTTATCGCCTTTATTCGTGAAAGAACAAGCTGTAAGGAATCCGGGCTTCGAGATACGATCAACGAACGCGAGGACACGCAGAAGCTTTTCTCGCCCGATGTGCTGACCGTTGGGTTTGCACGCCGTGTGGCTGCCTATAAACGGTGGAATCTGCTGCTGACGGATCTGGACCGACTGCTCAAAATGGTCGATGACACCGAACGTCCCGTGCAGTTCGTCTTTGCCGGAAAGGCCCACCCTCAGGACCGTACCGCAAAACAGATCTTGCAGGAACTGATGAGCATCAACCACGATTCTAACTGGCAAAACCGTGCGGTTTTTATCGAAGATTACGATCAAGAGGTCGCACGCTATCTAGTTCAGGGTGTGGATGTCTGGATGAATGTTCCGCGTCGTCCGCTCGAAGCAAGCGGCACAAGCGGCCAGAAGGCAGGGATGAACGGCGTGCTGAATTTTTCGATCCTCGACGGATGGTGGATCGAGGGTTACAACGGCACGAACGGTTTTGAGATCGGAGCTTTTGACACCGAGGGCATCGAGGAGGCGACCGACCAGGAGGACGCCGAATCGCTCTACCGAACATTGGAAGAATCGGTCATTCCGGCGTTTTATAATAAAGGCGAAAACGGCTTGCCCGACGAATGGATCCGCCGAATGAAGAACGCCATCGCTACTCTGACCCCGGCGTTTTCGAGCGACAGGATGGTGTCGGATTATATTGAGAAAATCTACCAGTCGGTACCACCTGCAATAGCGGGCGGCTGAACCGATGCAAAAGCCCTGCACACGAGTGCGGGCGAACCATTTAACGCGTCCATTTCGCCCCTGCCTACGCTCGGGCTTTCGCATTAAAACTATGTCGCAAAACGAATTCCGAACAGGCGTTATCAAACCCGTCGAATGCGTCAAAGAAGGCTTTGAGCTAATCAAGAGCGATTACTGGATACTCTTTGCAGCCACCTTCGTCGCAGCGCTGATCGGCGCATTCTCTCTCTATATTCTTATGGGAGCGATGGCGTGCGGTCTGTTCTATCTTTATCTGCGAAAGATCGACGGCGATCCCATCTCGTTCGACGACCTGTGGAAAGGCTTTGGCTGGTGGCTTCCCGGGTTCTTTTTAATGCTGTTCTTCATTGTGCCGTCGATCATCGTATATGGCATAATTTATGTTCCGGTCATAATGGCAGCGGTCATGGGCCAGAACCTCAGCCAGGACGAACTTGTCGGACTTCTTGTCGGAGCGGCGGCTGTCGATCTCGTCTTTATTGTCTTGATGGTGTGCTTTCACACGCTGCTGATGTTCTCGTTTCCGCTGATGGTTGACCGGAACCTGGGGGTGATCAAGGCGATAACGACAAGTGCCCGGGCAGTGTTAAAAAACATGGGCGGTGTCGTTGGTTTGATACTTGTTAATTTCGGGCTTATGCTGCTCGGCGAACTGGCAATTTGTATAGGTATTTATTTTGTAATACCCGTGCTGGTCGCGGGGAATGTAGTAGCGTATCGCAGGGTGTTTCCGCGAACGGCTTCGTATCAAGGATATTAGTTAATGGCAAATTTCATCACGCTCGATTCTGAGGAACGCCTCGAATCGCTTTTTCTGGCGTCTCACGCAAAACCCGTGATCCTGTTCAAGCACAGCAACAGCTGCGGCATCAGCCGCGGCGTCTTTAACGAAGTTTCTCAGATCAGCGGCGAAGTAAATCTGATCGTCGTTCAGGACGCTCGAAACGTCTCAAATCTGCTGGCCGAACGTACCGGCATCCGTCACGAATCGCCGCAGGCAATCGTACTGAAAGAAGGCCAGCCGGTTTACCACGCATCGCATTACGACATAACCGCCGAGGATATTGATACCGCCACTATCAACTAATTTGCGAAAGCCCGCGCGTCAGCGAGGGCGGACGTATAGGTTGAATAGTTCGCCCGCACTAACGTGCAGGGCCTTTGCATCCGGATGATCGAACCGATACAGATAATTGAAGAAAGCGACAGCAAATTGAGCATCAAGTGGTCGGACGACACTGAAACCCATTACGACGCGGTCGAACTAAGACGCAACTGCCCCTGTGCAAGCTGCGTCAACGAATGGACGGGAAAAAAGATGCTCAAGGACGAAAACATCCCCGAAGACCTGTCCATTTCCTCAACCTCGATCGTCGGCCGTTACGCCCTGAACTTTCATTTCTCGGACGGACACGACACAGGCATATTCAGCTTTGATATGCTCCGCAAGTTGAAGGCTTAACGCCGTTTCCGCTGTTTAATTAACTGATCAATACTTACGAATTAAATAATTGAACGGCGGACAGCCTCTAACAAGGATGCAGCAATTAACTAAACCTTGCTGATACGCTACAATTATATCGATGTTGAACGAACGCGA
The DNA here is from genome assembly GCA_035494575.1 of Pyrinomonadaceae bacterium. GTDB lineage: Bacteria > Acidobacteriota > Blastocatellia > Pyrinomonadales > Pyrinomonadaceae > OLB17. The sequence continues at coordinate 1,062 of DATJGV010000010.1, read as the reverse complement.
TATTTTTGACGAGCGGCAGGAAACAAAAAAGGCGAGTTATTCGTGTCCGTACTGCCGTGAGCGGAACGAGTACGAGGTCCGATGGGTCAAACGAACGAAGAAAAAGCAGGCACCGCGTCATCTCAATGAACATGATCGGTCGCGTTACGAAAAATCGCGCGATTATATGGTTCGGGTGGACGATGTGTTGATGTGCCGGAACATTCGCTGCCGTAAGCGTTTTGAGATCCCATCGTCACAGTCGGTCGTTTTTATTTAATCAGCGCGGCTTGGTGTGTTATTCTTTCTATACACCAAAGGACAGGAGGACGCGCGATGAACGGAAAGGACTTGGAATTTTACGAGAACGAACAGCCTCCCGACGAAGAGATCAAGGAATTTATGGACGAGGAGATCGAGCGCGCTCCGCAGGACCCGAACGAGCTTCTTGAACGGCTGGCGGAAAACAACGCGTCATCACCCGCGGATTCGGGCGGCGACATCGACGCCGACTGGGAAGATGTAGATGATTCGGGAGCCGAGGCGGTGTTTGGCCACAACCCGACTCCCGATCAGTCGGATGTCGAAGAGAACGCACACGCGATGGGTATCGATTACGAGGATAACGAACCGCTCGACATTCTGGAAAAGATCGAAAAACGCGACCGTAACCGGTACGAGATGGATGAGAATTCTAAACGGGGCGGCGATTCGATCTGATGGCTATATAGTCGGTACCGCCTGCGGCAGCGGGTGGGGTTTAGTTCTCTGCTTACTAATGAAAAAAGAGGCTGTCCGATAAGACAGCCTCTTTTTTCATGCTTTTTTTCAGGTCTAGTAGATCGAGAAGGTGTATTCGACTTGTTTCGTCACGTTCTGCGGAACGCCGTTGACCTTCATCGGCTCAAACCTTATGTTTCTCGCTGCGGCGATCGCCTGTTCGGTCAAACCGTGCGGCAATGTTGTGACCGGCGATACCGAGCCGATCTGGCCGGAAGCAAGGAACGTTACGCGAAGCCTTACAGTACCCTGAACATTATTGGTTCTGGCTTCATCCGTGTAGTTCGGACGCGGCTTGGAGGT
>DATJGV010000009.1:0-4349 GCA_035494575.1 Pyrinomonadaceae bacterium | reverse complement strand
GACACTTAGCAAATCGACTATCGCCAATTCTTCTTGTAGATTCTGAGCTAATTCCTCAAATGACAGCACTACTTTTCTTTCCTAACTTACTGACAAGCCTCACAAGCTTCCGGATTTTCGAGCGAGCACACGAGGGCTTCTCCATCGGAATAAGCCTTTACGTCAGCGGCGGTATTTTCGGCGGCTGATACCTGCGCGATCTTGGTTGCGGGCCGCGAGCGCAGGTAATAGGTCGTCTTCAAACCCTTCTGCCATGCGTACATATACATCGACGAAAGCTTGCCGATATTCGGGCTCTCCATAAACAAATTTAAAGACGCGCTTTGGTCGATGAATGCTCCGCGGTCGGCGGCCATGTCGATAAGGACCCGCATCGGTATTTCCCACGCCGTTCGATAAATCTCTTTCAGCTCGGCGGAAAATTCGTCGATGTTTTGGACCGATCCTTCGGCAAGTTTGATCTTGCTGCGGATCTCATCGGTCCACAGCCCGGCGGCTTTGAGTTCCTTAACTAGATACTTGTTCACCTGCACGAAATCGCCCGACAGAGTTTCGCGTTTGAAAAGGTTCGACACCTGCGGCTCGATGCATTCATAGCAGCCGGCAATTGACGCGATCGTCGCCGTTGGAGCAATAGCGATCATTAGGCTGTTGCGTAGGCCGTGTTGTTTCACCCTATTGCGCAATGCGTTCCAGCGTTCCTGATCGTCCGGGGTGATGCCCCAAAAATCGAACTGAAATTCGCCGTTTGCCGCGCGCGTGTCGGCGAACGCGGGGTGAGCGCCTTTTGTTGCGGCGAGTTCGCACGAAGCGTCCAACGCAGCGAAATAGATCTCTTCCTGGATTTTGGCAGAGATCTTGCGAGCCTCGTCGGAGTCGAACGCGAGCCGCAGCTGAAAGAAAACATCCTGCAAACCCATCAAGCCGAGACCGATATTGCGCCAGCGGCTGTTCGATTCGCGGGTGCTCGGAATGGCGTAATAGTTTAGATCGATAACTCGGTCGAGCTGGCGAACCGCAAGGCGAACGTTCCGCGCAAGCTTTTCATAATCGACCGCGCCGTCTTTTACGTAACGGGCGACGTTGATCGAGCCTAGATTACAAACAGCAGTTTCACCCGTCGAGGTGACCTCGATGATCTCTGTGCAGAGGTTCGAAAGATGTACGACGTTCTCGGGCTTTGCCGTTTGGTTCGATTTGCGGTTGCTTGCGTCCTTGAACGTCATCCAGCCGTTGCCCGTCTGCGCGAGCGTACGCATCATACGGGCGTAAAGGTCGCGGGCTTTTACCTGGCGAACGAATTGCTCGTTTTCTTCGGCGGCGATGTACGCGGTTTCAAATTCTTCGCCGTAGAGATCGGGAAAATGCGGCACAAGCTTTGGATCGAACAGCGACCATACGCCATCTTCCTGAACGCGCCTCATAAACAGGTCAGATATCCAGTTTGCGATGTTCAGGTTGTACGTGCGGCGCGCTTCGTCGCCCGTGTTGTCGCGAAGCTCGAGAAAATCTTCGATGTCGGCATGCCACGATTCTAAATACACGCAGCACGCGCCTTTGCGCTTTCCGCCCTGATTTACCGCCGCTACGGACGAATCAAGCGTCTTAAGCCAGGGAACAATGCCATTCGAATGTCCGTTTGTGCCACGAATGAGCGACCCTTGCGAACGCACGCGATGGTAGGCGATCCCGATGCCGCCCGAAAACTTTGAGAGCATTGCGACATCGGAATACTTACTGTAGATGCTTTCGAGGCTGTCCTGCGGCGAATCCAAAAGAAAACACGACGAAAGCTGTTCGTGTTTTGTGCCGGAATTAAAGAGAGTCGGCGTGCTCGGGACATATTCGAGCGATGAGAAAAGCTGATAAAGCTCAATGGCCTCAGCCGGAGTTTCAGCAAGGCCGCACGCGACACGCATCCAGAAAAACTGCGGCGACTCTATCACATCGCGCGTCGTCCGGTTTTTCAACAGATAGCGATCGTACAAAGTGCGAAGGCCAAAAAATTCGAACAGGTCGTTACGCGTATGGTCGATGGCGTCGTTGAGTTTGCGGCTGTTTTCCGAGACAAAATTGATGACACGCGGTGCGATAAGGCCTTCTTTCACGCCGAACGCGATCGACTGCGAAAACGAATGTATCTCCTGATTGCGGACCTCTTTTTCGATGTATTGGTTTAACAGCCGCGCGCCGAGCCGCGAATACTCCGGCTCCTCAAAGATCAAGCTCGCAGCAGTCTGTATCGAGAGCTTATCGAGTTCTTTCGTCGTTGCGCCGTCGTAGAGTCCGCTGATGGTTTTTGTCGCAATGCGCAGCGTATCGACGCTTTGCAGGTTGTAACAGCAGCGCGAGATGGCACGGACGATCTTGTTTATATCGACCGGTTCGAACGAGCCGTTACGCTTGCGGACGCGCATCGTTGTTTGGGTCGTTTCTTCGGTTTGGCGGGCGGTTCCGGTCGGGCTGTGTCCTATAAAATTGTCCATGTTTTTTATTCCCCCTTGAAAAATTTCCGAATTTTAGCGACGGAACATCTACAGAAAGATTTCGGCAATTAAAGACGACAAATCGCGCCGAATACTTTCCTTGTAAAGCGTTACAGTCGCACCCCTTGATGAATGTGGATTATAAACGGGCCTCGGCTCGAGGCGATTCCTACAGACTGGATGTGGCCGAGAACATCGGCTACGCAAAACAGTTTTCGTTCCCCATTACCGCTTCGGGGCAGGCTCGGCATATGCCGGACTTTTTATCGAACAAAACTAAAAAATCAAAAATCGTTCCTTCAGTGGATATAGACTATATTGTAGTACAAAGGGTTTGTCAACACAAAATCTTGTGGTTTTAAAAGTATTTGGTAAGTATCTATTCCTGCAATATTTAGCGCGCGTCAGGTAATGTTTAGCATTAAATAACGCTTAACATTTCCGTAACGTCTGAAAACGCAGTTATTTAAGCTTGAGTTTCATTCCGATGTGTGACGCCGTAAAGCCTAAATTTTCGTAAAATCGGTGAGCGTCCGCGCGCTCGGCATCAGTTGTAAGCTGCATCGAGATGCAGCCTTTTTCTTTTGCCCTTTCGATCGCCCAAAGCATCATCTCGCGACCGATACCATGTCCGCGATATTTTTCATCAACACGGACCGATTCGACCGTGCAACGGCTGCCGCCCTGAAAGCTGATCGATGGGGTGTAAGTGAGTTGAAGGGTGCCCACTACCAATTCGATTTTTGGGTTCTTGGTTCTTGGCAATTGGTTGCTCATTTGTGGCGGTGAACCACCCGCTACCGCAGGTGGTGCTGACATGATTGCTACGATTAGCTCATTATTCGGGTCGGCATCGATCTCGCGAAAGGCTTTAATGTAGGTTTCAGGCAAAGGGTCTTCGTTTCGCTCACGCCGCTGCCCAAGAAAATCATCGGCAAGCATGCGGACGATGTCAGGAAGATCTTCGAGAGTTGCTTGGCGAAAACAAAGGTGCATAACAATGTCGGCGAATAGTAACGAAAGGTCCTTCAAATCGCCACGGAGACTCGGCCTTAATCCACAACCAAGCCATCATAGGCAAACCTTACATTACCCGGCAGTAGGTGCGAGTCGCGTTCGTACAAAATATCGTGGTTCAGATGGGTTAGAAATGCGCGGTTTGGTTTCAGGTCTTCGATTATCGCAAGAGCTTCTTCGAGGCATAGGTGCGTCGAATGAGGTTTAATGCGGACGCAGTCCAGAACCAAAACGTCGAGATCGCGTAAGTTGTCCATCGTCTCCGGCGGTATCGTTTTCAGGTCCGTCGCGTACGCAAAATCGTTAAAACGATATGCAACAACGGGCAGTTTGCCGTGGATGACTTCGAGCGGTGTTATTTCGAGGTCCTCGCCAACGCAAAACGGAGCGTTGTGCTGGACCGTGTGCGGGATAAGCTGCGGCAGCCCACCGCCGAAATGCGTCGGGTTAAAGATGTATTCGAAAATGCGGCGAAGATCGCGCCACGCGATCTCATTTGCGTAAACGCCCATTGCGCCGTATCTAAAATTGAGCGGTCGTATATCGTCAAGCCCAAAAACGTGATCGACGTGACAATGCGTTATCAAAACCGCATCAAGGTGGCGAATATTTGCCCGCAGCGCCTGCTGCCGAAAATCGGATGATGTATCGACGAGGATCTTTTTGTCACGGTGCTCGATAAGGATCGAAACGCGGAGCCGCTTATCGCGCGGGTCGGAAGACAGACATGTCTCGCAGTCGCAGGCGATAGACGGAACACCCGTCGATGTGCCCGTACCGAGAAATGTAAGTTTCATAAAAAAATTAAACGCAGATGACCAAAGGACTCTATTCCAGAATTCTTAA
>DATJGV010000008.1:0-29122 GCA_035494575.1 Pyrinomonadaceae bacterium | reverse complement strand
GAAAGCGTCAGGCTCGACGTTCAGGATCAAGGGATCGCGGTCACTATTATTCAACCGGGATTTATAAAGACACCGCTGACCGCCGGCCGCACGCATCGTATGCCTTACCTGATGGAGCTTGACGACGCGATCCCGCTTTTTCTAAACGCGATCGAGCGAAAGAAAAAGTTCGCTTCGTTCCCATGGCAGCTTGCCTCGCTCGTCCGCGCCGGCAAAATATTCCCCGCATGGCTCTATGATCGCATTGCGGGCCGTGCGAGATATCGCGAGTAGCGTTTAGTGTCCCTTAAAATACTGAACCTCGCGTTCGTGTTTCTCGGCTGCTCCGCGTGTTTTGAAAGTGCCAAGATTTCGTCTTTTTCCGGTCTTCGGGTCCTTTTTTCGTGAATAGAGTCTGTATTCGCCTGATTTAAGTTTTCTGATCATTTCGTTTACCTCCGCTCTATTTAACGCGCAATTTCTGTGCCTTTGACGAAATCGCGCAAAACGGTTACAAGAAATAAAGTATTTCTGCACAAATCGCGTCGTCTAAATAACATCTTCTATGACTTTTTTACAGGCAATTATTCTGGGCATCGTTCAGGGCCTTACCGAGTTTATACCTGTCAGCTCTACCGCTCATCTGGTTTTTGCGAGCCGTTTGACAGGTATCTATGGCGGCAGTCCTGAGCAGATCACGGCGACCATAGCCGTTGTTCAACTTGGCACGCTCGCTGCCGTGCTTATCTATTTTGCGTTCGATATATGGAATATTTCAACGGCGTTCCTGCGCGATCACTGGGCGTTGATACGCCGTGACCGCACGCGGCGCTATTCCGGGACCCAGGGTGTTCGCCCGTTATGGCTATCGCATGAGGCTTGGCTTGGCTGGCTTGTTATAATCGGGTCAATACCGATCGGAACCGTCGGTCTGGTCCTAAAAAAATATATCGAAGGGCCGGAGACCAAGAATCTATGGATAATCGCGATGATGCTGATCATCGTCGCCGTTCTTCTGACCTTTGCCGAGATCGTCGGAAAGCAGCGCAAAGATATTCAACACCTTGGTATTTTCGACGCTCTGGTGCAGGGATTTTGCCAGGTCCTTGCCTTAATGCCCGGCGCGAGCCGTTCCGGATCGACTATCATGGGCGGATTGTTGGCCGGTGAAAAACGTGAAACGGCAGCTCGGTTCTCTTTCCTTCTGTCGATACCTGCTGTTCTGGCGAGTGGTCTGCTTGAGCTTAAACAGGCTTGGGGCATTCTGCCTCCGGACAGCTTTCAGCCCCTGCTCGTGGGCGTTATCGTCTCGGCTGTTTTCGGCTATGCATCTATATGGTTTCTCCTCGCATTCCTTAAACGAAACTCAACCGCGATATTTATCATTTACCGCATCATTCTCGGGCTTGTGATAATCTCGCTTCTTTGGTTTGGGGTTATCAGCCCGAATGTGGCGATCGGTTAACGGTTTGATAGAATAATTTGAGCATGCAAAAACGCTGGGTTCTTCGCAAACACGACCGCCAGCAGATCGACGACTTTGCCCTGAAGATCAATGTTTCGCCTCTGGTCGCGGCACTCCTTGTTGCGCGTGGCTACGACACCGAGGAATCTGCTCATAGATTTCTCAATCCTTCCTATGACCAGCTCCACGACCCGCTTTTATTAAAAGGAATGCGTTCGGCTGCGGACCGCATAATGAAAGCGGTCGCCGACGGTGAAAAAATTCTGATCTGGGGAGATTATGATGTTGACGGAACGACGGGAACCGTTCTGCTGCGGGCTGCTCTAAAAATGTTGGGCGCCGAAACAGGTTTCCATGTTCCAAACCGTTTTACCGAAGGATATGGCATAAACATTCCGGCGCTCGAAAAGGCAAAGGCCGACGGCTTCACCCTCGCAATCAGCGTCGATTGCGGCATTCGCAGCTTTGAACCGCTGGAATGGGCGAAAGAGAACGGGTTGGATGTAATTGTCACCGATCATCATTTATCGGATGAGGTTCACGGAAACCCGCCAGCGTTTGCTGTGGTCAATCCCAACCAGCCAGGCTGTGAATATCCTGATAAACATCTGGCCGGTGTCGGTGTTGCCTTTAAGCTGGCGCATGTATTACTTCGGGAAAACGGTAAGGAACACCATGTTCCCAGCTTTCTAAAGATCGCTGCCATCGGCACCATCGCCGACATAATGCAGCTAACGGGCGAAAACCGCGCGATAGTTTCGCTCGGCCTTAAAGATCTCTCCAGCACCAAAAATCTCGGCCTCAAAGCGTTAATGGAAGTTTCTGAATGTAGGTCCGAGATGACAAGTTATCACATAGGTTTCCGCATCGCACCTCGCATAAATGCCGCGGGCCGAATGGATGTTGCGCGTCACGTCGTAGAGCTTTTCGAAGCGCAGGATTTTGGTAAAGCTCGCCACCTGGCCGAACTGCTTGACAGCCGCAACCGTGAACGGCAAACCGTTCAAAAACAGATCACAGAACTCGCATTGCTGCAGGCAACTGAGTGCAGTGATCAGAATTTCGTCGTCGTCGCGGGCGAGGGCTGGCACCGCGGCGTTATCGGCCTCGCCGCATCGAAGATCGCCGAACGGCTTTACCGTCCAACGATCGTTTTCTCTATTGAAAACGGCTACGCTCACGGGAGCGCCCGCAGCGTGGCAAATTATCATCTGCTTAACGCGTTGGAAAGCTGTCCTGAATTATTCGAGCAATTTGGCGGGCACGCTGCAGCTGCCGGCATGAAGATTAAGGCCGACAATATTCCGGCTTTGCGGGAACGGCTAAACGTGCACGGTGCCGCGCATCTTAGTGAGGATGATCTTACGCCGGAGCTAAAGATCGACGCGCTCGTCTCTAGTAAAACGCTCGATCTTAAGTTAGTTGATGATCTGAGCCGATTTGAACCATTCGGCGCGGGAAATCCGAAGCCGATATTGGTCACCCGCGGCCTTTATCTCTGCGGCGAACCGTTCGTAATGAAGGAGAAGCATCTAAAATTTCGTCTCGCGGACGCCGACGGTAAACCTTTTGAAGCTGTTTGGTGGGATGGCGTCGAACGCTCAATAGGGCAAACTCTCAAGCCTAACTCACGCATCGAATTAGCTTACGTCGCCGAAGCCAATACCTGGCAGGGAAATACCAGGCTTCAGCTTGTCGTAGAGGACCTTAAAACGGATAATTAAGCTGGTGCCCGAGCAAAAGACTCATAACATAAAAGGCCTGCTTTTACGTGCAAGATTACCGCAATATTTTCGCATTGCGGCTGTCGGCGCGCTAGTACTGACGATTTTGGCGGTTGTTATCGGTTTTTATCGTGAAAGAAACAAGACTCCGTTTCATCTCAAGAGCGAGCACACCCAGCTTTCTCAGGACGTCGTGGCGCAGGTAAACGGTTATGAACGTCTCGAAACCGACGGCGATATTCCGAAATATTACATCAAGGCAGATAAAGCAACCACATTTTCAGACAATCACCAGGAAATGGAGAACGTTTATCTGCAGATCTACGACGCGACCGGCACTAATTCCGACAAAATGACCGCCGAAAAGGCGCTTTACGTCCCGGAAGAGAACAAGAATTTTACGGCATATCTTGCCGGAAACGTTCACATCGAAACTCGAGACGCCCTCGTGGTCAACACTCCGAGGATAACCTATACAAAATCGAACGAAACCGCCGAGGCCGATCAAAATGTACAGTTTGAGCGAAACAACGTTCGAGGCACATCCTCAGGAGCTCTTGTAAAGGTTGCCGATAAACGCATCGAGTTGTTAAAGGACGTTCGGATCGAGACATTCGCTTCGCCTGAACTTGAAAAATCAAATGTTCGCGAAGCAACGATCAACGCCGGATACGCCGCTCTCGATCAGGCTAATGAGCGACTCGATATGCAGCACGGTGTCACGGTTAATCTGATCGCTAACGGAACGAACAACGCTTCGAGGGTCATTGACGTTCAGTCCGATCGCGCGTCCGCTAATTTTGTTAAGACAGACGGTGAGCAACCAACGCTGACCAAATTGGAGCTGTTCGACAACGTAAAAATCGCTAGCCGCGAAGGTGATGGGAAACCTACAAATATCGATACCGGTTATGCAATGTATGAAAAGGACGCCGACCGATTCTCGCTCAAAAATGGAGCACATATCGTAACCATTCAGGACGAGCATCCGACGGACATCAGGGCTACTGAGGCGGTTTACGAACAAACCGGAGGCGCGGTACATTTGACCGGAAACGCTGAAATTTCGCAAGGAAATGATCTCATTCGTGGTGACAGCTTGGCCGCGCAGCTTTTTCCGAACAAAAAGCTCAAGAATGCGACCGCTCGCGGAAACGCTTATCTGAAGCAAACTACAGATCAACGAATGGTCGATATTGCTTCACCCGAATTGAATGCGACGTTTGGCGAAAACCAGCAGCTGTTATTAGCAAATGCTGTTGGTGGTAGTAATGCAGGCCTTACTCCGGCACAGCCGGGCGAGCACTCAAAAGTAAGCCTATCCGCCGCCAATGCGATTCGCGTCAAATTTCGCGGTGAAGGGATACTCGAACAAATGGACACGCAAGGGCGCACTACGATCAAGCTCGATTCGCCGGATTCAGGACCGAATGCGTCCAATAAGACTTTGACGGCTGACAGCGTTCGAACATTTTTTGATCAGAATGGAAGGGATTTGCAAAAGGCAGAAGCTGTCGGCGATGCTGAATTATCGATTTTGCCTTTGCACGCTTCGCCGGATAACTATCAAACGGTGGTGAACGCGCCGCGGTTCGACTGTGACTTTTTTCCGAACGGAAATAACGTCAGATACTGTTCCGGAACGGCGAAAACAAAAACTGTGCGAACACCAACGGAGCAGACCGGCAGACGCGAGGTGCAGACGCTTTTAGCTGATAAACTGCAAGCATATTTTCAGGAACAAACGAAAGATATCGACCGTCTCGAAGCAACCGGCAACGCTAAATTTAACGAAGCTGACCGTAACGCTATCTCTTCGTCTATATCCTTTTCTCCATCTGAGAAAATGGTCAGGATGCGCGGCGGCGAACCCACAGCGTGGGATTCGCGGGCGCGTGCAAAGGCGCGTGAGATCGACTGGGACACCCAGAACCAAAAATCGTTTTTACGTGGCGACGTTAGTACGACCTACTACAGCCAGAAACAGAGCGGCGGAGCAACACCGTTCAGCGACGGAAGCAAACCCGTATTTGTCACGGCGGAAACAGCCGAATTCGATCACCGCGCTCAAACGGGCACCTTTTTGGGTAACGCACGTGGCTGGCAGGAAAAGAATTACGTTCGCGCCGACCGCTTTTTGATCGATCAGAACAAAGGTCAGTTTTACGCTGACGGCAACGTGCAAAGCTTGCTTTACGACGTTAAACGTAAGGAAAAGGGAGCCGAAACGACTGTGCCCGTCTATGCTGCGGGAGGCAAGATGCTTTATGACCGGGACAAACGCGTTTTGCGCTACGAAAAGGGCGTTGATATTCGCCAGGGAGCCGACAGGATCGTTGCCGAAATCGCGAGCGTTTATTTGAATGAGAAAAATGAGGTTTCGCAAACTATAGCCGAAAACAACGTCGTTATTACACAGCCTAATCGCAAGGCGGTTGGCGACTACGCGCAATATGATGCGACTGACGAGACCGTTTTGTTAAGAGGCAATCCTGCGAGGATAGACGATAGTGAGAACGGGTCCTCGCAAGGTGGCGAGGTAATGGTTTACCTTCGGGAAAATCGCGTCGTCGGTGAAGGCAAAACAAAACAGAATACTGCCGGTCGAATTCGGTCGGTCTATAAGGTAAAAAATAACTAGGCGGGCAATGACGAACGTTCACGGCAATCTTGCATCAGAAAACGGTAATGGTCATGGTGCGGCCACTGCGGCCGGTCGTTGTTTGGCCGCGAACGGGATCCAAAAAACATACGGACGCCGCCGTGTGGTCGATAACGTCACTTTAAGTGTTCGCGAAGGCGAGGTTGTCGGCCTTCTCGGTGCGAACGGGGCGGGTAAAACAACCACGTTTTATATGATGGTGGGCCTCGAACGCACAGAGCACGGTAACATCGTTCTGAATGGCAACGATGTTACTACGTTGCCCATGTATTTACGTGCGCGCCTCGGTCTGGGATATTTGCCCCAGGAACCGTCGATCTTTCGAAAGCTTACCGCCGAACAGAATATTCTCGCGGTGCTCGAAACAATGAAAATGACTCGCGAAACGCGCTTTGCGCGGCTCGAGGAATTACTGGACGAATTCGGCATTACGCACGTTCGAAAAACGCGAGGCGATGCTCTCTCGGGCGGAGAACGCCGCCGTGTCGAGATTGCCCGGTGCCTCGCTACCGAGCCTCAATTTATCTTACTTGATGAGCCTTTTGCCGGCATCGATCCGCTTGCGATCGATGATATCCGAGAGATAATTTTGTACCTAAAACGCCGCGATATCGGTATTCTCATTACAGACCATAACGTCCGCGAAACCCTCGGCATCACCGACCGCGCGTATATCATGGCCGAGGGCCAAATATTGCGCAGCGGAGACCCCGGAATGCTGGTCGAGGATGCCGATGTGCGACGCCTCTATCTTGGAGAAAGATTCACTTTGTAAGAAATCTTTCGTTTTCCTTTTTTCCTCATCTATCGTTATAATTGAGGTACGTTAATATTCGCGCGAGAATATTCAGCAACGCGCTGATTACGCTATGTCATCTTTAAGACTCACCACAGCATTGCAGCAAAAAATGGTCCTGACGCCACAGTTGCGCCAGCGCATAGAGATGCTGCAGATGACCTCGCTGGAGTTGAGCGAATTGATCGAGCAGGAGCTTGTCGCCAACCCAATTTTGGAAGAAGTGCAGCCTGGCGACGAGGTTCAGGAAATTTCCGACAATATCCTTGATCAAAACGCCAATGGAGCTGAAGAATATGAGAACGGCGCGGCTGCGCAAAGCGACACTGAAACTGGTGCGGCATACGACAATGGCGCTGAATCGTTTGTAGCCGATACAACTCCATCGTTGAACGGTGCGGAAGGCGCCGTGGCCGAAACGGATTTTGATGAGGAGGGAACTCACGAACGGTCCGATTCATTTGAAGAGATCGATTACGGTCGCGAGTTTCAGGATTATCTCGACCCCGGATATCGCACGCAGGAGATCGAATACAAGGACGACGCGCCGAGCTTTGAGCAATTTCTGTCTCATGCGGAATCCTTGAGCGAGCATCTCGAATGGCAGCTCAACCTGCTGGCGATTGATATGCATATCGAGCGGGCTGCAATCTGGATCATTGGTAATCTTGATGCCGATGGACGCCTCACGGTAAGCGTTGAAGAAATCGGAGGAATGTGCGGCTGCTCGCTCGAAACCGTCGAAGAAGCCCGTCAGGCCGTAATGAACCTCGAACCCGTTGGATGCGGCGCCCGTGACGTTAAGGAATGCCTTCTGGTCCAACTTATCGCCAACGGCGAAGGCGACAGTCTTGCCGCACGACTTGTCCGCGATCATCTCGAAGATCTTCAGCCGCACCGCTTGCAGCATCTTTCGAAGGATACCGGAATCGACGTTCATGTATTGGATAACGAGATCAATAAGATCCGTGTGCTTGATCCGTATCCGGGCCGCCGCTATACGGCTGAAGACCCGGTATATGTCTCCCCGGAGGTTTATATCGAAAAGGTCGAGGGCGATTATGTCGTGTATTTTGTTGACGATGGCAGCCCGAGATTAAGGATCAGCCCTACCTATCACCAACTGCTGGATCAAAGCGACACGTCAAAAGAGGCGAAGGATTTTATTAAGGAAAAAGTTCGCTCGGCGGTCGATCTGCTCAGAAATATCGAACATCGTCGCCAAACGATCTATCGTGTCGTCGAGTGCATAATCGAGCGGCAGCGCGAGTTTCTCGACAAGGGCGTGGAATACATAAAACCAATGATGCTCAAGGACGTCGCCGAGGACATAGGTATGCACCTTTCGACGATCTCCCGCGTCGTGAACCGCAAATACGCACACACTCCTCAAGGAGTTATTGAGCTTCGAAGATTTTTCAGTGAGGGAATGATGAATGAAGAGGGCGAAGAAGTTTCGACCCGCATTCTTAAGCTGAAAATTAAAAAAATGATCGAGGAGGAGGATACCAAGAAACCATTGACAGACGACCAGATCGCAAAAATATTGAGTAAGGAAGGCGTAAAACTTTCTCGGCGAACGGTCGCAAAATATCGCGATCAGATGCAGATCTCGGGATCGCGTGAACGAAAAACAGTCGTTTGAGATCTAATGGGACCTGCAAAATACGTGGAATTGCAGGCTCGGCATTGTTCTTTGATTTAGTTGACCTAGAAGGGGAAATTTTATGAAATTTGAATATACAGGCCGTCACATTGATGTGACTCCGGCTTTGCGTTCTCATGTTGAGGAACATTTCAGCAGAATTGACCACCTTTTTAACGGCAAAGCAACCAAGGCTCACGTAATTATTGAGGTTGAAAAGGGCAGACACCGTTCGGAGATCATCGTAAATTGGAGGAATGACGTACTTACGGCGCAGTCCAGTTTATCGGATATGTATCAATCGCTTTCACAATCCATAGACAAGATCGAAAAACAAGCCTTGCGGCTAAAGAACAAGGTAATTGACAAATCTCACCGCGCGACCAAAGTAAGTGCGATCACACCGGCAGGTGCCGAGGTACGACCCGCTCCGCCCGGCCCGCGGATAATAAACGCCAGACGATATGCAGTCAAGCCAATGGGAGCAGAAGAAGCTGCAATGCGGCTCGAAGACGAAGAAAACCAATTTTTGGTATTTCGAAACGACACCAACGAAAAACTTTCGGTTATTTACAAACGCAAGGACGGCAATTACGGATTGATCCAGCCATAGATCAGCATGCAGCCTGACCCGGCAAACGGCCTGAGGAAAATTCCGGTAGCGGCATTTGTAGCGAATGCTCCAGAGGAGCTCGCTGTGGAGGTCGCTGCTGGCGCCCACGGCCTTGAAAAACGATTTATCATCTCAGACCGAATTCAGAAACTCGGCCTCGCACTAGCCGGATTAACGACAAATATTCATTCGGGCCGCGTGCAAATAATGGGCGGCGGTGAAATGTCATATCTCACGCACCTTTCGAAACGTGAAAGAGAGGACACCCTTCGGTCCCTCGATATCGAAAATATCTGCTGCATCCTGTTTACGAAAGGTCTTGAGCCGCCTGACGACATTCGGGCGTTAGCTGAAGAAAACGGACTGCCGCTGCTGCGGACGCCTTTGCTGAGTTCGCGTGCGATAACTCTTGTAACCGACTTTTTGCAGGAACAGCTCGCACCGCAAATGACTATACATGGTGTATTGCTGGAAATGTATGGCGTCGGAGTTTTGCTCATCGGTGATTCCGGCATCGGCAAATCGGAATGCGCTCTCGATCTGATCACGCGCGGTCATCGGTTGGTGTCGGACGATTCGGTTTTGCTAAAGAAGATCGGGTCCCAGGTAGAGGGGGAATCGCCGGATCTGACTCGTGAGCATCTGGAAATTCGCGGCATTGGTATCGTCAACGTTAGTGACCTTTTTGGAGTTTCTTCGGTTGGCGAACGGATCGAGGTCGAGCTTGTCATCGAACTGCGAAAATGGGAACTTGCCGGCGAGATCGACCGGCTCGGCATCGATCCGCTCGAAGCCGAATTGTTCGATATTCACGTACCAAAACACATTTTGCCGGTAAGTCCGGGACGAAATCTTTCGGTCCTGGTCGAGACGGCCGTACGATCGTTTTTACAAAAGCGCAGCGGCTCCGACGGCGTGAAGTCAATGCTCGAGGCGCACGCGGCAAAAGTTCAGACAAACTAGACAAAATGGCGCGAGACGCAACTCAAAGCACACATGATCCTAATTTTGTGATCATAACCGGCCTTAGCGGTTCGGGGATGAGCTCGGCGACGAACGCGTTTGAGGACCTAAGTTACTTTTGCGTTGATAATTTGCCGCTCACGATGCTTTCGACGTTCGCGCGGCTTTTGGTCCCCAATGACGAAGAGGTCGCCGCTATTGAAAAAGCCGCGTTGGTGATAAACATCCGTGAGCGTCATTTCTTATCGGAGTTTCCGAGCGAACTTAAGAAATTGCAGCGCCGAAAACTGGCGCCTTATGTCGTATTTTTTGAAGCGTCTGACGAGGCTCTACAGCGGCGGTTTTCAGAAACACGCCGCCCGCATCCGTTCGACCGCGGCAAAGGACTGCTTGCGTCGATACGGGCCGAACGTAAGGCGATGAAGGACATCAGGCCTCTCGCTGATTTGATAATAGACACTTCGGATCTGACCGTTCATACGCTGCGCAGACTGATCGTCCAAAAATTTGGTCGCTCATCTGAAGCTTCGCCCTTGAAAATTCAAGTTGTGAGTTTCGGTCATAAATATGGTACGCCGCGCGATCTTGATCTGATGTTCGACGTTCGCCATTTGCCGAATCCGTATTTCGACCGGAATCTAAAGGACCTCGCGGGTGACGATCAAAGGATCGTTAAGTTTCTACAGAAATACGACGAAGTCCAGGAAACAATTGACCGTTTCGTTGACCTGTTAAAATATCTTCTCCCGTTTTACAAACACGAGGGAAAGTCATATCTGACCATCGGCATCGGATGCACCGGCGGCCGGCATCGTTCGGTCATGGTCGCAAACAGCATCGCTGAAAGGCTGAAAAGTGAAGATCTTGACGTTTCAGTGCAGCACCGCGATATGCAAAAATAGCGCTTAAAGACGAGGAAGGTTATGAACAAAGTTGGAGGAGTTATTGTTTCGCACGGCCAGATCGCTACAGAACTGCTGGCAGCGGCCGAGACTGTCGTTGGCGGTCTCGATCACATTGCTGCGGTATCCATCGGCTGGCACGACGATGTCGAGGCGTCACGGGAACGCATCAGCCGCGCCATCAAGGACGTGTCTCAGGGAAACGGCGTCTTGCTGCTGACCGATATGTTCGGCGGTACACCGACCAATATTTCTGCTATGTTTATTAAGGAGAACGAGGTCGAGATCGTGACGGGCGTTAATCTGCCGATGGTGATCAAGCTTGCATCCCAGAATCGCGAAACCACGCTTGCCGATCTCGCTCGTGAAGTTGAGGAGCAGGGGAAACAATCCATCTATCGAACCGGAGCTCTTCTTGAGCCTCAAAAACTGAAAAAAGATGCTTGAACGCGAGATCAAAGTGATCAATCCGCTGGGCCTGCACGCTAGAGCGGCGGCCCAACTGGTTCGGCTCGCCAACAGTTTTCATAGCAATATAATGCTCGAACGGCGCGACAACGCCGTTTTTGCAAATGCGAAATCGATATTGAGCGTGCTAACCCTTGCCGCATCAATGGGAACGGAGTTAAATATTAAAGTAACAGGTGAAGATGAATTGGATGCTGTCGAAGCCGTCGAAGAGCTTTTCAGAACAGGTTTTGGAGAAATTGCCGTCAGTTAGTTTATGAATGATCGAAAACCGGGAAACGGCAGTAAAGTAGGAATCCTGGGCGTTCCGCTCGGTTTCGGTGCCGGACAGATCGGCAGCGAAATGGGCGTCAATGCGATGCGCCTGTCCAGCATTCGTGGCCGTCACCTTCCGGAACACATCCGCGAGCTCGGATACGAAGTAACCGACCATGGCGATGCCGCGATCGTTACGCCGGACCGAATTGCTCATTCCGAAGAAAACCCAAAATACCTGCCGGAAATGATTGCCTCCGTGCAGAACATTTCAAAAAAGCTAAAAGGAATTCTCGCGAACGGCGAAAAGCCGATCATTTTGGGTGGGGATCACTCAATCGCAATAGGCACTTTTTCGGCGATCGCGTCGCACTTTCGCGATCAGGGCGAGGATGTTGGCCTTATCTGGTTCGACGCTCATTCGGACATAAACACACCCGAATCATCACCGTCCGGAAACATCCACGGAATGCCGCTGGCGGCACTTTTTGGTCACGGCAACGCCGAGCTTGTAAATCTGGAAGGATTTGCTCCCAAGCTTCGACCCGAATATTTTGCGCACGTTGGCGCGCGCGATGTTGATGCCGGAGAAAGAAGAGCGATCTGCGACCTTGGCATTCGTGATAATTTTTTCACAATGAGCGATATCGATAAACGCGGAATGCTTGCGTGTGTCGAAGATGCCATAGCTATTGCGTCTAGGGCGTCAGCCGGTTTCGCCGTAACGTTTGACGTTGATATGATCGATCCGCGCTTTGCACCAGGTTCGGGAACGCTAGTTCGCGGCGGAGCAACCTATCGCGAAGCTCATCTGGCCCTTGAGGTTATAGCGGAACACGGTGGCATGCGTTCGTTCGAGATCGTCGAGGTCAACCCCATGCTCGATCAAAGCAACATCACGGTCGAGCTTGCGTGCGAATTGATACTGTCCGCTCTGGGCAAGACGATCCTTTAAAAATTATGAAAAAACGTGTTGGGGTGGTATTTGGCGGGCGATCGGGTGAGCATGAAATATCGATCAGGTCGGCCCGGACGGTGATAGAGCAGATCGACAAGGACAGATATGATGTCGTGCCGATCGCGATCACGCAGGATGGGCGATGGCTGAATGAAAGTGACGCTCTTGCTTTATTACCCGATAGCAGCAGAGCGGTTTTGGCCGGCGGAGTGTCAGAAAACGGCGGGCCGATCGCGCTGCTCGGCGATACCGCGTACAAGGGATTAACCCGGCTCGACGCCAAAGAAAATTCCGAAAAATTATCGCGGCTTGATGTTGTATTTCCGGTGCTGCATGGAACGTTCGGCGAAGACGGAACAATACAGGGCTTGCTGGAAATGATGGACATTCCGTACGTAGGCTGCGGCGTTCTCGCGTCTGCTTGCGGAATGGACAAGGCAGTGATGAAAACATTGTTTCGTGACGCAGGGCTGCCGATCTGCAAATACGTCTGGTTCCTGCGTAGGGAGTGGGAACGCCATTCGGAAACCGTTATTCAACAGGTTGAAGAAAAGCTTGGCTACCCGTGTTTCGCAAAACCCGCCAATCTTGGTTCCTCCGTCGGTGTGTCACGAGCCAGCGACTCCGGATCGTTGAAGGAAGCGATCGATCTTGCCGCAATTTATGACCGTAAGATCATTATCGAGGAAGCCCTGGATATGCGAGAGATCGAATGCGCGGTGATCGGGAACGACAACCCACAGGCGAGCCTGCCGGGCGAATACATCATTCGCGATCAGGAAAAGAAATTTTTGGATTACACAGAAAAATACGCCGGCACGGGTAATAATGAGTTCGTCGTTCCGGCTCCAATTTCCGACGAGCTTTCATCCCGCATTCGCCAAATGGCCGTTACGGCGTTTAAGGCGATCGATGCATCGGGCCTCGCTCGGGTAGATTTCTTCCTGCGAAATGATACAGGCGCCTTGCTTGTAAACGAGATAAACACGCTCCCCGGCCTGACGGATGCGTCCGGTTTTCCTAAAATGTGGGCCGGAACAGGTAAGCCGTTTACAACTGTGATCGATGAATTGATCGAACTGGCGTTTGAGCGACACGCCGACCGGTCGCGTAATAAAACCGTTCATTAATAGAACAAAGGAGAAATTATATTTATGTCAGTTGCAAAAAATATCGAGATCACATCTACATCACCGACCAGCTTTGAGGACGCGTTGAGTGTAGGTATCCAGCGCGCTGCAAAGACCATCGACAACATCCGCGGCGCGTGGGTCAAAGAGCAAAAAGTAAAGATCGAAAACGGGAAGATCACGGAATATACCGTGATGATAATTCTCACATTTGTGCTGAGCGAAGGCAAAGACGAAGATTAGGCAGCAGTAACTACTAACGGCAGGAGATTCGAAAGTAACAGTTCAGATATCCGAGGAACCGGCCAATGGTTATTTTGCTTTCGGAGCGTTGTAACCCTTGCGGGTTCTGATAGTGAGATTTGGACGGGAAACACGCAGTTCGAGTGAGCGCCATTTTCCGTCCATTCTCGTATTCGAGGGCTGATACCCAATTGTATATTGCGAGCTTAGCTCATCGACGATCCGTTTGAACGTGTCCCGCATAACGCTTCCGCCGCCTGTCGGAACAAATATTCCACCGGTTTTTTCCGCAAAATTCTTGAGCACACCGATGTTTTGGGACCGGCGTTTGTTGCCGTCGTCGATCGACGACATATCGACAGTGTAGATAGTTGCATCGACCGCCAGCGCTGCTTTGAGAGCCCTGTCTGCCGAACGCTTGCTGCTGGTATCTTCACCGTCTGACAGGACGATGATGGCTTTGCGCTTTTCCGGGCGCTTCGACAGCACCGCAGCAGCTTCGTAGATCGCATCGTTCAGAACCGTCATTCCGTACGCCTTGATGTCGAAAATATGCTCGGTAATATCGCTGCTGTTTGAAAAATCCTGAAGTTGATTTAGTTTCGAATCAAAGGTGTAGATCGCGGTGCTGTCACCCGGCCGCAGGCCTTCGAGAAACTTGATCGCCGCCGACCGTGCAAGACTGATCCGCGTTTCCATGCTGCCCGACGTGTCGAGTAATATCACCGCTGCAAACGGCGTTTCCTCGGTTTGAAACAGCGTTACCGGCTGCTCGGCGCCGTCCTCAAATATGTGAAACTGATCTCGACGCAGCCCATCTACCGAATGCCCGTCGGCGTCGAGCACCGCGGCATTAAGCACGACAATCGAGGAATCGACCTTAATAATATCGTCGTCCTGCGCGCGCAAAACACCGGTGAAGACGGACAAAAGAATGACCGGCAGAAGCACGCGTACAAGCTGTTTCATAAGGTGGTACGAAATCGAATAT
Source organism: Pyrinomonadaceae bacterium (assembly GCA_035494575.1). GTDB lineage: Bacteria > Acidobacteriota > Blastocatellia > Pyrinomonadales > Pyrinomonadaceae > OLB17. The sequence goes on along the minus strand of DATJGV010000008.1, from coordinate 14,328 downwards.
TACTTGTCTTTCAGACGCAAAAATCGCAGGACGCCGAGCACTGTATTTGAGCTTTCGATGGCGGCGGCGGAAATCGAAAGTCGCGTTGTTTTTTTCAATTCATCAACAAGATCGGCGGTCGACTTTGCAAGGTATTTAACCCCAGTAACGACGTCCTTTGGGTTATCGGCATCCGAATCCGGCCTGTCGTCGCCTTCACCACCGAGCTCGCCCCGGATCTTCTTTACCAGCTTTTCGATGTCACCTAGCTTTTCCCGGTCACTCTCTGTCAGCGCTCCGGTTTTGTCGTAGGATTTTTCGATTTCCTTTGAGAGATTCAGCGCTTGCTCGCCGCGTTCGAGCATTTCGTCGTAATCCTTTTTCTCCTTGTCCAACTGCATCCTGAACATCATTTCCTTAATGCTTTTCGGTTCAGGCTCGCGGTCACGCTGGTTGCCGAAAATCGGGCCGCCATCGGCTCCGGCCTGAGCTTCGGCCACTGCCGCGCCAAACAAAATGCAGCTGATCAGAAAAAGAAATATGAAGAAGTTACGAAACATATTCGATGTCTATTGGTCGGTATCTCCGACCGGCTTGTCGGGCGAGGTGCCGGTCACCGCCTCGACAAGCTTTGCCAAAAATTCATCCTCCGCCAGGCCGGAACTCTGCAGCGTCCGCCATTCGGACACGAGGCCATTGCCGGCACGGCCTTCGACCTTAGCGTTGACCGACACGTTATTCTGAATTCCGTCGATCGGCTGCACCTCAATAGTCAGCGTATATTGCCCGCGCGTCCATCCTGTATCCTCATCCTGCAGTTCAGCGTATCGGCTAAGCTCGCTTCGGGAGATCACCGCTCCCTTTGCAAAAACAAAGGGCTGCGTAACGATCAGGCCGTCGTTTGGACGCGATGCCGCTTCGTCGACAATGATCTTCTTGTCCTTTAACACATCCAAAATACTATTGACCAGAATATCGCGGCGCGAGTTAAGTTTATAAGGGTTCGCGAGCGGGTCGCGGACCTTTGTCTTATCCTTTCCCCAATTAAATGAGCGGCTTGCGTCCGTTTGCCGCGAAGTCGCTTTATTGGTATCGTCCTTTATTTTTTGAGTTTGCGTATCAATGCCTTTTTGGGCAAACGTACCTATTGCGGCGGCGCAAATCAGCCCGGCGGCGAAGATAAGCTTTGTTGAGTCAATGATTTTGGCCATACTCAAATATAACCCAACGGGCGTTACATTTAAAGAATATGATGTACCAGGAATTGCGTTGGTTGTAGGCAGTACCGCTCGTTTAATTTTTGTCGACCGTGTGCTGCATTTCCCACAGCAGGGTATATTTTAAAAAAGCGTGATGCGCCGCAAATTTTGCGATGCAGTAGCCGGGAAAACCGTCGAGGAACCCGAGCTTTAAAATGTATGCTCGAATAAATGCTGCGGGGCCGGAAATTGCTATCTTGAATGGGGAAGCACGCCGTCCGTCGGTGTACATTTGCCGTGCCGCGAGCGGAGCGTATCTCTCACCCAGAATCTTGTGATGATGGGCTGCGTTCTCAATGCTGAAGTGCTCGATCTCCGATTTTAACCGCATCGTTCCCGCATCCGGAGCCATTTCGACGGACTCGTGAACCTCAACATTTTTCCAACGGCCTTTTCGACGGTCAAAAAATCGTAATTGCCAGTCGGGATACCAGCCCGAGTGCCGGATCGCCCGGCCCATGTAAAATGAAAGACGTGGAATTCGATATCCATCAGCGTCGGGCCCGCCGGCTCGATCGCAGATCTCCTGAATTTCTCTCCGTAGTTTATCCGAAACGCGCTCGTCGGCGTCGAGGCTAAAGATCCAGTCGTTTTGCGCGGCATCGGTGCCAAGCTGTTTTTGCGCGGCAAAGCCGGGCCATTTGTTGACGATCACTTTTGCGCCAAGGCCCTCGGCGATCTCGCGGGTACGGTCCATGCTTTCGGAATCGACGACAATTATCTCGTCAGCCCACTCGACCGAGGCGATGGCCTCCGCGATCTGCTTTTCCTCATTAAATGCAATGATTACAGCGGAGATCTTCACAGGAAGGATTGTGGCAGAGTTCGCGCAAAACTTAAAGTGTCGGCCCTCCGACACTTTAAGTAAAGGTTTAAGTTATTGGCTGTACATTCCTCAATTAAAATATTTACTGCTGATTCGTCGGTGAATCTACAACGATGTTGTTGATCCTGAAAGTGGTCGAGGTCACCTTCTGCAGGTCGGCAATCGCCTTATTGTAATCGGTTTCGGCCCTTATTTCAGCGTTTCGAGCGTTCGTCAGTGAGTTTTCACGTTGAAACAGCAAGAACGTCGTCGAGCGGCCCGCATCGTAAAGCTTCCGTTCTCCCTCGAGTTGGATCTCGGCATTTTCACGGGCGGTTCGTGCGGTCAACACACGCTGGCGTGCAGTTTCGACGGCCTGCACGGCATTTCGGACCTCGGCGATCACGGTTTGTTCCTGCGAACGGGTCTGAGCGGCGATCTGCTCCTCCTGAATTCTCGCGCCGGCGTAGTTCGCCTTTGCCGTACGATTTCTGATCGGGAACGAGAACGTCACGCCGATCGAAAAATTCGGGGCGTCGGATCGGAAAATATTCGCAAGCGATCGGTTAAACCCGCCAACGAAAAACGACGGCGTCGGCGGAATCGCTATTAAAGGATTTGCGATCTGCGAACCCGCCGGCAAAAGCGTGTTCAGGTTTTGAAGCAAGATCGCGTCGTTACCGGTAAATGTCGGAATGAACGTCGTTCCGGTTGCAAAATTGCCTGCGCGTGATAGGCCGTCGAGCGAGAACGTCGTGTTGAGATCGATCTGCGGAGCCATTTGATTTTTGTAATATTTCAGATCGATGTCATTGATCTCCTTTTGCAGTTTCAGCCGGCGAAGCTCGAAGCGGTTGTCCATCGCGTCCTTCATCGCATCGTCCAGATTTACGGCGTCGAGGCTGAACATCGGCTTGTCAGTAGGGACATAGGTTTGCGTCCACTCAGCGGCGGACGGGTCCTTGATGACAAGTTGTTTGAGCGCATTCTCGGTTATCGAAACTTGCTGTGTTGCAAGCAACAGGTCGGACTGTCGATTGGCCAGCTCGGTCGCGACCTCGGCCTTTTCAAGCGGGGCAGCAGCGCCGGCCTCGATCTTGGCTTCGATCTGACGCAGATTTTCCTGCGCGAGATTTACGTTCGCAACGCGGTTTTGCTGGTCGCGAAGCGCAAATACGAGGTCCCAATAAGTTTTTTGAACATTTGCGATGATCTCGATCGTCTGACGGCGAAAATCGGCATCCGTCTGGCTCAAACGCTTTTGCGCGATCTTGATCTGTTGACGGCGTGTATCGATGCGAAAATTCCTGAACAACGGCTGGACGTACGTCACGCCAAGGCCCGAGGAATAGATAGCACTCGTGCTGCTGCTTCCCGTGATATTTCCCGAACTAAGTTGTGCCTGCGTGAACGCATTTTCGCTGCGTGAATTGTTAAAAAATACCTGGTAATTGCCGCCGCCGGGACGGACAAATCCGGTCAGGTCGGAATTCACGCGAAAGTCTCTCGTTGCCGCATTCCCGGTCGTCTGACTCCTCGAAAAATTTGGCTGAACGCGAAGTACAGGATCGTAAATGCCCGCCAGCGAACGAAGCTGTGTTTCCTGAAAACGAACATCGTCGCGCGAGATCTCAATGTCGTTGTTGCCCTCAAGAGCCTTGCGGATTGCGTCGTTCAGCGAAAGCGGAAGCGGTTGTGCCGTCTGCACACCGACACGCGAAATGCCGGTCACCGACGGCGTAGTAGCGGCAGAATTTGGGGTCGACGGAACCGTGGTTTCAGCGTCGCGCTTTACCCCGGCAGGCGTCGCGTTTGCAGCGATCTGCGCGTCCTGCGCCGAAACATTCATCGCCGCAAACGCAGAAACAGAAAACAGTAATATTATAAATTGCCTCGAAAATTTCATTATTTGGATTGCTCCGGATAAGTTTGGCCGAATAAATATAAGCCTTAAAAACTCAAACGCATACTACGTCGCTGCGGAAGTGATTGTTTCAAGTATTTGACCGGCACGATACGGATCTCGGAATGCGGAGTGCGGAACGAAGAGCAACTCTTGACCCGCTTTGCGACCTTCGAGCACAGAAACAGGTCGACGCTCTTGCCTCGACCTGTTTTATTCTACCCGCGAACGGGTCATATTTTTCGAAACCGCCTAATGGTTTTCATTCCGGCGTTTTGTAGCCTTGATCTGGTCATCGGCCGTCCTTTGCGCGACTTTTGCCTGGTCCTTTGAAAGACCGAGGCTGCGAAGCGTTTGGCCTATGCTGTCACCGTTCGCCAGTCCGCCAAGGATCGCCGACGCAGTTATCGACGGGAATCTGGCATTCAGGTTATCGGCAATAACATTCGCGGCGACAAATTGGCCGTATGTAAGATCAGGATTTGCGAGCAATGCAGCCTGATAGGCGGCACGCATTTGATCCGGAGTCGTTCCGAGCTTTCGCGATAGGCCACGGTATCGATTCAGGTCATTATCGCTCATCGCGTTGGCGTTATCACGCGCTAGCCGAGCACGGTCAAGGCCGGTATCAGAACGGCCATTCGACCGCATCGAAGCAGCACCGAGACCCGTGTCCGACCTGCCGTTCGAGCGGCTCGACGCAGTGCCTAAACCGCGATCTACGCCAACACCCGCTGGCGGTCCGCCACCGATACCTGACGGCGGTCCTCCACCGGCTCCGGCCGGCCGGCCCCCACCGCGTCCTTGTGCGTAGCTGCTGTCAACCGAAACGCAAAGCAAGAATGCCAACACGATGCCGGCACCGATCAAAAATCTATGTTTCATACGAAGCCCCCTTAAAATTGGTGATTTTCGAAAATTTTTCGTTTGCAGAATGCCCCACAAAACAGATCAATTATAGCATTTCCGTCTGATTTGTCAGAAAAACCGTCTTGTACGTGCTCATGTACTAATTTCCAAATGATTCTTTGGAGGAGGCAGCCTCACTGCCGGGGCCGTAACTCATACGCAACAAACCGCATCGTTGAACTTTGTACGGAAATACGATATCGTCAAGGTTTTAATACACTGATCTTTCCGGAGGGAATTTTAACTATATGGCTATTAAAGTTGGCATAAACGGTTTTGGGCGGATCGGGCGCAACATTATGCGTTCAGCGCTTGGCGATGCGGATATCGATTTTGTTGCGGTAAACGATCTGACCGACACAAAAACGCTTGCTCATTTGCTTAAGTACGATTCGGTGTTGGGAAACCTTGATCACAAGGTCGTGGCGAAGGACAATTCCATACTTGTCGAGGCCGACGAGTTCCGCGTGTTCTCTGAAAAAGATCCGGCGCAGATACCGTGGGAAGAAGTCGGTGCCGAGATCGTCATCGAATCGACAGGCCGTTTTACAAAACGCGAAGATGCCGCCAAGCACCTGCGTGGCCCGGTCAAGAAAGTCATAATTTCCGCTCCGGGAAAGGGCGAAGATATTACTGTTGTTCTTGGCGTAAACGAGTGGATGTACGACCCGGCAAAGCATGACGTCATATCGAACGCGTCTTGCACGACCAATTGTTTGGCGCCGGTTGCAAAGGTCATTCACGAAAAATTCGGCATCAAGAACGCGTTGATGAACACCATCCACAGCTATACTAACGACCAGCACCTGCTTGATCTGCCTCACAAGGACCTACGCCGTGCACGCGCCGCCGCGATGTCGATGATACCGACTTCGACCGGCGCCGCAAAGGCCGTCGCGCTCGTCATTCCCGAACTCAAAGGCAAATTTGACGGCATATCGGTCCGCGTTCCGACACCGAACGTGTCGCTTGTTGACGTTGTGATGAACGTCGAAAAGGAAACCTCTGCAGAAGAAGTTAACCGCGTGTTAAAGGATGCGGCGAACGAAGAGCTTCGCGGAATTCTGGCATTCTCGGAGGAGCCACTGGTTTCGATCGATTTTCGCGGAAACCCACATTCGTCGATAGTAGATGCCGAGAATACAAAGGTCATCGGCGGTACGGCAGTTAAGGTCCTGTCGTGGTACGACAACGAATGGGGATATTCGTGCCGCGTTCGAGATCTGGTGAAATATATTGCGAATAAAGGGCTATAAAATAAATTCTGCCAATTTAATTATCTAATTAGCAATCGGTTAATTAAATGACAGCGAGATCTTGGGAGCGTGACATGAGAAACTCGTTAAATTTGGCTTTGACGGTTTTATTTCTGGCTGTGTTGGGATGTTCATGTCCCAAGATCAACGACCTCATAAAAAAGAGCGAAAACGCTCCGCCACCGAGCCCGGCCGCAACCCCTTATTTACCTCAAACGCAGGGCACGCCGGCCAAATCTTCGACGACCTCGAGCGGTGATCTGACGATTGATAAATACAATCAGATAAAGACGAATATGCCGCGATCGGATGTCGAGTCGTTGCTTGGCGGAAAGGGAACACAGGTGAGCAGTTCGACGGGCGGCGGCGTTACGTTCGAGGTCCATAAATGGGAAACCTCGAATTATAAAACGATCATTATCACGTTCAGAAACGATAAGGTGATGACCAAAACGCAGGTCGGGTTGAAGTAGCAACAATGAACAAAAAGACCATAAAGGACGTCGACATCAACGGCAAACGCGTTTTTATCCGCGTCGATTTTAATGTGCCGGTCAAGGACGGAAAGATCGAGGACGATACCCGTATTCGCGGAGCGCTGCCCACCATAAAATATGCAGTAGATAAAGGCGCAAACGTCATTCTGGCCTCACATCTCGGGCGGCCCCTCAAGGACAAAAAGAAAGCCGAAGAAAAGGGCATGCCGTACGACGCCGCAAAATATAGCTTGCGGCCTGTGTATGAATATTTGCGGCAGGTTCCGGATCTGCAGCACGTTTCGGGCAGCGCGGACGAACCTGCACGGATCGGCGGGCAAAGCGTTGCCGTCGGAAAGGCCGAGATCAAAAGCGACCGCGTGTTTTTTGCCGATGACTGTGTCGGAGAAGATGTGCAGGCGAAGGTGAACGCGCTAGAGGCTGGCCAGGTTCTGCTCCTTGAAAATCTTCGGTTTCACGCTGAAGAAGAAAAGAACGATCCGGAATTTGCGAAGCAGCTTGCATCGTTGTGCGATGTTTATGTGAACGATGCGTTCGGAACAGCGCATCGCGCACACGCCTCGACCGAGGGCATCACGCATTTTGTAAAGGACAAAGTCGCCGGGCTGCTGATGGAAAAGGAGCTGGATTTTCTTGGACGTGCCCTCAACGATCCTGAACGGCCGTTCGTTGCAATACTGGGCGGAGCGAAGGTTTCGGACAAACTGCCGGTGATAAAATCGCTGATCGAACGCAAGGTTGATAAATTATTGATCGGCGGAGCGATGGCATATACGTTTTTTAAGGCCGAAGGATTTACGGTCGGGAAATCGCTGGTCGAGGACGATATGATGCCGCAGGCGCTCGAGATCGAGCAGCAGGCAAAAGAGGCGGGAGTGGAATTGCTGCTGCCGACCGACCATCAGGTTGTTGATTCGTATGATCCGCTCAATTCGCGAAAGACGATACCGATCGCGTTTACAAACACGGGGCTTGTCGGTTTGGACATCGGCATCGAGACGATCGAGATCTTCAAACACGCGCTCGAAGGGGCAAAAACTATTGTCTGGAACGGCCCAATGGGAATGTTCGAGGAAAAACCGTTTGACGAGGGAACAGTCGCCATCGCACAAGCCGTCGCCGAAGCCACCGAGAAAGGCGCGACCTCGATAGTCGGCGGCGGTGATTCGGTCGCGGCTGTCAACCAGGCCGGACTCGAAGGCAAGATCTCGCACATCTCGACCGGCGGCGGCGCAACACTTGAGTTTCTGGCCGGAGACACCCTGCCGGGCGTCGCGGCGTTGGATGATAAATAGGGCGGAAACGCGAGTGTAACGAGAGCGTCGGATCTGTTTGCACGCTCCCTTACGGTCGCGTTTCTGCCTATTGATTTTATGAGAAAACCTGTCATTGCAGGAAACTGGAAAATGTACAAGCTGCTCGGCGAGGCCGTCGGGACGGCACTTGCATTAAAGCCGCTTGTTGTAAATGCAAATCATTGCGAGGTAGTTATCGCACCGGTGTTCACCGCCTTAAAGATGGTGGCCGACCGGCTCGAGGGCTCGAATATAAAAGTCGCGGCGCAGGATTGCTCGACTGAAATGAAATTCGGCGCACAAACCGGTGAGGTTTCCGCCGAAATGCTCAAAGATGTCGGTTGTTCGCACGTGATAATCGGTCATTCGGAACGGCGGCAATTTTACGGCGAGACCGACACCTCGGTAGATCTGAAGACCAAAGCGGCTTTGGCCGCCGGATTGAGCCCGATCGTCTGCGTCGGCGAAATGCTCGCCGAAAGGGAAGCGGGAAGTGCAGAAAGCGTGGTAAAATCGCAGTTGGTTAATGGTTTGGCGGGTTTGACAGTTGCCGACGTGGAACGTATCATAGTCGCTTACGAGCCTGTTTGGGCGATCGGTACGGGTAAAACCGCGACGCCTGACCAGGCTCAAGAAATGCACGGGTTTATTCGTTTGGCCGTTGCCGAGATACACGGGAAAGAGATCGCGGACAAGACGCGGATCCTTTATGGCGGTTCGGTAAAACCCGACAATATCGGCGATCTGATGGATCAACCGGACGTCGACGGTGCATTGGTCGGTGGTGCGAGCCTCGAAGCGGAAAGCTTTGCACGCATCGTAAATTATAAATAGAAGGGAAAAAGAAGTTGCTGGTTTATATTTTATATACGATATTTTTTATTTCGTGCATCGTGCTGGTCGGGGCAGTGCTGCTTCAGCCCGGCAAGACGGACGCCGGTGCGCTGTTTACGAGCAACATCTCGAACGCGGCGTTCGGCCCGCGCGGCACGGCTTCGGTACTTTCTAAGATCACGATCGTGGCGGCAGCGGTGTTTTTCATCTCCGCGTTGTTGATCTCGATGCCGGCTCTCGCCGGGCAATCGTCGATCTTGACTCATACCGCACCTGAGGCGCAGGAAGCACCTGCGAATAACGCTGTAAATTCGGAGGCGAATACTGCACCGGCGCAAACGGACACAAACGCTGCTTCGGCTCAGGAGCCAGTCGCTAATACCGAAGCGGCAAACACGGCACCGGCTAATGCTCCGGCAAACAAGTAGCTCTGAGATCTTGATAATTTGTTTCGCGGATAGACCCTCTTAAATCCGCATTCCCAAATCCGCAATTTGCAATTGACGGGCCGAGGTGGCGTAATTGGTAGCCGCGCACGTTTGAGGGGCGTGTGGAGCAATCCGTGCGGGTTCGAGTCCCGCCCTCGGCACCACTCGAAATAGAAAAGGACAGGTCAAATGGCCTGTTTTTTTATTGCCCGTGAAACGCTCGAAATATATAAGAAAAATGTAGTTAGCTTCTCGTATATTTCGCTGTTTTCGTGGGAATTACTTAGGCCACCACCATCGTCCCCGTTCCCTCGTCTGTAAAAACCTCGGACAACAGCGCATTTCGGTTTGTCCCGCTTATAATGTGAGCCGAGCGGACGCCGCGGCCCAGCAGGTCGATAAGGCTTTCGAGTTTCGGTATCATCCCGCCTGTTGCGCGGCCGCTGTCGATCAGGTGCTGCGCATCGGAGGCGGTCAATCGCGAAAGTTTTGTATTCTCGTCCAATTCGTTCAGGTAAATTCCATTTACGTCCGATAGAAGAATGAGTTTTTCGGCCTTCAAACGTGCGGCGATCTCTGAAGCAATTGTGTCCGCGTTTATGTTGTAGATCCGTCCGTCGTCATCGGCTCCGAGCGAAGAGATGACGGGCAAATAATCGTTTTCGAGCAGCAGATGGATCAGCCGCGAATCGACCTCGACAATATCCCCGACATGTCCGAAATCGATCGTCTCGGTCTCTCCCGTTTCTTTATTCAAGATCTCTTTCGGGGGACGACGCACGGCTTTTACGACGCCGCCATCGATGCCGGAAAGGCCAACGGCTTCGATTCCCCGACGTCTGAGCGCCGCCAGTATCTCAGTGTTTATTTTGCCGCGAAAGATCATTTTTGCAAGCTCGAGCGTGTCGTCGTCTGTCACGCGGCGGCCCTCGATAACGGTTTGGACGATACCCAGTTTTTTGGCGAGTTCTGTAAGCTGCTTGCCGCCGCCGTGAATCACGCATACGCGGATCCCCACTTGATGCAGCAACGCCAATTCTTCCGCAAGTGAAGCAAGATTTTCCTTGTTCTCGGTTACCTTACCGGAAAATTTGACGACAAATGTTTTTCCCTTGAATCGTTGAATGTAGGGCAATGATTCGCGAAGCAGATCTAAAGTTTCGATGTTCATTTTATTAATTTCGTCATTATCGCCTTCTGCACGTGCAGTCGGTTTTCGGCTTCGTCGATGACAACCGATCGTGCCGAATCGATGACGCCGTCGGTCACGATCACATTCCTGCGAACCGGCAGGCAATGCATGAAGATCGCATCATTGGTCCGTGACATATTTGCTTCGTCAACGATCCAATCGGCTCGAAATTTAGCGCGATACTCGATGTCCTTTTCCGCTGCGCCGTAAAACAGCTTGCTGCCCCAACTCTTTGCGTAAACCACCTCGGCTCCGTCAAATGCCGCGTTTACATCATTAGTAAATTCGACACTGCCGCCCGTGTCACTTGCATGCCTCTCAATCTCCGAGAGCAGATCGTCGTCGAGTTCGTAGCCTTTCGGATGAGCGATTCGCAGGTCGTGGCCAAACTGCGCAGCCGCGAGTGCGAAACTATTCGGAACGGCCATTGGCAGCGGCTTCGGGTGCCACGCCCACGTGAGCAAAACCTTCTTTTTTTCCGTGCCGAAACGTTCGCGGATCGTCATCATGTCCGCCATTGCCTGACACGGATGATGCATCGCGGATTCGAGATTTATGATCGGCTTGGTCGCGTATTTTGCAAACGCGTTCAAGATCGGATCGGTGCGTTCAGTTTCCCAATCTTTCAGTTCGGCAAACGTTCGCACACCGATCGCTGAAACGTACCGCTCCAGAACCTGAACGAATTCCTTCAGATGCTCTGTTTTATCACCATCCATGACCACGCCCTCACGATGTTCAAGCGTCCACGATGTGCCGCCGGGTTCGAGGATCACGGGGTTTCCGCCTAGTTCGCAAATGCCGACCTGCATCGACGCGCGGGTCCGCAGCGATGGATTGAAAAAGACAAGCGCGACAGACTTTCCGGCAAGTGGCTTTGACAAGTGCGAGCCGGATTTGAATTCGTGGGCCGCAGCAAGTAATTTTTCGAGTTCCGCCGTCGCAAGGTCGGATGTTTTAATAAAATTTGTCATTTATTAACTTAGGCGGCGGTTGCGGTCGGGGTGCTCATTATCTCCCGCAAAACGTTTACCAACTTTTGGACCTCGTCCGCCGCCACGCAAAGAGGCGGCAGCAGCCGCAGGACATTGGGATTGCTCGACGTTCCGGTAATTATCCTATTTTCTAAAAGCTTTGCATGAACCGGTCCGCATTTATCGTCAAATTCAATTCCGATCAGACAGCCTTTGCCGTGAATGGCGTTAATTGCCGCGACGCCGCTCAACCCTTCGCGTAATTGTTTTTCGGCAGACGCGGCGCTTCCAAGCATATTGTCCTTCTCTATGGCTTCAAGCGTTGCGACGACCGCAGCCATCGCAAGCATTCCGCCGCCGAAGGTCGTTCCGAGATCGTTTTCTTTGATCACGGACGATACTTTTTGGTTTACGAGACATGCACCGACCGGAACGCCGCTGCCCAGGGATTTTGCAAGTGAAATAATGTCAGGTTCGACCGAATCGGCGAGCGGGCTCCCGGCAAAAAACCAGTTTCCCGTGCGTCCGACGCCGGTTTGCACTTCGTCGAAAATGAGCACTATTCCGAGTCCGTCGCACAATTTGCGCAGCTCGCGAAAAAATGTCGGCGACGCCTCGCGAACTCCCGCCATCGACTGTATCGGTTCGAGCATTATCGCTGCCGTATCGCTGTCGGCTACGGCTTTTACGCTTTCAATATCGCCGAACTCCGCCGAAACGTGGCCGGGAACGTTCGGTCTGCCGATATCGCGATATTTTCCTAAGAACGTCGCGCTTATCGAATCCGCCGTGCGGCCGTGAAACCCGCCGGAAAATGTAACGATCTTTTCGCGGCCGGTCGCCATGCGGGCCATGCGCATTGCATTCTCGTTCGCCTCGGTGCCCGAGTTGCAGAAGAACGCCTTGTTCAAACTTTTCGGCGCGATCGAAACAAGCCTTTCAGCCGCCCTTGCACGGACATCCGAATAAACAAGGTTCGAATAGAACAGGACCTTGCCGGCCTGTTCCTGGATCGCCTTCACAACATGAGGATGCGAATGGCCGGTCGCGCAGACCGCGTGCCCGCCGTACAGGTCAAGATATTTTTCGCCGTCGCTCGTCCAAACCCACGAACCGCGGCCGCGCTCGACAGCGATGTTCATCTTTTTGTAGGTCGCAACCTGAAATTGATCTTCTATGTTTTTAATGTCCGTAAAATTCATTCTTTTGAAAAAGCCCACGCGTAAACAAGAGCGATAGATACAAGGTTCACATTAGGCCCTTGCTTACGCGCAGGCTTTCGCATTTACGGTTACGGATTGCTTCCCGTAAACATCAATCCGGTTCTCTCATCCAGTCCGTTCATCAGATTCATATTCTGAACTGCCTGACCTGCCGCTCCTTTTACAAGATTGTCTATAGCCGAAAATGCGACGATCTGTTTGCCGTTCGAATGAACTGCGATATCACAAAAATTTGTATTCTTGACCCAGTTGATATCGGGCGAACCGCTGACCACACGAACAAAAAACGCGCCGTTGTAAAAATCGCGATACAGGTTATCCAGGTCTTCGTTCGTAAGGTTTACAGTTGTCTCCAAATAACACGAAGCAAAAATACCGCGCGACACCGGCAAACTATGCGTCATAAAAACAAGGTCGTTAGGGAAGTCGCCGACCTCACGAAGGTGCTGTTCTATTTCCGGTACGTGCTGGTGTGCGAACGGTTTGTAGGCGTAAAAAGAATTTGACCGCTGCGGATGGTGCGTGTTCGACGCGGCCTTTGCGCCCGAACCGGACGATCCCGTTTTTGCGTCGACGATCACTTTCCCGTTCAACAAGCCGCTCTTGACCAACGGGGCGAGCGCGAGCAGGGTCGCCGTCGCAAAACACCCCGGATTTGCGATGTACTGAGCCGTCCTGATCGCTTCGCGGTTCGTTTCGGTCAGACCGTAAACAAAACCTTTCTGCATCTCTTTCGCTGTGTGATCGAGTTTGTAGAACTTCTTAAAGATCTCGGGATCGTCGATGCGAAAATCTCCTGACAGATCGATGGCCTTTACGGTCTTCGGCAACTGCGGGATCAGATTTAAGGCTTGCCCGTGCGGCAGCGCGAAAAAGACAACATCAATATCCGTCAGCGTTGACAGATCCTCCGGTGCCTTTTCAAATTGCAGGTCGGTCAGTCCATACAAATTCTTATGTACCTCGCCGACGGGCTTTCCGGCGTGTTCATTCGCCGTGACAAGAACGATCGCAGTATTCGGGTGAAATAACAGAATGCGCAAAAGCTCGCTGCCGCCGTAACCCGAACCGCCAAAGATGGCGACGCGGAGACGCGGGGAATTTGAAATGTTTTCAGCCATAAATGAACGAATAAAAACTTAAAAGCGTTAACGGAATCAATACGTCGTTTTCTGTTGTTTAATTATCTAATTATCAATTATTAATTAAATAATTAAACAGCGGGTACTCCTAACGCCGCGTTCCATTCTTCGGTTAGTTTTGGAAAAGCATCTCCTGCGTTTTGCTCTTCGCCGCTTGTCACCAACTCGAACAGTCGTCGGCCATCGCGCCGGGCATTGCCCGCACTGACGCCGTACTGCGATTGAACAAAATCCTCGCCCATTTGCGAGTCGGTCACCGAGCCTGCAATAACATCGACGCTGATTCCAAGGTCTTTCAAGATAGTGATGCCGCCGACGACACCGACGTAGTCAGACGCACAAAACACAAATGACGAGACCGCGTTTTGAATTTCCGGATCGGTCAATACCGCTTCGACCGAGTAACCGCCAACAATCCCGTCGCCCAGCTCGACAACGATCAGATCTGGATCGAATGTGTTCAGATGATTTAATATTGCCTTTGCCACCTGCGCCAGATCGCCGCAATCGACGGTTGACGGCAATCCGCAATCGAGAAAACTCGCGGTTGCGATTGCTCCATGGTCCTGCATATTCAGCGTGTCGCGCAGTGCCGCAACACCTGACATTTTTGCTCCGGCAACACGCAAACC
>DATJGV010000007.1:0-2771 GCA_035494575.1 Pyrinomonadaceae bacterium | reverse complement strand
GCGAACAGCGGCGAAGGAACCTTGGGTCGTGTGATCAACGACGAAAGCTTATACAGAAATCTCGATGCAACGGTCGCGGAAACGAAATCGACGATGACACGTCTGCAAACGACGCTCGACAAAATTAATAAAGGCCAGGGCAGCGCCGGGAAACTCCTCAACGATCCTGCGCTTTACAACAGCCTGAATAAAACCGTCGCCCAACTCGAAGCGATCTCAACCGACATTCGCAGCGGCAAAGGCAGCGCCGGTAAATTCGTGAGCGATGATGCTCTTTATAACGAAACGCGCGCGGCGGTCGCCGACTTGCGCGTGTCCGCGGCGAAGATCAACGCAATAGCCGACGATTTTAAAGTGATCTCAACAGATCTCGCCGCCGGCAAAGGCAGCGCCGGAAAATTCTTTAAGGACGAACAGCTTTACGATGACGCGCGCGACACGCTCGCGAGGTTCAATTCAACGGCGACTAAGCTCGATGCCCTGCTCGGAGACGCACAGGCCGGCAAAGGAACGATCGGAAAACTGGTGACCGACGAAACGCTGTATAACAGTATTAACCAGACCGCGGCGAACGTGAATCAACTTTCCAGCGAAGGCACGAAATTGGTTTACGACTTTCGCCAAAACCCGAAGAAATATCTGCGGATAAAGGTGAGCTTGTTTTAGGTCGAAACCACTGCGTAGGTGCGTGGGCTCATTAATTACTCCACTGCCCGGCTGAGCCAGCCACACCCTCCTAGACTAGCGGGAGGGTTATAAAGATCATGCCCGCAAGCCAACTTCTATACTTTCGCGTCATTATCGCCATATTCTGCGTCGCCTTTGTTTTTTCCGCTCCGGTCCTCGCTCAAAGCTCCTATATCCGTTTTAACCAGGCCGGTTATTTGCCTTCGGATTCAAAGACCGCAATTGCATTTTCCGAAAAACCGCTTTCCGGAAAATTCAGCGTCGACGACGCAATAACCAAACGCGTCGTTTTCAGCGGGCGGCTGCGAGCCATTGACGTTCAGGCTTGGGGCAGCAAGTTTTCCCATTACTATGCACTCGATTTCACCCGAGTAAAACGTCCTGGTAATTTCGTGTTAAAGCTCGAAAATACGGGCGACACATCCGCACAATTTCCCGTTGGCGTCTATCCCGCATACCAGGAAGACTTGCTGTTTTTCATGCGGCAGCAGCGGTGCGGGTACAACCCTTATCTCGGCGTCGCGTGCCATCAGCACGACGGGAAGACCTTTTTCGGCCCGATGCCCGATGGAACGGTCATCGACGTCACCGGCGGATGGCATGACGCAGGCGATCAGCTTAAATATCTGATAACGGCGAGCAATGCTACCGCTCGAATGATGCTCGCCTACGAACTGGAGAAGAACAAATTTGCGGATAGCGTCGATGCACTTGGGCGAAACGGCGCGAACGGCGTTCCCGATATCTTGGACGAAGCAAAATGGGGACTCGACTGGATCTTTAAGCTGCATCCTGCACCCGACCAACTCTTTCACCAGGTTGCTGATGACCGCGACCATCGCGGATTCAAACTCCCCGACCACGACAACGCCGATTACGGCTGGGGACCGAACAGCTATCGACCGGTTTATTTTGCCGACGGCAAGCCGCAAGGGCTGAGCAAATGGAAAAGCAGTTCGACAGGTATCGCCAATATAGCCGGACGCTCCGCAGCCGCGATGGCGATCGGGTATCGCATCTGGAAAAACGATATTAAAGATCAGCAATACGCCGACAAGTGCCTGAAAGCCGCGCTCGAACTCTACGCGATGGGCCAAAAGCAGGAAGGCTACCAGCAAGGAAATTCGTACGGCGCTCCGTACCGTTATAATGAGGACACTTGGGCCGACGACATGGAATGGGCCGCCGCCGAACTATATAAAGCGACCGGCAAAGCCGGGTACCTGGCCGACGCAAAACGCTATGCAAAGATCATCGGTGCAACGTCCTTCATGCAATACAAAACGTCCGACATGGGCGAACAGATGTCGCGACACTATGAACGTTACCCGTTTACAAACGTTGGGCATTTCGCGCTTTATCCGCTCGTTGACCGAAAAACCAGGGCCGAGCTTGCCGGATATTATCGCGACGGCATCGAACGGATAATCGCTCGCGGCAAGACAAATGCCTACGGCGTCGGCGTCCCGTTTTTATGGTGCTCGAATAACCTTGTGGTCGCGTTCGTAACGCAGGTGATGCTTTACGAAAAGATGACCGCAGATATGAGGTTTCATCGTGAAATGATCGCACATCGCGACTGGCTTCTCGGACGAAACCCGTGGGGAACATCGATGTTTTCGGACATTCCTGCCGCAGGTGTATCTCCGCAGGACGTTCATTTGCCGTTGGTTCAGATATTGAAAAAACCTGTTCGCGGCGGTTTGGTTGACGGCCCGATCGACGCAAAAACATACAGCGGTTTGATCGGTTTGCATCTGACCCACGAGGATGAGTTCGCGTTATTCCAACCCGCGGGACTGGTTTATCACGACGATGTCGGAGATTATTCGACCAACGAGCCAACTATGGACGGCACCGCCGACGCCGTTTTGATGATGGCGATGTTTAGCGACAGACATTCGCCGTCAAAATCGACAGCAACCAATTTTACCTATGACCATGGAGCTATCACTCGCGGCGACAAAACCGTGAAAAAGCTCGCACTGGTTTTTACCGGCGACGAATTTGGCGAAGGCGCGGATGACATTGCAAAAACACTCGAAAAAGAGAAAGTTAAAGCCTCATTCTTCCTCACCGGCCGT
>DATJGV010000006.1:0-13290 GCA_035494575.1 Pyrinomonadaceae bacterium | reverse complement strand
CGAATCCATATGTTTGCGCATATCGTCGCGGTCGGGAAGCACGACTTTCGGTGCATCGGCTTTGACGGGGCCGGGCTTGAGACGGTCGAGCGCCTGGCGAACGATCTTGTACGACTCGTAGCACTCGCGCATGCGGACGCGAAACCGTGCCCAAACGTCGCCGTCGGGTTCAACCGGTATTTCAAAATCGTACGTTTCGTAACCGCTATACGGATTGGCCTTGCGAAGATCCAGGTTTACGCCGCTGCCACGCAGGCTCGGGCCGGTCAATCCCCAATCGATCGCCTCTTCGGCCGAAATTACGCCGATGCCCTGTGTCCTCGATTGCCAGATCGTATTTCCCGTGACGAGCGTTTCGAACGTATTCATCGCCTCCGGAAAATCAGCAAGGAATTGGTTACAGCGCCGTTCAAACCCCGCAGGGAGATCCATCATTAACCCGCCGATCCGGAAATAGCTTGGCGTCATTCGCCCGCCCGACGCAGATTCGATCAGATTCAGAATTTTTTCTCGCTGGCGGAAACAATAAAAAAACACCGACATCGCGCCAATATCGAGCGCGTGCGTTCCGAGCCAGACCATGTGCGAGGCAATTCGCTGCAATTCACACATCAGAACGCGGATGACCTGTGCCCGTTCGGGAATTTCGAGATCGAGCAGCTTTTCAGCAGCCATCACATACGCAAGGTTGTTGCCGAGCGGATTAAGGTAATCCATCCGGTCGGTGATGACGATGCCCTGCTGATATTTTTTGTACTCGAAAAGCTTTTCCATTCCGGTATGCAGATAGCCGATATCGGGAATGGTTTTTACCACTAATTCACCGTCCATTCGCAGGTCGAGCCGCAGGACGCCGTGAGTCGAAGGGTGCTGCGGGCCCATCGACAACGTCATCTGCGAATCGAGCGGCTGGTCCTCAACTTCGTATTGGCCGGGAATGTTCTCTACTACAGTACTCATAACAATTTTGGATTTTGGATCTGGGATTTTTGGATTTTAAGATGGTCGTTCGGCTAATCTAAAATCCAAAATCTATCATCCAAAATCGGCTAGTTCATGCTATACGGCTCATAACCTCGTAATGGATAATCCTTGCGGAGAGCGTGGCCGTCAAAATCGGACGGCAGCAATATTCGCCGCAGATCGGGATGTCCGTCGAAGATCACACCAAAAAGATCGTAGGTTTCGCGCTCGTGCCAATTGGCTGTTTTCCAAACAGTAGTAACCGTAGTTACGTTCGGATCGACCTCGCTCAGTAAAACCTTTAGGCGCAGGCGGTTGTAATGTTTCGTCGAAAAAACATGGTAGTTGACTTCGAAACGCGGGTCTTCCTCAGGCCCGCGATCGGCTCCGCAAAGGTCCGCAAGCATGTCAAAACCATGCTTGGTCTTGAGTACCCAGCAAACGTCAACGATCGATTCGCGCGGGACGACGACGGTAACCTCGCCATGAGCGTCGTTGACATCCACGACCCACGATGCGTTTTCAGCTTTTAGCTTTTCGACGAATTCGTGCAGCTTTTCAGTCATAGCAAATTAAAGGATTATACACCGCAAAGACGCAAAGTCGCAGAGTAACCGAATTGACCATTCTCCGCGTCTCTGCGTCTATATTAAATCTTCTTAACTAGGAAGACCTTCTTCGTTCGTGTCGCGACGGAATCGTATACGGGCGCGATACCTCATTTTGTGCAACTTCGACCTCGGTTTCCCGCTCAAGTGCTGTTCCCTCCGTGACCGGCAGCGTTCCGGGAACGACGGAGAGCCGCGATTCGGGTTCAAATGTGTCGCGGCGGTCTTTGACCGATTCCTTCATTATTTTTTCCTGCAGCATCGTGATCGCGTGAACCAACATCTCCGGCCGCGGCGGACAGCCGGGCACGTACACATCGACCGGAACTACCTTATCGACACCCTGAACGATCGCGTAGTTATCAAACACTCCGCCCGATGTCGCACAAGCGCCCATCGAGATAACCCATTTCGGCTCGGGCATCTGGTCGTATATTCGACGCAGCACCGGCGCCATCTTTCGCGAAACGCGGCCCGACACGATCATGACGTCCGATTGACGTGGGCTCGCACGAAATGTTTCCGCACCGAACCGGGAAAGGTCGTTTCTTGCCGAGACCGTGTTCATCATCTCGATCGCACAGCAGGCCAGGCCGAACGTCGCCGGCCAAAGACTCGACTTTCGTGCCCAGTTCACAACTGCGTCCAGTTTAACTGTGACAACGTCCGGCAGTGATTCGAATAATGTATTTTCTAAACCCATATAAACATTAGATGCCCGGCATCCAATTAAGGCGCGACGCCAAACGCCTAGGCTGCTTTTTTCATCGCGGCGATCCGCTGCCTTTTCTTATTTGCCAGCTGCTTCGCTTCCGCTCGAGCCTCGGAACGTGCCTGCAGTCCCCAGTCGAAGGTTCCTTTTTTCCAGACGTAGATAAAGCCCACGATCAAAGTTGCGATAAACGCCAGAATTTCGATAAGCGCAACGGTTCCGAAGGTTACGCCGCTGATCTTTTCCTGTTCGAGGAGGTATTTAAATGCCACCGCGAACGGCACCATGAAAAGAACTTCGATATCGAACAACAGAAAGATAACCGCGACCGTGTAAAATTTGATCGAGTATCTGTCACGAGCTGAGCCGACCGGATCCTTGCCGCACTCGTAAGGCATCAGTTTTGTGGCTGTGCGTTTACGGGGGCCGATCAATTGCGTAACCAGCAGCTGGCTGATCGCAAAGCCCACCGCGACGATAAACATTATTGCGATCGGCGCATATTCGAAAAGGCTGAAATCACTCATTGAGGCCTCAAGGCAATCTAGTTCCCGGGGTGGAAAGGATGCAAAAAAACGCTCCAATTCCCCGAATAAGATTGAGAATTTTGGAACAAACTCAATCGTAAGTTAAGCGTCTATTAGTGTCAAGGCAGGCGGTTCCTGCCCTTTAGCGATTTGGGCAATAAAAAAGGGTGCGCGAAATGTACGTTGCAGATCGATTTTTATTGACCGCAAAAGCAGCCGTATGCTAAGTTTTATTTAGCAGATCTCCTAAAACTGCGTCTGCGCTTCACGCCTTTTTAATCAAATACTGTGATCACTGGGTTTAATACAGATATCGAGCACGACGGTATAACGTACCACGTTCAAACCGAAGACAAGGGACTTGCTACGCCTATAATTCTATCGCTGGTTTACAACCGCGGAACGATACTCGCAAGCAAGCGGTCGCCCTACGACGATCTCATCGGTGACGAACTTGACGAAACGGTGCTGGCCGAGCGACTTCAGCGTCAACACAAGCTGATGTGCGCAGCCGTGCGCGCAGGACGAATCGAAGATCTCAAAAAGATGACCGAGGCAAATCGCAAGTCCTCGGCAAAAAGCGAGCCCAAGAAGGCAAGAAAAGACAAGAAGGCGGAAGAAAGCACGACCGAGGCGAAGCCGAGAAAGGCAACAGGTTCAGTGGCCGCCCCAGCTGATACTGATGCTGAAACGGACGCTCCGATCCCAATGCCGGCGGCAAGCACAAGCCTGATCGACGAGTTCGTGACGCCTGTTCAGTTTTTCGCAAATTTCGACAAGTTTAATGCGGATGAAGTTTTGCCGGTTGAAGCCGTCCAGATAATGAGCGACCTCGCGGGGGAATCGCGGCCGGAACACAACAACCTCAACGCTGAGATCATCGGAGTTTCCAAATTCAAAGGCGGCGATCAAAACACGGTTTGCATAATGGTTTCGCGCGGCAGCTCACACAAGGTGATCCCGAATGCCGAAATCCTTGTAAAAGTGATCGGTTCGGAGTTCAAGCCGCGTGTTTTTCACTCAAAGACAGATCAGAACGGCCTGGCAAATATAAAAATTAAGGTGCCGAACTTCCAGTCAGGCAGGGCTGAATTCGTCGTAAGCGTTCGCAGTGACGCCGAAGAGATCGAATTGCGTCGCGCCGTTGCGAAAGGCTAAGAGCCTCAGTTGAAATTCACCGGACAGTGAGCGAAAATTGTCATTGGAAAAATGACGATTGTAATAAACGGCGATTCGAAAGAAGTACCGAACGGATTGAATCTTGAGGGAGTTCTCGAATTTTTCTCCCTGCCCTCGCAGCGTGTTGCGGTGGAGTTGAATAAAACGGTCATCCCCCGACGCGAATGGACGACAACGACTGTTGCCGAGAGCGATAAGATCGAGGTTATACATTTCGTCGGCGGAGGATAAATCGATTGCGGATTTGGATTGCGGAATGCGGATCGGGGAGAAATCCCCGATCCGTTTTTCTGTGCCCTCTTTGCGTTCTTTGCGGCTTTGCGTGAAAATTGTTTTATAAATATGTCAGACAAGTTTTTATTAGCAGGTAAGGAATTTTCCTCGCGTCTTATTATCGGTACTGGTAAATATCGCTCATATTCTGAGATGCAGTTGGCGCACAAGGCGTCCGGAGCCGAGATGGTTACGGTTGCCGTAAACCGCGTGCCCCTTGACGGCAAAACCGAATCGTTTCTCGATCACCTTGACAGGCAAATGCAGATATTGCCGAACACTGCGGGATGTTACGATGCCGAACACGCCGTTCGTACGGCGCGGCTGGCCCGAGAGGCGCTCGAAACCGATTGGCTAAAGCTTGAGGTGATCGGTGACAAAGTAACGCTGCTGCCTGATAACGAGCAAACGCTGGAAGCTGCGAAAGTTCTTGTTAAGGAAGGTTTTATCGTGCTGCCGTATTTTTCTGATGATCTGATAATGGCAAGAAAGCTGCTTGATATCGGCTGTCCTGCGGTCATGCCGCTAGCCGCCCCGATCGGTTCAGGATTAGGTGTGCAAAATCCGGCAAATCTTAAGATAATGCGCGAGCAGCTGCCGGACGCAACAATAATCGTTGATGCCGGCGTAGGCGTTCCGTCTGACGCGGCTGTTGCGATGGAGCTAGGCGCGGATGCGATTCTCATGAATACGGCCATAGCCGAGGCACGCGATCCCGAACAAATGGCGACCGCGATGAATCTCGCCGTCCAGGCCGGCAGACTCGCATATCTCTCGGGACGGATGCCGAAACGCCTTTATGCGTCGGCGTCGAGTCCTATCGAAGGAGCAATTCGATAAGATCTGCTGTTTAATATTTAATTGATAATTGGTTAATTAAGGACAGACAAATTTCAAATATCAAAATCCGCAACAACCGGTAAGTGGTCCGACGCAAGCAGCGCAGTTTTGCTTCTGTGAAGGAACGCGTTAGTGAGTTTGATATCGGAGTCGAAATAGACGTGGTCAAGGTGAACGAGTGGCATTATTCCCGGATATGTGCGGTTTTTCCCGAGGTGAAGCCTGGCATCGACACTGTTAAAATTTGCCTTAAAAAGCCGCGTAGTTAAGCCGGTCGTCCATTCATTGAAATCACCCGCGATCAGCCGGTTTTTCGGCTCGCTATGCGAGTCGAAAATGTGCTCTTGCAGCAGCCGGTGCACCTGCTTTCGGCGTTCGAAAAAAGAAGTTCCCATGTGGACGTTGAAAAATTGCAATTGCGTGGGACCGGTGTCAATATCGGTCCAGAGACAGCCTCGGGCCTCATATTTTTTAACCGTGATGTCGTAATTTGCCGAAGCCGCGATCTTGAATCGTGTAAACGTTGCATTGCCGTAATCGCCGCCGCGTATTTGCCGGTTTTCGCCGAGCCGGAAGTCCATGCCTAATTCCTCTGCAATAAACTCCGCCTGGTGGTCGCGCCGATTCGGCCGCGAATGACAAAGGACTTCCTGCAGCGCGATAACATCGGCATCGATCTCCTTCAGAACCTCCACGATTCGTTCAGGCGACGATCGTCGATCAAGGCCGACGCATTTGTGAATGTTGTATGTCGCAATTCGGAAGGAATTCATCAATGGTCCCGATAATTTCGAAGTGCTTTGATTAATGTCGGAACGCCGAGCAGCAGTAGAACGACAACAAGCGGCACGGACGCCCCACGCGGAAAGATCGTCAGCAGAAGCGCGTATAAGACCAAAATGCCGCCCGCGATAAACAACAAACGCGATTCAGCCGGCCCGAGCGGGGCCTTTTTTGCAATTGCCGAACTGATCGACGTTGCGGCGTTTATTGCGCCGGCGGTTGCCTTTCGGACACTTCCGCCTCGTTTACGGCCTTCGTGTTTCTCGACCGGCTTTGCCTTTTTGAAATTATTCGTCAGAACGATCTCCGTCGCATTGCCGAGATCGTTGAGAAACATTTCTTTCATTTCTCGTCCAAAGTCTTCGTCCTGGATAAAGACGTCGAGTTCGTAATTTCCAAACCAGCTTGCGATATTTAGGTTGCTCGAACCGACGCGCGAGAAGCGGCCGTCGAAAACAGCGGTTTTCGCGTGAACCATGGGACCGTTCCACTCGAAAACCCGCACGCCTGCTTCGAGCAGCGGACGATAGGTTGAACGCGTGGTGTCCCTTATGATCGGGATGTCGGTCGATTGCGGCACGAGGATGCGAACGTCAACGCCGTCCGCCGCAGCGTCTTTCAGAGATTGTAAGTAAGACGGAAGGCCGACGAAATATGCGTCGGTCAGCCACATCGTCTCCTGAGCGGTTGCCGCGAGTACCTGATCGATCCGGTATATGTGCGCCGCAGAAGGGACGCTTTGTACGACCCTGATACCAATGCCGTCCGGCTGCTTCTTGACGTGATGGCCGTTATCCGCCGAAATATCCAGCGGCGTTCCCATAGTTGCCCAAACCTCGGCGAATGCTTCTTCGACGTCCTTCGCGGCCGGTCCGACAATACCGACTCCGGTATCGCGCCACGGTTCGATGTTCGTTTCTTTATTGCCGACCCAATCCTTTCCGACACAGAGCCCGCTGACAAACGCAGTTTTCCCATCGACGACCATCGATTTGCGGTGATCGCGGCTAAAAAAACCGAGCGGATCAGCGAATTTCGGTGGATTATAACAGCGTACCTCGACGCCGTTTTGCCTCAAACGCCGCCAGTAGCTTCGCGACGTCGCTCCGACGCCGCCCATCCAGTCATAGATGAGTTTTACCTCAACACCGGAGCGTGCTTTCTTTATTAACGCTTCCGCAAATAGCTCGCCTTGCTCGTCCTCGTGGATGATATAACTCTCAAACAGAATTCGCCTTTCCGCATTCGCTATTGCTTCAAGCCACGCAGGATAATTCTCCGTCGCGTCGACCAGCAAACGAACATCGTTGCCGGCGATAAGCCGCGCACCGGTGACACGAGTGATCGTGTCGTCAACAAATTCCTTTGTGATCGCGGCCTGTTCAGGATTATATCGCGTGATCGTATTCGCGCTCATTAGTCAGTCGTGCTTTAAATAATTATACAATATTACGGACCGGCCTTTTTTCTGCGTTGGTCGTGTAAAATAGTTCGGGTCGTTTTTATGAAGGTGAATGTATTATTTTTTGGCGTGACGGCGGACATTGTCGGGAAACGAGAAATTGAATTGCCTCTGCAGACGCCGATCCGATCGGGGGAAGTTTTTCGTCAGATCACAGACCGCTATCCAGAACTTAACGAGCACCGCTTGTTATTCGCATTTAATCAGGAATACTCGAGTGGGAATGAAATGGTCAACGATGGCGACGAGCTGGCAGTTTTCAACGCGGTGTCTGGCGGATAGTCGTTTTACAGTTCGTTCGGTGTGAATTGACCAGACATAAGGATCATAGTTTACCAATGGAAGATATTCTCCAACTCACGACCGGCCCTCTCGATATCGGTAAATTTGCTCGTCGCGTCGTACCGCCCGAATGCGGCGCGACCGTAACGCTTGACGGCTACGTTCGCCAATTTACGAAAGGCCGTGAGACGCTTTATCTCGTTTATGAAGCGTACGAGCCGATGGCGCTAAAGGAAATGGAAAAGCTTGCCGCTGCTGCTCACGAGCAGTTCGAAATCGCGCACGTCTCTATCGTTCACCGTATTGGCCGGTTGGAGATCGGCGAAACGAGCGTCGTTATTGCTGTTGCCGCACCGCACCGAAAAGCGGCCTTTGCCGCATGCGAATGGCTGATCCGCGAACTCAAACGAACCGTGCCTATCTGGAAAAAAGAAATTTACGCCGACGGCGAAGAATGGGTCGAAGGTGAAAGTACGGTAGCGAAAGATTGAAATCCTTCCCTGGTTTTGTGGTAAAAAAATGGCGACCACAAAAGCCGCCATTCTTATATCGGTCATACGGCCCGCGTTATTTTATATCCAGTTCGAAGGGCAACATCAGCATTGCCTCGCCGTTGCGCATACGATCAAACAATTCGGCATACCTGAACGCGCGTTGGGCGTCTTCGGGCAGGGCGTCAAACACGGCCTTCTGGGCCTGTTCGCTTTTTGCATCGGCCGAGCTGTCGCTGCCGAACAGTGTTTCAAAAAACGGTTTCGGTTCGGGCAGAACCACGCGACGAACGTCCTTGTCGGCCGGAAGATTTGCCAGCTGTTTAGCAACGTTGATCGCCGTTTCAAGCCCGCCAAATTCATCGACGAGCCCATTCTCTTTTGCTTGTGTCCCGGTCCATACGCGACCCTGGCCGATGGAGTTTACTTCTTCGTCCGTTTTGTTGCGTCCCTGAGCGACCTTTGGAACAAAGCTGTTGTAATAGATATTATTTGCCGACTCGACCATTTTTGCTCGTTCCTGATCGGTCCAGTGTTCGGTTTCGCGGAATATACCGGCGTTTTTTCCGCGCATTACATACTCGTTGCTGATGCCGAGCCAGTTATACAGACCCTTTACAACAGGTTTACCCATGAAAAGCCCTATCGAGCCCGTAATGGTCGATGGTTCAGCGATGATCTTATTTGCATTACACGAAATATAATAACCACCCGACGCGGCGACATCGGACATGGAGACAACGACAGGCTTTTTCTTCTTAGCGTTCTCGATCGCGTACCACATCAGATCGGACGCTAGCGCCGAACCGCCCGGCGAATCGACGCGCAGAACAATGGCCTTGATCGAATTATCCATCGTGGCCTTGTTAACGGCGTCAACGATCGTGTCAGACCCGATCATATTTCCGCCGAACGGGCTGTTACTGGAATGGCCGACATTTATCGCGCCGGAGGCAAAAATTACAGCAACGCGCTCGCCCTGGTTTAGGCCCAGCGAGTCCGACGGGATCTCGCGATAATCGGCTCCGCGAATCGTCCTAAGCTTGGCATCGCCCTGGTAACCGAGACGCTGCCGCAGCTCTTCGTAAACCTGGTCTTTGTAAAATGTATCGTCGATCAGACCGAGAGATTTTGCCTGAGTCGCGCTGTAGGGAGCGCCGTCGATCAGCGTTTTGACATCTTCCGGCGATTTATTTCGCGCCTCGGCTATAGCGCCCGTGAAGCGGTTCCAATATTCGTCCAGGACGGCGTTTATGACCTCGCGCTGGCCTTCACCCATCTCCTTTTTTGTGTACTGGTCGGGAGCGTTCTTGTATTTTGGACCGATCTGTATAACATCCGTCTCGATGCCCAGTTTATCCAGCGAACCTTTATAGAACATCGCCTCGGCCGAAAACCCGTTAACGTAGATGTCGCCCGACGGCGGCAGGAAGATCTTGTCAGCGGCCGTCGCGATGTAGTATTCGCGGTTCGAGCCGATCTCCATATATGCATAAGCGGGTTTGCCGGAAGAGCGGTAATCCTTGATCGCGTCGCGAAGCTCGTCCGCCTTTCCCCAGCCTATGCCGGGAAAAGTGATATCGAGCACAACGGCTCCGATACGCTTGTCAACTTTTGCCTTGCGAAGCTGCGTGAGAAGGCTTGAGAACGATTGTTTTTGCTGGATTCCGACGGCCTTAGCGAATGGCTCTTCGGGAACATAATCGGGCAGATCGCCGGAAACGTTCAGTACGAGAACAGTGTTATTTTCGACGTCTGGGCGTCCCATGCGGTTCGCCAGAAACGCGACGGCGATAATTCCGACCACCAACAGGATGAGCAGAATGCCGCCGATAATGAGAAAGATTTTTGCTGATTTTGACATCGTCATTTTATTAATAATTGTGGTTTCGCAAGTAATTCGATTTTCGCACAATTTTGCTTGTGATTAATACGAGAAACGGGCCGAAAAGGTTTGGAGCGCTAAAAAAGGGAAGGCTGACTTTCAAGTTCCGCGGGATTGACGATTGGTAAACCGAGCATTTTCTGTATCTTGCGGGCCGTCGCCGGAGCGTGCCCTTCGAGATAGTTGTCGCAGTAGATAAAGAATTCGTTCGCACCCGGCCGTTTCAGGTTCTCAAGCCAAAGCTCAATAATTGTAGTGCGATCCCGATAAACTCTGTCGAATTTTTGAAGGTCTTTTTCTGCCATCAGGCGGACATAAATGTATTTCGAGGAGATTTGATCGATCGCATCGAACATAGTTTGCCGCGGCACCCAAGGGCCTTCGACCAGGGCAAGAGCGACACCGCTTTTCTCAAGCTCTTCGAAAGTCCAGTCAACAAACCATCTGGGATCGCGAAACTCGACGGCAAACCTGAATTCACGCGGCAGAACAGACAGGAAATTTCGCAAGACCTGTCCGTTTTCCTTGCCGCCGTCAAAGCTTGCGGGAAGTTGTATCAGAAGAATGCCGAGCTTATCTTCCAACACGGCTATACGTCTAAGAAATTCGTCGAGGACAGAAAAGCCTGACGTACCGAGCGAGCGTTCGTGCGTGATCTCGCGCGGCAATTTCAAGCTGAACAGAAAATCGGACGGCGTTCTGTCGAACCAGCTTTTGAGATTGGAAACCGGCGGCAGACCGTAAACGGTCGAATCGATCTCGATGGTGTCAAAAGCGCGCGAATATTGCCGCAGCATTTCATCGCGTTTTGTGCCGCTGGGATAAAATGCGGTCTCGCCGCCGGGTTTGGTTATCCAATCGTCGTATCCCCAGCTTTGACAGCCGATATGAAATATAGCGTCCAGCGCCACCTTACAACCTCGCAAAACAAAACATGCATCGAATACCTTGAAATTATAGCGTAGAAAATCGCGCAACTCGCCGTTCGAGTTTCATTTCCACCGGCTTAGGGCATATAATCATTAGTTTTGAAAGGCGCTGCTTACCCGGCAGCTTGTTTTTATTTATGGCAAAGAAAGGCTCGATCCTGATCTGCGATGACGAAGAGATCATGCGCGATGTGCTGGACACGATATTGTCCGGCGCGGGCTACCGCGTTCACCTCGCGCGCACCGGCGAAGAAGCGATCGAGGAGTATTCACAGCGGCCGTACGACGTTGTGCTCATGGATGTGTCAATGCCCGGCATCGGCGGGCTGACCGCGCTTGAAAGGCTGGTTGAGATCGATCCCGAAGCCGCCGTGCTGATGATAACCGCCTACGCGACGTTCGATACGGCGATCTCGGCGTGGGAAAAAGGAGCCGTCGGGGTTATTCGCAAGCCTTTCCAGAATGAGCAGATCCTGGCGCTCGTAGCAAGAGCTATCAAAAAACGCCGGAAGGAAGAGGAACTGCAAAACCTGAGGCAGGCAATGGTCCGCTCGGTCAACCGCGACGGATTTATCGGACGTTCGGACGTGATGGAAAATGTCTTTCGTCTGGTTGAGAGAGTTGCGCCCGCCCGTTCGACCGTTTTGATAACCGGCGAAAGCGGAACAGGTAAAGAGCTTGTTGCAAAGGCCATTCACGAATCAAGCCCGCGCGCGGATTTTCCGTTCGTTGTCGTAAATTGCTCGAATATCCCGTCGGAATTGCTCGAATCGGAACTTTTCGGCCACACTAAAGGTGCGTTCACTGGAGCGATCGCATCGAAAAAAGGTTTGTTCGAGGTTGCCGATACCGGGACGATCTTTCTCGATGAGATCGGCGACCTGCGCCCTGAAACGCAGGTTCGTTTGCTTCGTGTAATTCAGGAACGCGAATTTACGCCGCTCGGTGACACTATGCCGGTCAAGGTGGACGTACGTATCATTGCCGCGACGAATGTCGATCTCAAAGAAGCGGTAAAGAACGGCACCTTTCGCGAGGACCTCTATTACCGGCTGTCGGTCGTTCCGGTTGAACTGCCGCCCCTCCGCCAGCGCCGCGAGGACATATTACCGCTCGCGCAGCATTTTATTCGAAAATATTCCGAAGAGAACGGCCGTCACATCTCGGAAAACCCCGCGCCAGAGGTGCTTTCGCTGCTCGAAAACTATAACTATCCCGGAAACGTCCGCGAACTCGAAAATATAATCGAACGCGCCGTAGTGATCTCTCAGACCGATGAGATCACCGTTGAATGTCTCAGGCCTGAAGTCCGCGACCCTGAAAAAGCGTTCGAGATGATAAAAGCGACCGAAGGCAGCGCCGGCGATATCGATATTTCACGCGGAGTAAATTTTTACGACGAGGTAAAACGATTCGAGATCGACCTGATCCGCAGAGCGCTCGACCAAACCGGCGGCCACCAATCCCGCGCCGCACGCCTCCTCGGCCTCAACGCCACAACGCTGAATTCCAAGATCAAGTCCTACAACCTCGATTCGCGATAGTTGCGCATCTGAGCTGCCTTAGCCTGAAGTCGCACCTCATACCGGTTTTTGTCCCTTTTTGTCCCAACTTGGGACAGTTTGGGACAAGCTTGGGACACGCAAGTAATTGAATTCAAAGGGTTTAGTATTTTGTCCCACTTGTCCCACTGTCCCACCGGTTTTCGTGGGTCGATGGATCAGAGATTTTCAAAGATCGGCCGCTTTTACCGCAAAAGCCGGCGTGGTATTTTAGCATACACGCACGGACGAAACAATCTTTTATTCACGGCACACCGACTAGCGCTCTCGATAATTATGCCCATCCTACGATTCAGTCCTACAACCTCGACTCTCGATAATCCGACATAGTTGTAGGATAACCGTGTAAGACGAAAACCCCTGTATTTACGGGCTTTTATTCAAATTTTTGAACATTAATCCGAAGTTGTAAACCACAAACATTCTGGCCGTAACGTAAACGTAATTTTTACGTGCAGTTATAGCTGCAAAAACCGTGGCATAGTTTTTGTATCTAACCAAGATTCCTTTTTGAATCGTAGGGCATTTTCAACAAACTATTAACAAGTAAAGTTTAGGAGGAACAACATGAAGAGGTTTTTCATAGGACTACTGTTTGTGGTCTTTACCTCGGTGGTAGTTTTCGCACAAACTACCACCGGAAGACTTTCGGGTACTGTATCCAGTCCTGACGGCGTTTTGCCAGGCGCGACGGTAGCTGCAACTGACAACAAGACTGGCAAGGAGCTTACGACCACAACTAATGGAGATGGATCTTTTCTATTTCCGCAACTCGAATTTGGTACCTATACGGT
>DATJGV010000005.1:0-8370 GCA_035494575.1 Pyrinomonadaceae bacterium | reverse complement strand
TGAAAAGGTCGATGCGATGAGGTTCTATTTTGAGCACGCAGAAAAACATGATGCGGCGTGGGCTCTCTATTTTCTTTCCGGCAGAAAGCCGCGCCAGATCGTGCCGTCGAAAAAATTGCGCGAATGGGCGATCGAGCTTTCGGGCATTCCGGAATGGCTGTTTGAAGAATCGCGTGACACCGTCGGCGACGGCGCCGAAACCGTCGCGTTGCTTTTGCCAAACAACGCATCGATCGACGAAACCCCGCTCCACACGCTTGTCGAGGAGCAGCTTTTACCTTTGCGCGGCGCTGATGAGGAAATACAAAAAGCAGCCGTCACCGATGCGTGGGCGAAAATGAATTACGCACAGCGGCTCGTTTACAACAAGCTTATATCGGGTGCGTTTCGCGTCGGAGTTTCACAGCTTCTTGTCGTTCGCGCTTTGTCTCTCGTTTCCGAAATTCCGACCGACATTATCGCTCACCGGCTTATGGGCGAATGGACGCCGAGCGCCGCATTTTTTGACGAGCTGATCGATCCGCATCTAGATGCTGATGAAACGCCGATCGCGCGGCCGTTCCCGTTTCATCTTTCGCATCAGATCGATTTTCCGACGCATGAACTCGGTGATCTCTCCGACTGGCAGGCAGAATGGAAATGGGACGGCATTCGAGCGCAGGTCATCAAGCGAAAGGGCGAAATTTTTATCTGGTCGCGCGGCGAAGACCTGATGACCGACCGTTTTCCGGAGATCGTCGCGGCTGCCGAAGAATTGCCCGACGGAACGGTCCTCGACGGTGAAATATTGCCGTGGCGCGACGGCCGCGTTCTGCCGTTTACCGAATTGCAGCGCCGAATAGGCCGCAAAAATCTCACGGCAAAAATATTGAACGAAGTGCCGGTAATTTTGCAGGTTTACGACTTGCTCGAATTTGAAGAACGCGACATTCGCCCGGTCGATTTTCGCTCGCGACGCGAAATGCTTGAGAAGGTCCTCGACAGGGTGAGCGACGAGGCGCGCAACATTTTGCGTATCACCGAGTCCGTCGAGGCGGCGTCCTGGGAACACCTTGCGGAACGTCGCGAGCAGAGCCGCTCGCTGGGCGTCGAAGGTTTTATGCTAAAACATCGCGGCTCGCCGTATCGCGTCGGGCGGCATCGCGGCGACTGGTGGAAATGGAAGATCGATCCGCTCACGGTTGACGCCGTTCTGATCTACGCGCAGAAAGGCTCGGGCAAACGCTCTAACCTTTTTACCGATTATACTTTTGCCGTGTGGAAGGATGGCGAGCTTGTGCCGTTTGCCAAGGCATATTCTGGTTTGACCGATGCGGAGATCAGAAAGGTCGACCGCTTTGTTCGCGAAAACACTTTAGAAACGTTCGGTCCGGTTCGCAGCGTCACGCCGGCGCTCGTCTTCGAGCTTGCTTTCGAGGCGATACAACGCTCGACGCGGCATAAATCGGGTGTCGCGGTTCGGTTTCCGCGAATCCTGCGTTGGCGCGAAGACAAAACGGTCAAAGACGCAGACTCACTTGAAACCATTAATGATATGCTCGACGCATATCAAAACGCGGGAAATGAAGGATAACGGACGCAAAAAATATCTGTTTTCGATCGAGGGCGAAAGTCTTTACCCGCATCTGAAGCTAACCGATGAATGGTTTCCGCGAGTTCTTGCGACGCGACGGATCGAGAATGATGGAGCGGAATATTTCGGCGCATTTTTGAACCGAACGAATGTCCGGATCCTGATCGATTTTGTCAGCAAAACGTTTCGCTTGCGAAGCTGTTACATTCCCGTCGACGGCAGCTTTCCGGTGCCTTGTGTTCAGTTTTACCGCAAACGCTGTCTTGCTCCGTGCGTGTTCAGTTTGTGCGATACGGACGCATATTACGAAAACGTTCAGCTTGCGCGCGCGTTTCTCGCTAACGAGCGTGAAGAACTTCGGTCGCGAATCGCAGCAAAGATCCGTGAGAGCGTTGCGGCTGAAGATTTTGAAAACGCGGCGATCTGGCGCGATATGATGCAGACCGTCGAAGGTTTTTGGGCGAACTCGCGTTACCAGGTTTGGCTTGACGACACGGTCGATACGTTCATGCTTGGCGAAACCGGGCATACCGTCGAGGTTTACCTTGTTACGGGCCGCGGCCCGCGAAATCTCGGACGCAAAGTTTTTATGTTCGACAAGCCCGACGACGACCGGGTCGATCCGTCGCGTGCGATAGGCGATGTTATTCGGCAATTCTACAAGTTCCATCTACCAAAAGAGATCAGGGTTTATCGTGATTTTCCGGAGCGTGAATTGATCGCAAGAGAGCTTTCGGACCGTTTTGGCCGTCAGCTCAGAATCGTATTGTTAGAAGAAGAAAATCTGCCAGTAATGACCGAACGTGCGTTTCGCAGGACAAAGCTCGAATTCGATATCGAGATGGCGCGCGGTCGGAAATCTCATCTCGAAATAGGCGGGGAACTGAAGGAGATCTTCGGCCTGGCCGCTGAACCGAAATGTATCGAGGCGTTCGATGTTGCGCACATTTCCGGCAACGATTCGGTGGCCGCAAAGGTCGTCTGGAACGAAGGAAAATTTGTTAAGGAAGAAGATGCGTTTTGGCTTTCTAACCTGGATAGCGAACCCGCGACGATCGAAAAATTTGTAAAAATGCAGTTAACCGGCAGCATGCATTTGCCCGATCTGATCCTGATCGACGGCGGGAAGGGTCAGCTTAACGCGGCGATGAAAGGCGTGATACGCGCGGCCCGCAACGTGTTTACGATCGCGGCGGTAAAACCGCATCATCAGCATTCGCAAATTTCGCATTTTATAACGCAGGACGGGAACATAGTTCCGTTTGCGGCCGACAACGATGCTCTTTCACTTCTGCAGGTTTTGCGGGACGAGTCGCACGACCTTGCAAATTTTGTCCATCGTGCCCGCCGCGAGATGGCCTATTATTATGAGCCCGCATCGGTGCTGCCTTCGCTTAACGAAAAGCAGCGGCAGCGTTTGTTGACACACGCGGGGTCAGTAAAAAGACTGATCGAATTGCGCGAAGCCGATCTTGCAACTTTTTTAGATAAGGACACCGCCTCGATTGCCGCAGCCGATCTCGAAGCCGCCCGTGCCGGAATTGCTCAATACGTCGAGCCGCTGATCGTGCCCGTACGTTTCGACGCATCAAACGGCGATGCGGACGATCTAAGGCCGATAGAAACAAGCTATATATAACGTTGGCCACGGGAGAATTTAACGCAAAGACATAAAGTTAAATCAAAAAATATTGAAGTTGTCTAAAAAGTCGTTCCGTGTTTTCTGTGGTTTAAACCTTTATCACAGAAAAAACGGGGGAGTACACAGACAAAGATCGAAACCCGCAGATCAAATCTTGCTTTTCAGACGACCTCTATCTGCCTTACCTTTGCGGCTCTGCGACTTTGCGTTAAATTCTTCTATTAACTCGTTCGGACATTGGATTTTTTATTTATCGATGTATTATTAACGCGGATGAAGAGCGGCAATCAAAACGGATTCAAAATGGTCGGTGTCGGCGACGTTCGCGACATCAACCAGACCATTTTTCTTCACCTGATCCGCGAGCGCCAACCGATATCGCGTGCAGATATTTCGAAATATACCGGCTTGCGGGCCGGAACGGTTTCGGCGATCGTCAACCGCCTCATTAAACGCAATCTTGTCTACGAGGGAACAGAGGGGAAATCAAGCGGCGGCCGTCCACCGAAGAACCTTTATATAAACGCGGAGAGTTTTTATGTGCTCGCGATAGACATCGGCGTGTCTGACACGGTGTTTGCAGTGAGCGATTTTAACGGACGTATCTTGCAGCAAAATTCGATACTGACGGATGGCTCACCCGAGGAATTTCTGAACCGCCTGGCCGACGAGATAGAAAACGTTCTCAAAACTCAGTATCCGCAGGCCCGTTTTGGCGCGGTCGGCGTGAGCATCCCGGGATTGATCGACCGCGAAACAGGAACGATCGAGATATCGCCGAACCTCGAATGGAAAAACGTGCCGCTGCGAGCAATTCTTAGCAAACGTCTTGGGCTGCCGATCTTTGTCGAGAACGACGCGAATGCAGCAGCATTTTCCGAGCTTTGGTACGGCCCGATAACAGAGGCAAAGGTTCGCACGCTTCTGTTTATTCTCGTCGTCGAAGGCCTCGGCACAGGTTTGATAATCAACGGTGAACTGCACGTCGGATCGCGTCGCGGCCTCGGCGGTTTCGGCCATATGAGCATCGATCTGAACGGCGAGCTTTGCTCGTGCGGACGACGGGGCTGCTGGGAAACCTTTGCGTCTGAAAGAGCAACGGTCGAGCGGTATCATCGCGTTACCGCAAAGCAGGGCCCGCCGTATGTTGAACTAAATGACCTGGTCGCGCTGGCCAACAAGAACGACGAACGAGCGCTTCAATCGCTGAGAATGACTGCCGAATACCTTGGCGAAGGCATCAGCAATCTCGCTCATGGTCTGTTACCGGAGATGGTTGTTATCGGTGGAAATATTACGGCGGCATGGCACATTATCGAGCCGATAATCCGCGAGCGGCTGCAGAGTAAATACATTCTCGAACCGGGAAAATTAATGATCAGAACGGCGAGTGTTCAGCGTCCGAGCCTGTACGGTGCAATACCCATCGCGCTGCAGAACTGTTTTCAGTCGCCGAGCCAGTTGATGAAAACGCCCTACCGAGCGGGACGCATCGCGATATAACGATTCTGCTTTTTAATTATCGCATCAAACGGCAGTAAATTTTTCTTGACATTTGTAACATTCCGGTGATAATACTACTTAATCAACGGCCAAGATAAAGTATCCTGGCAAGCAACAAACCGAAAAAGGGAAATGGCGAAGGTTATAAGCGGCAGCCTGCAGAGCAGGTTGATCCAAAAGGCGCTGCCGTACCGGGTTATACAACCCGCGGCGTACGAGATCTCAGATAAGCAATTTCCGGTTTTGTATCTTCTGCACGGTTTGTTTGGAAACTGTGATAATTGGATCGAACTAACTGATATTCGTGAGTATGTCGAGCAGCACGAACTGCTCGTCGTCGCCCCCGATTCCGGAAACAATTGGTACACGGACAGTGCGACTGCTGAGAACGAAAGATTTGAGAGCTATTTGACAGACGAACTCATTCCGGAAATTGAGAGAACGTTTCGGGTAAACACAAGTCGCGGAGGCCGAGCGATCGCCGGTATCTCGATGGGAGGATACGGCGCATTTAAGTTTGCGTTGCGACGTCCGGACCTTTTTGTTTACGCCGGTTCGAGCAGTGGGGCCTTTCACGCGGCAACTATGAACGCGGAAAGTTGCGGCGGTGATTGGCCGGAATTTGAGGAGTCTATAATGCGTGCGTTCGGTGAACCGGGAAGTGAAACCCGCGCACGAAACGATGCGTATAAGCTCGTGTCCGAAATAAACGATGGCAAGGCTGCGGAGCTGCCGTTTTTCTATCTTGATTGCGGTGACCGGGACAGCTTTGTGAATGCGAATCGCAAGTTTGCGGAACTGCTTGAAAACAAAAAGATCGCGCACCATTATCGCGAACTCCCTGGCGGCCACGAATGGCCATATTGGAACGAAAGAGTTAAAGAAATTCTTGAAACAGCAGACACAATTTTTGCCGGACAGGCTAATTTTTAACAATCGATAACTCTCCCAAAGTGAAATGCGGTAACAAAAAGATATAATTTTCAAAAATTTTTTGCATACTTTATCTTCGCCGTTGAAAAAGTAATAATTTTTTGCAGTTGAGACAGATCCCGTTTTTTTGAACGCTCGCATCTTATGAACTTATCAGCCCTGGACCAGGTGATCGTCGTTTTATACCTTGCCGCGATCATGAGCATCGGCATCGCGATGAAACGCCGCGCGGCCAAGGGAATGTCGTCGTACTTTCTCGGCAGTCGGCAGCTTCCATGGTGGGCGCTCGCGATGTCTGGTTCGTCGTCGTATTTCGACATCACAGGCACGATGTGGATCGTCTCAACGTTTATCGTGCTCGGGCTGAAAGGCATGTGGGTTCACATGCTTTGGGGATTTCCGATAACAGCGTTTTACCTCGCCTACATGGGCAAATGGATCCGCCGTTCGGGTGCGATGACCGGGGCCGAGTGGATGAAAACGCGGTTCGGCAGCGGCAAATCGGGAGACCTCGCACGGTTCTCATACACGTTGTTCGCGATCCTGACAATTACCGCGCTGCTTGGCTACGGTGCGATCGGGATGGGCAAATTCGGCGCGATTTTCCTGCCTTTTTCGCCAACGGTCTGCGCAATTTTAATCCTGGGAGTTACAGGGATCTACGTCGTCGCGGGCGGATTTCATGGAATCGTCCGGGTCGAGATCGCGCAAACCATTGTTCTCAGCACAGGCGCTATCGCGTTCGCGATCATTGGTTATTTGCACTACGACGCTGCACGGTTTGCGGCACTTGTGCCACATTCGTGGGGAGAGATCATTCCGACATCGTTCCGCCCGGCCGATCTGCAAGGCGTCATTTCGGGCGGAACGGATTATTCGTTTTTTGGGGCGCTCGTTGCGGTCTGGGTGCTGAAAGGATTTTTGCTTTGTTTGAGCGGCCCTGAACAGTTGTACGATTTTCAGCGTTTTCTCGCGGCGCGCGACGAACGTGACGCTTCCAAGCTTGGTGCGCTTTGGGGCGTCATTCACACGGTGCGCTGGTGTTTTACGATGGCGATCGCTGTAATGGCAATTCTTGGTATCGGCGATGCGGTGCTTGACGCAAAGCTCAAGGCGGACCCCGAAGCCGCTCTGCCGCTCATCATCGGTTCGATGCTGCCTATCGGTTTGGTCGGGTTCATGCTCGCCGCGCTTCTCTCGGGATTTTTGGCGACGTTCAGCTCGACCGTGAACGGGGGGGCGGCGTACCTTGTAAAAGACGTTTATCAACGCTATATCAACCCAAGCGCGGATCATAAAAAGCTTGTTCGTGTTAGCTACGTTTCGTCAGCGCTGCTTATCGTGGTCGGGTTGATCATCTCGGTTTTCGGAACATCGATCAACACGGCATTTCTATGGATATTTGGCACGCTCGCCGCCGGCATCTTGCCGCCGAACGTTCTGCGTTGGTACTGGTGGCGGCTGAACGGACAGGGCTACGCGGCCGGCGTCTTTGGCGGAATGGCGCTTTCGCTCGGACAGGTCCTTCTCGACACAACCGTGCTAAGCGAGCCGCTGCCGCTTTATATCGGGTTTCCGGTTATCGCACTGTTTTCGACAATTATAACGATCGTAGTTTCACTAATGACCGAGCCGACGGACCTCGAAACGCTCAAGAATTTTTACCGAAAAGTGCAGCCCGCCGGTGCGTGGGCTCCCGCGAAAAAGGCGGTTCTTGCCGAGACGCCGGATTTCAAAAAGCAGTCGCCCTTTCGCCGCGATGCGTTCAATACCGTCGTCGCTTTGATCGGCATCACGGCATTGTATGTTTCAATGCTTTATCTAGTGCTGCACAGGCTTGAGATCGGCTTTACGCTGCTTGGTACAACCTTGGTTTCGGCAATAATCCTTTACTTTACCTGGTACAAAAATCTGCCGCCGTCCGCACCCGATGCGATGTCCGAAGAGGAAGCGGAAGAACCGGTGGAGGAGAGAGAGTAGGCACTTGGCAGATCAATCGCTCCGAATAGTTTATGAGATTTGATGGAAAAGCCGTCGTCGTCACCGGCGGCGCATTAGGAATAGGTCAGGCAGTTTGTGAGCTGCTCGCAGAACGCGGTGCGTCCGTCGCGATCCTCGATTGGGACGCGAACGCCGGCAAGGAAACCTGCGACAAGATAAATTCCAACGGCGGAAAAGCAACTTTCGCAAAAGTCAACGTATCGGATCGGACCGAAGTTGATGATGCGATCAAAAAAGCTCGCAGCACATTTGGCCGGCTCGATTCGCTCGTCGTCAGCGCGGGCATTCAGCGGTACGGCACGGCGATCTCGACCGACGACGCACAGTGGGACGAAGTGATAGGCGTAAATCTTAAAGGCGCGTGGAACGCGGCCCGCGCGACGATCCCTTTTTTACAGGAATCCGGCGGAGGGACCATCGTCAACGTATCGTCCGTCCAGGCGCTCGCCAGCCAGCAAAATGTTCTCGCATACACGGTGAGCAAACACGGCCTGCTCGGTCTGACGCGTTCGATGGCGATGGATTTTGCAAAGGACAATATTCGCTCAAACGCCGTTTGTCCCGGCACCGTCGATACGCCCATGCTGCGTTGGGCTGCATCGCTCGACCCAAATCCGCAATCGGTTTACGACGCCTGCAACCAGATGCACCCGCTGGGCCGCATCGCACAGCCCCGCGAGATCGCCGAGGTCGTCGCGTTTCTCGCGCACGAAAGCTC
>DATJGV010000004.1:0-5134 GCA_035494575.1 Pyrinomonadaceae bacterium | reverse complement strand
AGCTCGAGGGCCCGTCCGAGATGTTTTTCGGTTTCCTCAAATTCGCCGCGATAAAGGTGCAGGCGCGCGACGTTGAGATGACCGATCGAGTCCTGCGGCAGTTGTTTGTCGGACAGATCATCGGGGAAAATACGGCCGAGCCATCGCAGCGCCTCGCCGAAATCGCCGCGAAAACCCGGCGGCAGCGCAAGATTATGCGTCACGAGGCGGATGTAATGATCATTGGACAGGCGTTCGGCAAGATCGAGCGCAAGACGAAATTGCTGTTCCGCCGCGGTCCATTTTCCTTCGGCTATCAAGCAAAGCCCGCGCGTGTTCGAGCATTTCAGAAAAGTTTCCGAGTCCGACGGGACCAACTTTTCAGCCTCTTCGAGCAGCACCAGAGCGTCCGACGCACGGCCGCGACGGCGCGTAAGGCTTGCGAGCGAGTGCAATGCTTCGGCCTCGCCGACGGTGTCTTTTTGCTGATGCAGGAGCTTCACGGCCCGATGCAAAAGCTTTGAGGACGTTTCGGCTTCGCCCTGCAGCCGCGCGATCTCAGCCCGGTGCAGGACCGCCCTCGGAAACTTTTCCAGTGTTTCAGCCGGCACCTTTTCGGCAAATTGACCAAGCGAGGTGAACGCTCCGGCCTCGATCCATTCATTACCGTGTTCGGCGATCAATTCGGCGGCGCGATCGTAATTTTCCGCTTCGAGAAGGTGCGGCAAGGCCAATTCCCACTGCTTGTTCTTGAGGAAATATTCGGCGATGCGGTTTCGCTCGGCAGCGACGCCGACCTGGCCAATTTCGGAGCGAAGCCGCCGCAGCAAAAATTCACGAAACAAGGGATGAAAACGATATTCTTCGACGACACCGCCGTCGCCGGCGATGGTAAGAAAGACGTTCTTTTGAGCAAGCTCAGGCAAAGCGGCGGAGCAGCGCATATCGGGAAAAAGACGGCTGCAAAGATCGAGCGGGAGCGATTCGAGCAATGACAAATAGAACAGAAGTTTCCGCGTCTCTTCGTCCTCGCGCGAAAGTACCTCTTCGGCAAAGTAATCGAAGATGTCCTTTTCCGAACGCCGGAGAATGTCGTGCAGGTCGATGCGCTGCTGCCCGGCGGTCGCGTGTATCTCCTGTTCCGCAACTTGCCGTACGAGTTGGAGCGCTGTGATCCAGCCGTTCGTCCGGTTTCGGTACTCCTCGACTTCTCGTTCCTTTAGCTCGATATTCAACGACTGAGTAAAAAGGCCTTTTACCTCATCATCGTTAAACAGCAGATCGTCACGGGTGATAACAAGCGCGGCTGATTGGCTTCGACGGCGCGTTATCGCAAGCGGCGGATAATCGCGAGTGGTAATTATTAAATGAAGCAGGTCGGACGAATATTGCAGCAGGCGATCGACCAGTTTGTGAACAACGGTGTCGCGGCCGATGTGGTGATAATCGTCAAGAACAAGGATCAACGGCTGTTCGACGGTTTGAAGAAGTTCGTTAATTAAAAGATCGGCGGCCCGTTCCGGAAAGCGCGTGACCTCTTCGTTCGCTTCGGCAAGATACGGAAAGATCGCTTCGCCAAAGCCGGAAAAAATGTCCTGAATGCCCCGCGCGATGTAACTCAAAAAAACCACCGGGTCGGCGTCTGTGTGATCGAGCTGGTACCAGACAGTCGGACGGGTCTGACGGCGAATAAAATCAGCGATCAGCGTCGTTTTTCCGCACCCCGCATCGGCCGCGACCATTGTGATGGGCGAGTTGAGATTCGCTTGTAATTTTTCGGTGAGACGCGGACGATCCAGAAGACCGGAAACAGTGCGTGGAGCAAGTAGTTTTGTTCTTAGAAAGAAGATCGGTTCCTTCATTGCGTTCGGCAAGCAAGAACCATTATATAGGAATCGAACACGGATTTACACGGAAGCGGCCCCCCTAAATCGGAAAGGGCATTCACGCCGGTATTCCGAGAAACTGTTTTATTTTCGAGATCCTGCCGAACGATTCGCGTTGGACAAGGTCTGCAAGTTGTTCGGGCATTTCGTGGAGCATAAAAAACTCACGTGTCTCGTCGCGGGTAAATGCGAGCAGCTTTTCGTCGATGACATTGAGCATCTGTTTTGAGCGTAGCCGCCAGAGCGGTGCCGGCGGACGGCTGCGGCAAAGCATCAGCAGGTGCGTGCTCGGCGGCATCGACGCGATCAGCAGATTGAAAAAATCGCAGAACCACTCGGCGTCAAAAATGTGATGAACGTTATCGAGGACGAGCAGTCTCGGCTCGTTGGAAACCTTTCTTGTTTGCGGCGGAAAGCAGTCTGCGAGAAACTGCGCGATGTTTCCGGGTGCCAGAGCGGCATCAGCCGAGCTTCTTTCGTCGTCTTTCCGGCCACCGGCGATGCATTCCGAAAAATAGTGCGAGAATACACCCCATTCGACGTCCGTCGGGTCTATCGAATACCAGGACGCGTTTGCATGACGCGCTGCAAAATCCGCCGCAAGACACGTCTTGCCCGTGCCCGCGCGTCCTGAGATCAGTGTGGCGCCGTACTGCCCCGCCGAAATAGCAAGCATTTCATGAAGCCGCTGACGATAAACGGGCGAAGCGGTATTGGGGATCTTAAGTTTCTCACCAAGCGGCGGTAGGGTTCTTATGCCCGTTCCGGAGCGGCTATTCCCCGAAAGGCTGACGGTTCCGAGGTCGCTGCGATCCATTTCGTCAAAACTATCGTGAATGGAAATTGCCAGTGTCATAACAAAAATCAATTTATTGCGCCAGACTTGAGGAAAACTTGAATTTTTTAAAAAACGGGCGTTTTTTGACTAACGCGAGGCCGAATCTCAAGTTTTTCTCAAGGGAATATTCATATAACTAAAACCACGCGGATTCGTCCGCAAATTATTGAAATACTTAACAAATTCGGCCCCCGAATCCGGTTTGGCCGATATGAACCCCGTTCTATATGGGGGCATGTGGAACGGGGTTCTTAAAAATACTGATCAAGGAGTTGGATATGAACAAAATTTATTTGATATTGGCCCTGATTTTGTCATTAAGCGTCGCAGGAGCGGCACAACAGCAGAAAAGATCGGGCAGCAGCTCGGTTAACGGATCGGCGAGCGGCAGCGGCTCAGCTTCATCGAAGACAAACGTAAGCCGCAAAAAGGGCAACAATGGCAGGACGCTCTCGCTCGATTCAGCAACGAGTATCGCGGGCGAATTGCAAAGCACGCTGGACGCAAAACATGCACAGGTCGGCGACCAGGTGATCCTAAAAACCACAAAAGCCATTAAACAAAACGGCGAAACTATAATTCCAAAAGGCTCAAACCTGATCGGCCACGTGACCGAGGTCCAACAGCGGACAAAAGGAAATGCGATGTCGAAACTCGGCCTTGTTTTTGATCGGGTAGAGGGCAAAAATCTGTCGGCGGACATCGCTGCGACGGTCGTTTCGATAACGAACGTTAGGGCCGTCAATAACGTTGGCGACACGTTCGGATCGGACGTTATGGGTTCATCGAACACATCGGCAGGCGGTTCCGCACGCACGTCAGGCGGAGGTGGCGGCGGCCTTTTAGGCGGCGGCTCAGGCGGTGGGCTGTTGGGCGGTGTAGGAAATACGGCAGGCGGGCTTGTTGGCGGTGCTACACAAACCGTTGGCGGCGTGGCGAATACGGCTACACAAACGGTCGGCGGAGTTACAAATACAGCAACCCAAACGCTTGGCGGCGCAACAAATACGGTCGGACAGACGATAAACGGCATCACGATCTCGCAATCGGCAAGCGGTTCGGCCAACGGTTCCACGACGCTGTCGTCACCGAACAAGAATGTGAAACTTGAAAAGGGCGTAACATTCAATCTTCAATTGGACAGCAGCGCGACGGCGAATTAAGGAATGAGATTTGCTGAGAGGGCGTTACCGGGGTACAATAGCGGTCACGCCCCCAAAATCTGTTCGAATTTAATACGTTTTGCACTCTCTACCAAAACGGGAATCCAGGTTTGCAGATGAGTGCATTTCGCGTCAAAGAGTTCAATTTGATACCGGTCAGAAAATTTTTTTGCCTTGTTATCCTACTCGCATTTGCGGTCAGTACCGCGAGTGCGGGTTTGTCTATTATCCGCTCGAACGGCATTACATTAACCGGAGCGGACGGTATCACGTTAACCGGTGCTGACGGCATAACCCTGACCGGAGCAGACGGTTTTCTTTCGTACCAGTCGAATGGAATAACCCTGACGGGTGCGGACGGCCTTCCGATCACCAGTCCGGACGGGATCACCTTAACGGGTGCCGACGGAACATCTTATGTTGGTCCAAACGGAATCACGTTGACCGGTGCTGACGGCATTACACTGACAGGCGCGGACGGCATCACGCTTACTGGTGCAGACGGGATAACGCTGACCGGCGCCGACGGAACTCAATATCGAGCGGATTCGATGATCGTCCGACAGCCGAACGGTATCACTCTGACAGGCGCGGACGGAACGAACATGGTCGGAGCCGACGGCATCACCCTGACCGGCGCCGACGACGCTACATGGACAGGCCCCGATACCGTTTCGATACCGAAAGCTGACGGCATTACGCTTACAGGCGCTGACGGAATCACATTGACTGGAGCCGACGGCATTACGCTTACGGGAGCCGATTCGATCACGGGCTTTAATACATCGGGTGTTGTTTTCGATCTGGCGAAGCCGGCAGGAATTACTTTAACTGGTGCGGACGGCATTACTTTAACTGGCGCCGACGGCGTTTCGGCGACAAATCCGACCGGTATAACACTGACCGGAGCCGACGGCATCACGCTTACAGGTGCAGACGATCAAAGCGGCCTGCAAAGCGTCGATCCTGAACTTGCCATCGCCTTAAACAATGCAACGGACGACAGCACGGTGAATGCTATCGTCGTGTTTCACGCGGCGGTGACGGATGCGGACCTTGAGCAGTTCCGCCAGATCGGTATTCTGGGGGGAACAAAATTCAAAATTCTCCCGATGGTTTATGTCACAGGCACCCGGGCACAGATAATTGCCGTTTCGCATATGCCGTCCGTCCGATCGATCTACGGCAACCGCACTTTGACATTTAATTCCGATCCGTATTTCAATCCGACCGGCGTTCAACGCGTTGGTGGTGATAACGATCTGCGA
>DATJGV010000003.1:0-10416 GCA_035494575.1 Pyrinomonadaceae bacterium | reverse complement strand
GGCGTTACTCTCGGCGGCCCGGTTTATATTCCCGGCCTTTATAACGGCAAGGACAGGACGTTTTTCCTCTTTTCCTTTGAGCGGCAAAAGGACAATGTCGCGCAGACGACCACTTATTCGGTTCCGACCGCAAAAATGCGGACGGGAGATTTTTCAGAGCTTCTCCCGAGCACGGTCATCTACAACCCTTTTGACAGGTTCATGGGAAATAGCTCCTGTGGCACGACAGGCACGCTTAACACCGTGTGCCGGAATCCATTTGCGGGGAACATCATCACGCAGGGCCTAATTTACCAGCCGGCTCTGGCGTTCATGAAGAACTTCCCAATGCCGAATCTTTCTGGAACCCAGCAGAACTTCATCACCGACCAAAACCTGAACCGTCCTTACAGGTCGTATATGGCAAGGATAGACCATAACATCAATGCCAATAACCATATTTTTGGAAAGTGGTATCACAGCCGCAATACCGAGGATCGGTACAACCTAACAATGGAACCGGGATCGATTTTCCAGGGATTTGAAAATCGTCGCAATAACGGTGGA
This sequence comes from Pyrinomonadaceae bacterium, assembly GCA_035494575.1. Lineage (GTDB taxonomy): Bacteria > Acidobacteriota > Blastocatellia > Pyrinomonadales > Pyrinomonadaceae > OLB17. The sequence continues at coordinate 9,870 of DATJGV010000003.1, read as the reverse complement.
AATTTAGATTGGACGTCAACCTTGTCCTCGAATTTGATTCTGGACGTTCGCGGCAGCTTTAGCCAGTTCAAACTCTTTAGATTTCAAGATGGCCAGCCCACGGCGGCGGATCTCGGATTTACCGGCATACCTGCCTCGCGTCAGGAAAACGTTTTTCCTAGATTCGATTTTACGAATACGTCACAGGGAAGCTTCATGACGGTAGGCTCGCTACGGGCGGACTACAACAATGGACGTGTACGCCCGTTTGACGTGCTAACCTTTCAACCGGTGCTTACACAAATTTGGGGAGATCATACCTTTAAGTATGGCTATGATTTTCGCCACCTGCACGAAACTTTTGATTATGACGGATATGCGGCGGGACGGTTCCTTTTCCAGGGAACGTACACGATGCCCGCCTCAAACTCTAGTTCTACGCTGCGCGATGCTCCGGGCCGCGACCTTGCTTCGTTCCTATTGGGATTACCCGTTGCAAGCTCTACCAGCCTGATCGATAACCCCCAGGTCTATGACGTTACGTCACTCTATCACGGCTTCTTTTTCCATGATGATTTCCGTGTTAATTCGAAGTTGACGCTCAATCTCGGAATTCGTTACGAGTTTGAGACCGGATATACCGAAAAACAGGGCCGGATGGTGATCGATTTCGACCGCGTCGTCGCAAGCCCGGTCAGGGCCCAGGCTCTAGCCAATTACAATGCGAATGTTCCTACAGGCGTCCCGATCACGACCTTCCAAAATCTTTCCGGGGGATTGGTCTTCGCCAACGATTCGACGACATCAAATCAGAAGACTGATACCAACAATTGGCAGCCGCGTTTAGGATTCTCGTATGCGCCGGATAGCAAAACCGTCATTCGTGGAGGATTCGGGATATTTACCTCTCCGTTCCAGATCATCACTCAGAACGTTGTTTTCCAGCCGGGCTACTCGTCGCCGACTCTCTTCGTTCCATCTAACGATAACGGCTTTACGTTCATCGCAAATTTGGCGAATGCCTTCCCGAACGGGATCGCTGCTTCGCCGGGTAATGCTCAAGGATTGATGACGTTTACCGGACGGGACGTTACATCGTCGAACAACAGCGGGCCAACAAGTGTAGTTCTTTCAAACGGCCGGGAGAATGCTAATTACACGCGGTTCGTTATCGGCATCCAGCGCGAGATCTGGCGCGGCCTTGCTGTGGAGGCGACCTATATCTATTCTCGGGGATCGAATCTCGAGGTAAATCGCGAACTCAACGCTATTCCTCGGGAGTGCCGTCGTTTTGATAATGGAAACCCATGTCTTATCGATCCTGCGAACATAAATCCAGCGACCATCGTAGCGGACATTACGGCAGCTAATTCGTATCTGAATGCGACAGTCCCCAATCCGTTTCGCACCATTGGTAGTGCCGTTTTGATACCGGATGGAGGCACCTGGGCGGCAAGCACGATCCAGCGCCGACGACTGCTGACTCCGTTTCCCCAGTATGGTAACCTTGCCGTTACTGAATACAACGGAACCAGCAACTTCAATTCGCTCCAGTTCCAGATCGTAAAGAGGTTTACGAAAGGACTGTCCTTGAACGGTTCGTACACCTGGTCGCGGGAGCATTTAAAGAACCAGTATCTTAATCCGCAAGATACCGAGCTTACGGAATACATTTCGCCTAACGAACGCCCGAACAGATTCACTTTCTCGGGAATTTATGAATTGCCAGTGGGTAAAGGAAGAGAGTATTTCAGCAACTGGAATCCGGTTGTCGATGCTTTCCTAGGCGGATGGCAGGTCCAGGGGATTTATGAGTGGCAGAGCGGTGAGCCGCTGCTATTCCCGAACGCCTATTACAACGGCGATCCTAGCCAACTTAAGAGCATGCTTGGCAAGAAAGATGATCAAGGGCGTCGATACGGCGTAGACATTCCTGCATGGGATATCTCGGGTTTCTATTTGAACGGTGTTCAGTCATCTGCCAACACGCCGGGATTTGCCAACAATTACACGAGTGGCTCGACGGTCGTTCTTCGTAACTTCCCATTGACGGTCGACGGCTTACGCAACCAGCGTTTCCTGAAACTTGATGTTGGACTTTCGAAGAATTTCCGGATCCGCGAGGGGATGAAGTTCCAGATCCGCGTTGACGCGATCAACCTGCTGAATAATCCTTACTTCAGCTCACCGACCGTCACGCCGAATACTCTTCCGACCGCTACAGGTGGCGTGACCAACTATTTGGGCAGCTTCGGATTTACTAACGCTCCCGTTCGCCAGCCGCCGAGAGATATCCAGATCGGCGGACGGTTTACGTTCTAACGTGAAGTAGTTCGACTTTCCCCAATGTCTCGGACGCGTCACATAACCTAAAAAATTATGTGACGCATTTTTATCTTTTTTGGATCGATGAAACCTATTCTTATCTTTCCAGCACTCATCGTGCTTTTCTCGATCGGTGGATTTGCGCAGCATCCGGCAGATCTGACGGTCGCTGCTGACGGAAGCGGTGATTTCAAAACCGTCCAGGCTGCTGTCGACAAAGTGCCCGAGAACAATACGAAGAGGTTTGTGATAGCGATCAAGCCGGGTATCTACAAGGAGCAGATCAAAGTCCCGGCAAATAAACCTTTAATTTCTTTTCTTGGAACTGATGCGGCCAAAACCGTTCTGACCTTCGCCATTTCCAACAAAGAAGCGGGCTCTACGTCAGCTGCATATGCTGCGTATATCGGCGGCCATGATTTTCGAGCGGAGAACGTTACGTTCGAGAATTCCTTCGGGACCGGTTCGCAAGCGGTTGCCGTTCTCGTCGAAGCCGATCGCGTCGTGTTCAAAAACTGCCGGTTTCTTGGATGGCAGGACACGCTATATGCAAAGAACGGCCGGCAATACTATCAGGATTGCTATATCGAGGGTCACGTCGATTTCATTTTCGGGCAGGCGGCGGCCGTCTTCGATAATTGCGTAATTCACAGTAAGGGTGACGGATACATCGCCGCTCCGATGCGGTTTGCAGCCGATGAACCGAGCGGATTTGTTTTCTACAAATGCCGTCTTACGAGTGTCGATACCAAGAACGGAATTTTCCTTGGCCGTCCCTGGCGCGACTACGGCCGAACGGTTTATATCGATACTCAAATGGACGCCGCCATCCGACCTGAAGGATGGAACCACTGGCTGCCGGAACGCGAAAAGACAGCTTACCTCGCGGAATACAAGTCCATAGGGCCGGGAGCAAATAACACAGCTCGCGTCCCATGGTCCCGCCAGCTCAGCGATTCGGAAGTAAAAATATTTTCGGTCGAGAATTTCCTTAAGGGCTCTGACGGCTGGAACCCAAAAACTGCAACCGACGATTGGCTTACAAAGACGGCACCCGACTGGAAAACGGTTTCCTGGAATGATGCTCTCAAACAAAAGCCGCTTTGGTATCAGACCGACGAGGCCGCGCGGATCGCAGATCAGATCATCCTTTATCAAAAAGACAACGGCGGTTGGGAAAAGAATATCGACATGGCCGCTATGCTCTCCAAGGGCGAGAAGGATGCGATCGCAGCCAAGCATGCGGACATCAGCGAAACCACCATCGACAATCGCACCAGTTATACTCAGGTCGCCTTTCTTGGGAAGATCATAACTGCCAGCCTGTTAAAATCGGCCCCACCTAATAACTTCCCGAAATATAAGGAAGCATTCAACCGCGGTTTGGACTACCTGCTTTCATCGCAGTATGACAGCGGCGGCTTTCCGCAGTTCTTTCCCTTAAAAAAAGGTTATTACACGCATATTACGTTCAACGATGACGCGATGATCGGAGTTTTAGGTGTGTTTCGGGAGATCTCCCGCAAAGATGACGATTTTAAGTTCGTCGACGAGGAAAGACGCGCCAAAGCAGAGAAAGCAGTTGAAAAGGCGATACCGCTAATATTAAGGCTGCAGGTCGTTATTGACGGCAAGAAGACAGTGTGGGTGCAGCAGTACGACGAAAATACTTTCAAACCGGCATGGGCCAGAAAGTTCGAACCGCCGTGCCTGACCGCCGGTGAGAGTGCCGGCATTGTCAGATTCTTAATGGGCGAAAAACCTACGCCCGAAATTGTTGACGCGATCGAGTCTGCCGTCGCGTGGTACAAAAAGAATGAGCTAACCGGGATCCGCTGGGTGCGGACCAACGGTGAGAATTCAGTCGTAAAGGACAAGAATGCTCCACCGATCTGGGCCCGATTCTATGAAATCGAGACAATGAAACCGATATTCATCGGCCGCGATTCCGTCATTCGCTACGACGTTTCGGAGATCGAGGCCGAGCGGCGCAACGGGTATGCATGGTATGGCAATTGGCCAAACGAACTCTTGGATAGGGATTACCCGCGCTGGAAGGCAGAGATAATAAAAAGTCAGAAATAGATTTACGGCCAAAAATTTGAGGGAATATGAGAAGACTCCGATTCAAAATATTATCGGCAGTAGCTGCCATTGCCATCTGTTTTTGTTTTTCTATTCTGCTTCCTTTGATAACGGCAGCCATATCGATCATTGACGACCAATTCGCCGACGGGATCAGTACAAACCAAAACCTTCCGGCTAACTCACTGGCGGTCCTTAAATCACGATCGGGTACGACGCGAACTGACGCCGTGGGGTCGGTTGAATACGACTTGACCGGAACCGGCACTAGCGCCGATGCGTATTTTGCCTACTTTACCAATTCGGGCTCGCCGGTCGGTCTTAGTGTGGGCGATTCACTCTCGTTTTCCGGCACATTTTCACTCCAGGGATTTGCCAACCTCAGTAATAGTGACATTCGATTCGGCCTTCTCAATTCCAATGGCTCTCGTCGCACAACAGACTTAACAGGTGGAAACAGTGCCACCGAATTTGGCGATGATACAGGATATGCAAGCCAGTTTTTCACCAATGCGCCGGGAAGCAGTCCGATCACTCTTTATAGACGCGATGTGGTCAGCCCAACGCCGATAACCAACATTTTCAACTCGTTCACCAATGCCGGTTTCACAGTCATATCCGGTACTGGTGCAACAACCCGCCAAGCTCTGGAAAATAATGTTCCGTACACCCTCACATATTTAATAGAAAGACTGACGGCTACGCAGACACGATTGACGGTTACCGTAACCGGCGGCTCTCTCACGGGAATGAGCTACACCGGCACCGAAACAAGCGCCACGCCGTATACGTCATTTGATTGGTTCGATTTTCGTATTGCCGGAACCAATTTTGCACAAAAAGTTAAATTCACGCGGATCAAGGTGGATTACAATCCGGCGGTTCCAGTCATCTCGGCTCAACCGGTACCGCCAGTTCAGACTGTCTCCGCCGGAAGTAACGTTCAGTATTCGGTCGGCGCTACAGGTATCCAGCTTAGTTATCAGTGGCTAAAGGACAATAATCCGATCCAGGGTAACGCTTCGGCAACAACGTCGACGCTTCAATTGAACAACGTTCTTCCTGTGGATGCGGGCCAATACAAGGTTGCGGTGAGCAACCCCGGGGGTTCGGTTACTAGCGATCCGGTTACCCTGAATGTTAATACCGGGCCGGTCGATCCTCCGCCTGTCATTAATCAGCAGCCAGTGAATACCACAGCCGTGATAGGAACGCCGGCGAGCTTGTCCGTGGTTGCCGCCGGCCTCAATTTGTCGTACCAATGGTTCAAGAACGGCAACCCCATCGGGGGAGCTACCGGTCCCGCACTCAATTTTTCCCCGGTCCAGCTTAGCGACGCCGCCGACTATACCGTCAATGTTTTTAACGGGGGCGGAACGATCCCGAGCGATACGGCTCATTTGACGGTGGTTTCGACAATGAACATTTCCTCGCTCCAGCCGGCAAACAGTTCCGGCGGGATATGTGTCGATACGCCATTGAGCATTACTTTCGACCAGGTGCCAAAACTCGGAGCGAGCGGACAAATCCGTCTTTATACGGGCGGTGGTGTTCTTATCGACACAATCGACATGACTTCTTCGCCACAGACTAAAAATGTCGGCGGAACTTCGTTTAGATATCTCCCCGTCATCATCAATGGCAATACCGCGTTGATCACACCGCACGTGCAGCTAGCTTATGGTCAGACTTATTACGTAACGATGGAGCCGGGCGTATTGACCGATTCAGCGGACGTTCCTTTTGTGGGGATAACCGGTACGAGCGCTTTTACTTTTACGACTAGGGGCGCCGCGCCGCAGAACACGGGTATCATTAGCGTCAATGCGGACGGCTCTGGGAATTTCTGTACCATCCAGGGCGCGGTTGATTTCGTCCCTGCCGGAAACTCGCAGCGAGTAGTGATCAATGTTAAGAACGGCTCTTACACGGAGATAGTAAATGTGCCGGGTAATAAGCCATTTATTACGATCAGAGGCGAGAATCGGTCGAACACTATTCAAAAATATCCGAACAACAATAACCTGAACCCATCAACGAATACGCGGCCTTCATTCAACGTCAATACGGGAGCGTCCGACTTTACCCTCGAAAGTATCACGCTGCAAAACTCCACTCCGCAGGGCGGCTCCCAGGCAGAGGCTTTTCGTACAAACGGTCAGCGTACCACTCTGAACAGTGTGAATTTACTGAGCTATCAGGACACCCTCCTTACGCAAGCATCAACGTATGTCACCAATAGCTATATAGAAGGAGATGTTGATTTCATGTGGGGCACCGGAGCCACGTATTTCAACAATACCGAATTGAAAGCTCTTCGGGAGGGCCTCGGTTATTACACTCAGATCCGGAACGGGTTGGGCAATAACGGCAATGTTTATGTCAATTGTCGTTTTACAAAGGGAGCGGGCGTAACAAACGGTATTTACCTTGGCCGAATCGACCCTGATGACTTTCCTTTTAGCCAGGTCGTTTTGATCGATTCGAAAATGGATTCGCATGTAATACCCGCTGGCTGGCTGTTCAATAATCCGACAAACACCGTCGATCCGACAAATTATCCGAACATTCGTTATTGGGAATACAATTCCACGGCTCTCGACGGGGTAACCCCGATAGACTGTAGCCAGCGGCACCCCATCGCGCGAAATGCGTGCAATAATCCGCTTTCCGTTACTGAGGCGAATTTTTATCGAGATCCGGTTAACACCGTGGGCTTTACGCCGCAGGAAAAACTCACGGCTACGGTAGTTCTATCAAATCTCTCGCAGACTTATGATGGGACGCCAAAGCCCGTGAACGTTACTAGTGATCCTGGTACGGTGACTGTAAATGTGACTTATAACGGAAGCGCAGCTGCGCCGACAAATGCAGGGACATATGCCGTTGTTGCCACGGTAAACGACGCGAACTACCAGGGATCAGCAAACGGAACGCTTACAATTGCGCAGGCCTCAGCCGCCGTTTCCGTTTCTAATCTGATCCAAAATTATGACGGCACACCCAAGTCGGCGAACATCGATACGACACCGGCCGGCCTGACAGTCGCGGCGACTTACAACGGATCGGCCTCACCTCCGTCAGCGGTTGGAAATTATTTGTTATCGGTAAATGTGACCGACCCAAACTATGTCGGAAGCGCTAGCGGTATCTTCACGATCAAATCTACCGTCAAAGCGTTCCCGACGGCCGAAGGCTCAGGGGCGTACACGATTGGCGGACGTGGCGGGGATACATACCACGTTACTAATCTCAACGATTTGGGACCGGGAAGCCTGCGACAGGGTATTATCTCGGCGACGGGGCCGCGTATGATCGTCTTTGATGTTTCGGGCACGATCTTCCTCAATTCAAGGTTGACGATCAATAAGTCTTTTCTGACCCTCGCTGGACAGACCGCCCCTGGCGACGGTATTACGGTTGCCGGTTGGACGACGCTCGTCACTGATGCTCAGCACGTAATCATCAGATATATGCGATTTAGGCCCGGGGACATTCGTTGTGGATCGGGCATGGAGGGCGACTCGCTGTCGGTAGACCGATCACGTGATGTGATAATAGATCATGTGTCGGCATCATGGAGTATCGACGAGAGCTTGTCCGTGACCGAATCCGACCGGGTTACCGTGCAATGGTCGTTTATTAACGAAAGCCTGAATAATTCGTGTCATCCAGAGGGTCGACATGGCTTTGGTTCGCTGATCCGGTATGGCGACGGCCGTATCTCATACCATCATAATTTTTACTCACATCATTTCAATCGAAACCCGCGCATCGGTGATAACCTGACTCTTGATTTCGTTAATAACGTGATTTACGATTGGGGCACAGACGCAAGCTATAGCGGCACGCCGGACGAAGGCATTACCAAGGTCAATTATCTCGGGAACTATTTGGTAGCCGGACCTGACACTCCTGCATCAAAACGGACGCGGGCCTTTAACGGCGGCAGTGTGAACACGTGGATCTATCAAAACGGAAATAGGATCGACAGCAATTTCAACGGCATCCACGATGGTGTGGACACTGGGTGGTCGATGTTTGTCAATCTTTATACGCAACAGGCTACTCCGTTAGGTGGACAACCGGACGTATCGGTAGAGGGCGCTGATGTTGCCTTTAACAAGGTTTTGATAACCGGTGGAAGTTCGCGTATCCGTGACTCGATCGATAAACGATTGATCGACGAGGTTCGCAGGGAAACCGGGCTTTTTATAAATTCACAGACAGAAGTTGGCGGCTATCCGGCGCTTAACTCCGCATCGCCCCCGGTCGACACCGACCAGGACGGATTGCCGGACGATTGGGAAAATGCTAATGGTGAAAACCCGAGCGATCCGAGCGATGCGGCCCTGATCGCCCCAAACGGTTACAGCAACCTCGAAAATTATCTCAACAGCGATGCATTTGCACCGCCGGCGACAAATGTTTCGCTAATCGGACGAGTCTCTGCTCCAAACGGAGTGGGTATCGTTCGGACAACCGTGACGTTAACAAATCCGATCTCAGGCGAAGTACGCGTGGCCGTGACCAACCAGTTCGGCTATTACAGCTTCGTAAACGTGCCGTTTGATACGACATATGTGGTTTCTGCCACAAACAGGCGCTATACATTCGCGAATCCGACCCGGGTTGTAAATGTAGTCGATGACATCGGGGATTTGAATTTCGTCGGAAATTGAATTTTCGGAGCGATAAATTATGAGCAATCGTAGAGAGTTTCTGGGACTTCTGGCCGCAAGCGGAGCCGGTTTTATGTTGTCGAAAACCGGTCTCGGTTATGCGGTTTCAAGCGACGCCTGGTCGACTGAATATCCGAACATCCTGACCCGAATCAAGCCACCCTCTTTCCCGAAACGTGACTTTGATATTACAAAGTTTGGTGCGAAGGCGGGCGCAACCAACGACAGTTCGGCGGCGTTCGCGACCGCGATCGACGCTTGCAGCAAAGCCGGCGGCGGACGTGTGGTCGTCCCAGAAGGCGAGTTCCTTACTGGTGCTGTCAACCTCAAGTCGAACGTAAACCTTTACATCTCGAAAAACGCCACCATGAAGTTCTCGACTGATACGAAAAAGTATCCGCTTGTTGCTACTCGATTCGAGGGTATGGAGTGCATGAATTTTTCGCCCTTCATCTATGCCTTCGAGCAGACCAACATCGCGATCACCGGCGAGGGAACTCTCGACGGCCAAGCGAACAATGAATATTGGTGGCCGTGGAATGGTCGGGCGCAGTACGGCTGGAAAGAAGGCGCCGGGAACCAGCGTGCTGCCCGTGCAAAGCTCTACGACATGATGGAAAAGGGAACGCCCGTGAGATACCGCGTCTTTGGTGAAGGTTCATATCTCAGGCCGAACTTTATCCAGCCGCACAAGTGCAAAAATGTTTTGATCGAGGGCGTCAAGATCGTCAACTCGCCGATGTGGGAAATACATCCGCTGCTGTCGGAAAATGTAACTGTCCGAAAAGTATGGATATCT
>DATJGV010000002.1:0-7452 GCA_035494575.1 Pyrinomonadaceae bacterium | reverse complement strand
CATGCGTAAACAAATTGAATAAACCCTGCGGTGATGGCGTTGATAAATCTCCTCAAAAGCCATCATGTTGCCCTTGGCCGCAGCCTGCGCAAGCTCAAAATCCGAAGCTGCAGTTACATCACCTACGGTTTGGTCATCCGGCGACTCAACCGCATCGGCTGTCAGGGCTGCGTCGTTCTGAAAAACCGGAAAATTCAATGTTTCTGTTGTCATTACCTTGTTCCCCCTCAGTTGGGTATGTATCAAATCGTGTGCCAAACACAGAAAAGCTGATTTCCCTATAATATTTAACGCTTAAAACGTCATTTTGTTCCAATTTAACGGGCATACCTACGTATTCGGCATACATCCAAGCTTAGATTTGTTTCGCCCAATCCGTGTAGGCTTTGGCTCAATTCGTACACGATTTGGTGTGTACGAATAGATTGCATTTTGGCCGTGTTTTTGAAAAGATGCTACTATCCCGTTTAGAATACAAGTATCTTGCCGGCATTGAGCAGAAGTGCGAATAATATCGATAGTTTGTATGAGAAAACGCATCCTCAATTTCCTCATTTTAGTTAGTTTTCTGATACTGTCACCCGTGCTGGCCACAGTATCTGCGAGCGCGCAGTCGCCGGCGCCTCAAGTCAAAAGCCTCGAATCCAACGACGAGGGAGTACCTGTTCTCGTCATGCATCTGCCGGACTGGCAAAAGGTTAAGTCATCCGCGACATTTACGGACAGCGTCGCCGGACTCGAAACTGTTGTCGGCAAACGTGCCGTGCTCGACGCTGTAGAATTCGTCCCCGGAACCGAGGCCGTGACCGCACCTTACGAAGCCGGAAAAGTTGTCATTATCGAATTTCCCTCGCCGCACGCTTCCGTTGAGGCCGATACCAGGATCAACCAAGCGCTTGCGGAGGCCGGCGGCGAAAACATCGTTTACCGTCGTATCGGCAACTACAACGCCTTCGTTTTCGACGTAACGGACCCCGAAGCAGCTGCCGGTTTGCTTAACCAGATCAAATACGAAAAGCAGATACAATGGCTCGGCAAAGACCCGTTCTACTACAACCGCGCCGAGCGAAATTTTGTCGTGACAACCTCGGACGTGTTTCTTTCCACGGTTCTCGTTATCGTTTTGGGAATGGGAATGTCGGTCGTTGCCGGTTTGGGATTTGGCGTGGTGTTCTTTTACCTCCGTGATCAAAAGCGAGCCCACATGGCCGAATTCTCGGACGCCGGCGGCATGATCCGCCTCAACCTCGACCATCTGACACCCGACATTTCGCCAAAACATTTACTAAAGGATTAAATCCGGCTGACGGCTAAGGGCTAAAAGCTGACAGCTATTTTTCTTTCTCGATGATTTAGAATCGATCTTGCCAGGGTTTCCAGTCTCTGCTATCATAATGATAGCATTCTTTGAGGTTCAAATTTATGCCTAGTGTGTTAGTAAGAGACGTGAATGCATCCACTCTCAAAAAACTTAAATTAAAAGCTGCTCGCGAAGGCCGATCTTTGCAGGCCGAGGTCCAGATTATTCTCGATCGCGCGGTCGAAAGCGAGCCCTTGTCCGAACTTGAAACCGCAAGAAAGATCAGGTTGGCTCTTGGCGCCGATAGCCAAACTGACTCCGCCGAGTTGTTAAGGAAGGACCGCTACCGGTGAGAATCGTTCTGGACGCCAGTGTTGCGGTCAAATGGTATGTTAATGAAAATTACACCGTAAACGCCGAAAAGCTTCTGGACGGTAGCTACGAGCTGCATGCCCCGGAACTTATCTTTCCTGAGGCGGGCAATATTATTTGGAAAAAGGTTATGCGCGGCGAACTGACTAGCGACGAAGGAAGTCAGATCGTTTCTGCTTTTTCGTCCCAAAGTATTGAGGCCCACCCGCACAAACCAATTTTGAACGCCGCCTTAATCGGAGCCATAATGTCAGGACAAACAGTTTATGACTGGACATACCTGGCACTGGCTGTTTCACTGTCCTGTCAATTCGTAACAGCCGACGAACGTTTCCTTTACGCCATTTCAAATACTAAATTGTTCGGGAGTCTCATCTGGATAGGAGACTTGTAACCCGCATTCCGCAATTACGATGGCAGCGTCTCGATCAGCCTATCCACATCTTCCCGACTGTTATAAAAATGCGGAGCGATGCGCAGGCGATCGCCGCGCGGCGAGACGATTATTTTTTCTTCCTGTAATCGCTCGGCTATTTCACTCGAGTGCAGGCTGTTGCGATGCCTTACACAGACGATCGCGGATTTTTCGCCCGGAGTACGAGAGCTTATGATGTCGTAATTTTTGCCCGATATCCGTTCGCAAAGATAATCGGTTAGTTCATCGAGATAAGCCGCGATTTTTTCAAGCCCCGTTTCGATCAGCAGCTTTAGGCTTTGTTCAAGGCCGTAAAACAGAGCCGATGCTCCGGTACCCGATTCCCAAGCAAGAGCGTTCGGTTTGAACGGCTGTGTGCGGTCCGCGAAATCCCACGGCGTCTCGACGCTTATCCACCCTATCATTGTCGGCTCGACCATCTCGCGCGCCCGGTCCGAAAGATAAATGATGCCGCATCCCTCAGGTGCGCAAAGCCATTTGTGGCTCGCCAGGCTTGCCGCATCGACAAACTCAGCCGGCAGGTCGTAACGGGTCGCACCGAGGCCCTGAATGACGTCCACGCAAAACAGAGCGTCGACCGCACGTGCGGCGCGGCCAATACGTTCAAGATCGGCACGAAAGCCAGATGCATACTGCACCGAACTGATAGTCACAAGTTTTGTGTTCGAATCGATCAGCGAGATAAATTCGTCCAGGTCGATCCGTCCTTCACGCTCCGGGCACAGCCGCAATTCGACGCCGAAATCGTCGCGCACACGCCGCCACGCGTAAAAATTTGCGGGAAATTCTTCGGCAAAAGTCACGATGTTGTCGCCTTTTTGCCATCGCAAACCGCCTGCGATCGACGCAAATCCATCCGATGTGTTTCGCGTAAATGCGACCTGTTCGGGCTGCACGTTTAGCATCGACGCGACGAGCGCGCGGGCGCGCGTTTTCGTCGCGATCCAGTCCGTGTAGTTGACCGAGCCGTTTGCCGAAACGTCCTGGAGTTGAGATAACACGGCGTCAACGGCTGTTGTAGGCGGAGGCGAGACAGCTGCGCTATTCAGATATGTGTAATTATTTGCCGCCGGAAAAAGCGAGCGTATCTCAGAATTCATTTCACGTCCCCAAAGCGCCTTTCACGCTTTTGAAAATTGATAATTGCCTCAAAAAACTCCGCACGTCTGAAATCGGGGAAAAGCGTCGGTGTCACGTAAATTTCGCTGTACGCGAGCTGCCACAAAAGAAAGTTTGAAATGCGAAATTCGCCGCTTGTGCGTATCATCAGATCGACTTCAGGCAACCCGTGCGTGTACAGGTTTTGCTCAATGTCCGCCTCGGTCAGGTTCGCGAGTGAGCCGCCGCGTTTCATAATGTCCGCCGCCGCCTTGCGGCACGCCTCGACTATCTCGGCGCGGCCGCCATAGTTAAGCGCGACGCTCATAATAGTGCCCGTATTAGCTGCGGTTTTTTTCATCGCGGCCTGTATCTCCTGCTGAATGTCGGGCGCAAGCGCCTTCAAATGTCCGATCGCCTGAAACCTGATGTTGTGGCTGTGGACCTCTTCGAGATCGCTCCGCAGATAACGCTTCAGCATCTGCATCAGACCGGAAACTTCTGCCTTTGGTCGCTTCCAGTTCTCGGTCGAAAAAGCGTACAACGTTATCGCTTTTATCTCGAGCCGCGCCGATGTATCGATTATCGCTCGTACCGAAGCCGCTCCTGCTCGATGCCCAAAGATGCGCGGTTTCCCTTGTCGCTTTGCCCACCGGCCATTGCCGTCCATTATCACTGCAACATGCTGCGGCATCCGCATGGGATCGATCTCGGCAAGCAGCGCGGCCTCGCGCGATCTCGGTTTTATGACTTCAGCAAAATTTTCGAGCATATAATACGAACGTCTGTTAGCCTGTCGATCTTGTAGCTTCCGAACGCAGGAAGAAGCAGGTTGCTCGGATACCTTGAAAGCATCATCAGCTCAGATAGGCTTCATCCGCACGATTCGCGTTCAAAGTATCTTTTCTTCTGCTCCTACAACCGCATTAGTATTTATCGGCCCATAAACATGCGGATAGATCTCGTCGTTTGTCGACGGCTCTTCGACCAATCTCGACGTCAATCTGGTCGGATCGATCTCCAGAATTATCACACGCTCGACACCGCTGTAATACCGCTCCAAAACACCGTCCAACTGCCCGGCAAAGCTGCAATGGATAAATCCTTCGGTCGCCAAGCTTTCCGCTTCGTAAAGATCTTTATCCGAAGTCTCAGCCCACTTCTCGGGTAAAACAACGTGGAAAATATTCATAGACATTATTCAAAGACGTTAAGCGGTCTCCTTTTTAGGATCTGTGCACTTTATTGCGGCATCTCATTTCTTCTCCTCCCTTACACCCATTCCGTTTACGATCGTCGATACTACCGATTCCGCAAAGGCACGAGCTATGCGCTCGACGGCCGGGTCTTCTTCGTTAAAGAATGACCGCGGGTCTTCGGAAAATTCGAACGAGTCGCGAAAGACAAGGTTCTGATTGTCGTAAAGGATCTTGTTGTCGCGCAGGTCGCGAATCGTAACCGCAGCTGTTATCGTCACCTCATAAACGCGGGCACGGCCCTGAGAGTCTAGCAAAACGCCAGTGAATGCAAAATCGCGTATCGTTCCTTCAACAACCGCGTCCGCTCCGGTGTTCGACCCCTGAACCTTGATGCCATGTCCCGCCTTAAGGATCTGGCTTGCGACAGCATCGGTAAATCGCGATTCGACACGGTAGCGAAGCCCCTTTGCCTCGGTTTGAAAAACCGGAACGGCAACGACCCTTATATCCTTGGGCAGGCCGGAATTTGTCACGGGCTTATAACATTCGGTAAAGCCTGTGACAAAAGAAAGTGTCAAAAAAACAAGAAAAATGCGAACCAGTTGCATGATTATTTCTTTGCGGAGTGGCTTAAGTATAACCTGAGAACAATGGAAAAAACGATTACGCCCAGTATGACGAAACTGATCCCGACTGGAGACATCAAACTCGAAAAGAAACCCGTATCAGATGCCGCGGATGCAAGTTCTACATCGCTCGTGTCACCGAGGAACGTAGCCTCGATCCGATTTGGGCCGGTTCTGTGAAGGACATAAGTCGAAGTTTGTTTCTTCTGAGGATCGTTTTTTGAAACCACGTATTGAAACGATGGCGAGAAAACTATGATGGCGCCTGACACACGCCCGGACAAAATGTCATCAATAAAGGTATCTCGTGATTCCGTGTCGTACCGCGCCGCTGTGTCCCTGGGAATTGCAATAACTTGTCCATCCTGGGCAAAAGGAGCCATTCGTTCTGCTCCCGAAATTTTGGTCGGTTGCGCGGCACTTATGTTGATCTCGTCTAATCCATGATACGACCTCACAAAAAACCGGTAATCCGAAAAATCTTCATCGGCGCGAATAATAATATCTATCGGAGCCCATTTTGAACCGGATGGAGGTGCCATATCAGCCCAAACAGCTCGCGCCGATGCCAAAAACGAAGCGCAAATAAAGAGAACAAGCGTAAAGGTGAAATTCCAGTCCAATCTGCGCATGCGACTCACGGTTTCATCTCCTTTTCGGCCATTGATCGTATATTTTGCGTTATGGCTAAAGCGTCAACCGTCGGCCGCACGTCGTGAACGCGAATGATCTTCGCTCCGTTCCAGACGGCAACAACAACGCTGGCAAGACTGCCAGCGAGCCTCTCATCTGGCGACGATTCGCCGAGTATCTTTGCGATGAACGACTTTCGTGACGTTCCGACGAGCATTGGAAATTCGGAGAATTCCCGGACAAGTTTATCAAGTTTGGCCAGAAGTTCTAAATTCTGCTCGAGCGACTTGCTAAAGCCTATGCCGATATCCAGGACGATCTGCCCGTCCGCAACGCCGAACGACTTCGCCGCGGATACCGCACGCCGAAAATCGGCCGAAACGTCGCTCAATATATCATCGACCGGCGGCAGCGTGTGCATCGTCTCAAACGTTCCCCGCGAGTGCATCAAAACCAACCCGGCACCGTGGGCTGCGGCGACCTCCCCAATTCGCGGATCAAACCGCAAGCCCGAAATGTCGTTAATAATTTCGGCTCCGGAGGCCAGAGCATTTTCGGCAACTTCAGCTTTTGTTGTGTCAATAGAAATAGGCGTTTCGAATCGTTTCGCTATGCCTTCGATCACCGGAACGACACGTGACGACTCCTCATCCGAAGAAACGCGGGCGCTTTTGGGCCTTGTCGATTCGCCCCCGACATCCAAAATATCGGCGCCTTCGGTAACGAGTTTTTCAGCTTGTCGTAGTGCATCGTCGATAGAGAAAAATTTCCCGCCGTCCGAAAAGCTGTCGGGCGTGACATTGATGATGCCCATCACGAGCGTTTTTTCCAGAGAGATCTTACGGCGCGCGGTTTGCCAATACATAACGTGATGAGCTTAAAAGTGAAAAAGGGGAAAAGCAATTCGCCTTTCCCCAATTAATTCTCTCCATTCAAAAACAGATGCTACGCCGTTGCCGGATTATTCGGCGTTATCGGCGGCAGGATCGGCTTCTTGAACGGATTCTTCGACTTCTCCTCGGACTCAGGTGTACCATCGTCATCGGCTGTCGAGGGCGTCGAGTCGCTGCCGTCCAACGGCAGGCCTGCAACAACCCGTCTGATCTGAACACTATCAAGGGTTTCGTACTCAAGCAGAGCTTCGGCTAACCTGACCATAGAATCGGCGTTATCAGTCAAAACGGACCTGGCCACTTCGTATTGTTTGGCAATGATCTTTTTGACCTCGACGTCGATCTTGATCGCGGTGTCCTCTGAATAATCGCGATGCTGAGAAATTTCACGGCCAAGGAATATCTGCTCTTCCTTTTTGCCAAAGGTCAGCGGCCCAAGCTCGCTCATACCATATTCGCAAACCATCGCACGCGCGAGTTCCGTTGCACGTTCGATATCGTTCGAGGCACCGGTAGTGACCTTGCTGTCGCCAAAATAAATTTCCTCGGCGATGCGCCCGCCCATCAATATCGCGATCTGGCTGGTCAGGTATTCGCGGGTGTAGCTGTAACGGTCGCCTTCGGGCAACTGCTGAGTGACACCAAGCGCCATTCCACGCGGAATGATAGAAACCTTATGAACCGGATCCGCCGACGGCATCTTCAGTCCGACCAGGGTATGGCCCGCTTCGTGATACGCGGTCAGTTTCTTTTCCGCATCCGACAAAACCATGCTCTTGCGTTCGGCACCCATCAGGACCTTGTCCTTGGCGATCTCAAAATCGGACATCGTCACGACCTTTTTGTTAAACCGCGCTGCGTTCAACGCCGCTTCGTTCACGATGTTTGCCAGATC
>DATJGV010000001.1:0-4992 GCA_035494575.1 Pyrinomonadaceae bacterium | reverse complement strand
TTTCGAAATACTCAATGGTCACCTTTCGTGAGGATCTTCCGTATTCTGTGGCGAAAGAAAGAGGAAATGCTCAGGACAGGCTGTTGATGGAGATTTGCGCGAACGTTAACCAGGTGGGCGAGATTGATATAGATGAGGTTGCGAGAGAAGTAAGAAATCTAACGTCATCAACAGTGACAAACAATAAAGCCTAGGGCGCAGCCAAAAGGCGGAACCCTAGGCTAAATTCGACCGTGAGTCCGAGGCAGAAAGCGTCGAACATTAGGCACGGTATTTTTCCGATCAGCACTCAAAGAATCTACCTGCTCACGCAGGTGGTTCTGATATTAAGCCGTGGCCGCCCACTGTCCCGGTTGATATGTTCCCGGCGTCGTTCTGAATGCGACATTCGCACGGTTCCACGAGTTGATCGCAACGACCAGCATCGTCAGGTCGATCATTTCCTCTTCGCTAAACTCCTTTCGCGCCTGTTCGTAAACTTCGTCCGGTACGTGAGTATCAGCTAACAGGGTTACGGATTCCGCCCAGGCCAGAGCGGCACGCTCGCGGTCGGTATAAAACGGCGATTCGCGCCAGGCTGACAGCAGATAGATCCGTTGTTCCGATTCGCCCTCGTGACGAAGATCTTTTGAGTGCATATCCAGACAGTATGCACAGCCGTTTATCTGCGAAACCCGATATTCAACTAGGTGTTGAAGGTTTTTCTCGATCGACGATTTTGCAAGATAGGCCGCAAAACCATACATAACCTTCATCGCACCCTGACCTTTTTCCATAACGTTAATTCTCTGTTCCATATGATTACTCCTTTCTTTATGAATTTCCGCCGAATCTTCGGCTTTCATTAACCTAGACGGCCGTCAGCATCGTTTTGTGACAGCGCATCCTCAAAATTATTTTCAGCAAGACCGGAAAACACTTTTAGCTTTTCCGGGTTCATCACGCGATAGATCGCCGTGATCTTGCCGTCCTCAAAAGTGAATGCAGATACCGAAAACGGCTGCCCGTCCGCATATTCCAAAACGCCGGTTTCGCCGTTGATCGTTACAAACCTCGCCGCAAAGCGGTCGCGGTTTTTCGCAAAAATGGTCACATAAAGATTTGTGAGACGTTTAGCTCCGTAAACCGTTCGCCGGGCCGCGCTCACTATTCCGCCGCCGTCCGACGTCAGAGCAACATCATCCGCAAACAGCGAAAGCAGCGTTTGCTGATCACCGGCAAATGCGGCTGCCGTAAATTTCCTGATCAGCCGCACACGCTCCGACTCGTTCGCCTCAAAACGCGGGCGGTCGTTACGCACACGGTCACGCGCACGATGTATCATCTGCCGAACGGCAGCTTCGCTTTTGTCGGTTATCCGTGCGATCTCAGAATACGCACAATCAAATATGTCATGGAGCAGAAATACGGCGCGTTCCACCGGCGAGAGCCGCTCGAGCAGCGTTAAAAACGCAAGCGAAAGGTCCGACGCAAGCTCCGCATTTTCCTCCGGTGAAGGATCGGTCAGAATAGGTTCGGGCAGCCAGGGCCCGATATATGTCTCGCGTTCCGCCGACGCCTTCCTCAACCTGTCTATCGACAGCCTCGTCGCAACTGTCACGAGCCACGCCTCGGGCGATTCGATCTCATCCGCATTGGCCTTGTGCCAGCGAATATATGTTTCCTGCACGATATCCTCCGCGTCGTCCCGCGTGCCGAGCATCCTGTACGCAATGCCGAAAAGCCGAGATCTGTGCTTATCAAAAACTTCTACCTTTTTGTCGTTGCTAAACATCCCTTTCCATAAACATAGACGATTCGGCACGCGATTTGTGACAGGCAATTTAAATTGCGGTAACTTATGATTGATGACGATATCAATCGAGATCAACGGCCAAACCGAAACAGTCGATATAAATAACCCTATCGATATTTCCATCCCGTTGCAATTTGACGGCCCGCAGCCAAATGCCTACGGTGTCGAGCCAGCGGTCACGAAAGCATGCAGGGCCGGCGATCTCGTGGGCGACACGCGCCGCGGCGGCAGCTGCAATTTTGAACAGTACACGCTTATTCCACACTGCAATGGCACGCACACCGAGTGCGTCGGACACATTACCCTCGAACGAATATCGGTCGCAGATTGTCTGAGAGATGTATTTCTTCCGGCAACGCTTATTTCTGTCGATCCGGAAAACCCTGGCGAGGCAAGCGAGACGTATGCCGTGGAGTTTGGCGAGAATGATCGTTTGATTACCAAGAGCGTTCTTGAGACTCTTCTAACCGATCCGGCCAACTTTAATCTTTTGGAGAGTGCGTTGATCATCCGCACCCTGCCAAACGACAACAGCAAGCTAACGCGAGAATATACGGACAACATTCCACCATACTTCTCAAACGAAGCGATGGATTACATCGTCGCGTTGGGCGTCAAACATTTGCTTATTGATACGCCGTCGATTGACAGGCTATATGACGAAGGAAAACTCTCGAACCACCGAACCTTTTGGGGAATTGAAGCCGGCAGTTTTGAAACAAACACGGCAACCCGGCTCTATTGCACGATCACCGAAATGATATACGTGCCTAACGACGTCGAAGACGGAGAATACATTCTTAACCTGCAGCTCGCTCCTTTTGCGGCGGATGCAGCGCCCAGCCGTCCTCTTCTATTCAGGTTATCAAAAGCCAGCTAATAGCTGTTAGCTGAGAGCTATTAGACGGTTCCAATACAACTATTTCCGTTGTAACAGCGACAAATTATAGATGATAAAACGTTTATTTTTTCTAACCGGTTTTGCTGTCGCTCTCGCGGCGTCAGTTTTTGGACAATCGTTCCGCTCGGACATAATGCGCGATTCTGCACGGTCAGATAAACTTACCGGCGGCCGCATCGAAAAGACCTCGATCGAACCTGGCCGCGGCGATCTGAAGATCACGATAAACGTTCCAGCGTTTCGCATGACGCTGTGGCAAGGCAACAGGGAGATAAAGACATATCCCATCGGGGTAGGCATGGCCGAATGGCCTATTTTTATCGGTCGTCGTGAAGCTTCGTCAATTGAATGGAATCCGGTTTGGATACCGCCCTCGAGTGACTGGATCGATGCCGGAAGCTCAGTAAAGCCGGGCGAAGTAATACTGCCGACAGACCGCCGGAACCCGCTCGGCAAGGTAAAGATCCCGCTGGGCTACGGCTATCTTATCCATCAGGCAAAGGGGCCGGGCGATATGGGCAGCCTTGTGTCGCACGGCTGCGTCCGCGTAATGCAGGCCGACCTTTATGATCTGACGGAGAAGATCGTCGCCGGGCGGGGGCTCGATGTAACGCCTGCTCAGATCGCCTCGGCAAAGCGTACGAAAAAGACTTTGATCGCTCCGTTAGAACCGATCATTCCGGTTGAGATCACCTATGACACGCTTGTCGTCGAATCCGGGAGGCTGCATATTTACCCCGATGTTTATAGCCACCGAAAAAATTCTGTCTCGAATCTTCGCGAAGAGCTAAGGACAAGCGGTGTTGACGATTCGAAATTAAGTGATGGAACCCTTAAAAAGATGCTCTTCGCCGCAACCGGCAAAAAGCAGTTTACGATCAAGATCTCCGACCTTGAATCGGGAAACGCCGCAGCAAAAGGACAAGTTATTGCCGTGCTGGCAAATCCGTCAGAACCCCAAACTCCGGCAACACGAAAAACTTCGGTGAGAAAAGGTAATTGGGTTGTGATCAAATAACGGGTATTTTGGGTCTTAGTTTGTGGATTTTGACTCTGAACGCGGAACTTCGGATCCTGCATTATTTCTCGGGACGTATTCCCAATGCCACGGCTCGTAAAAATAAGGGTAAAATCCGAATTTCGCCGCGTTTTTAACGAGCCATTTGTACGCCGGAGTTTGTACTTGTATCTCCCGGTTTGCGTCTTTTGTCGTAACCGGCTCACCGCCGACATATAGATCGAGCGCTTGTCCGGTCGCATGCGCGCTAAATTTTGCGAGACCTGTACGTCCGCTCTGCGGCTGCTGTCGGCGAAGTTGCTCCTGGTACTCGCGCGACCGAAACGCCGAAACTATCCTGAAAAACTTTTCCTCCGGCGCGAGGTCTCCGGAGGCGGTCAGTTTAAGGTTTTTCCCAAGATCTTTTGCGGCGGCGGCGATCATTCGTTTATACGCGGCATAGGTTTCCTTTTCGACCTGCAATAGCCCGACATCACGCGTCAGATCGTAAAAATCGGAGATCGGAGCAGTCAGCAACCTGTCAGCCGGAGGATATTCACTGCGGCCAAGCCGTTGCGATTGCCATTTTGCGACCAGTGCCTTCAGGGTCACAGCATCCAGAATTCCGGTCGGCTCAATTCCCGACTTCCCTTGCCACGCCGAGAGGTCTCGCGCGAAGGCAGGTGAATCCGGTTCGCCGTTCGTATCGATCGTTTGGCCAATTAACGCCGAATAAATCTTCCAACCCGTCTGGACGCGTCCGCCAAAATCCCACGCGAGCGAGTCACGCAAACGAGCATTTTCCGATGCGGCTTTTACAAAAACAGTCGCGTATTCCGTTTTAGATTTGCCTGAATCCGTGGCGCTTGCCGATACCGTCCGCGTGACCAGCGTTTTGTTTTCGGTGATCGTTTGAGCGTACGCAACACTTGCAAAGTCCGCGGCGTAAAACACAATGCTGCTGAATAACACCGCAAATACAAGCTTATAGAAGGTTTTTCTGAAATTCATAACGAAAGGGCGACAAACTATGACGCGCGTCTGCTGCGTCGGGTTCGCCTGCAATTTTACCCTTCTAATTCATGTTTAAGCGCGGATTCGAGATCGGTAAATTTGAATTCAAATCCTATATCTTGCAATCGTTTAGGAGTTGCCCGTGTGCTGTCCAAAAGGAGCGCATCGCCCATTTCACCGAACAGAAAATTGACGGCAAATTCCGGTAACGGCAAAATTGTGGGCCGGTACAACACGCTGCCCATCACCTTTGTAAATCGCTCGTTCGTGACCGGGTCCGGCGAA